>JBBINL010000193.1:0-2151 GCA_037443905.1 Burkholderiales bacterium | reverse complement strand
CGACGAACTGGTCGAGATCACGCCCAAATCGATCCGCCTGCGCAAGCGTTTCTTGACAGAGCACGAGCGCAAGAAAGCCAGTCGCAACAGCTAAATTGAAGCTCTCGCACAACCGGGCAGTGTGGCTGATGGTGGCGGTGACCCTGATGTGGTCCACCGCGGGTGTGGTTTCGCGCCATCTGGAGCAGGCGCGCAGCTTTGAAGTCACTTTCTGGCGCAGCTTCTTCACCATGCTGTGCCTGCTGGTGATCCTGCCCTTGTTCAAGGGGCGCGAGGTGTTCGGCCGCATGCGCCACGCTGGCGCGGCCTTGTGGCTTTCCGGCCTGTGCTGGTGCGGCATGATGACTTTTTTCATGGTGGCCATCATGCTCACCACGGTGGCCAACGTACTGGTGACCATGGCCTTGTCGCCATTGCTGACGGCACTGCTTGCACGCATTTTTATTGGTCACCGCATCGCGCTGCGCACCTGGCTGGCGATTTTGGTGGCAGGCGGCGGCATTGCCTACATGTATTCCAGCCAGTTGAGCCAGGGCATCAGCCTGGCCGGTACCCTGGTATCGCTCTGTGTGCCGATTGCGGGCGCCGCCAACTGGACCATCACGCAACATGCCCATGCGCAGGGCAAGAACATCGACATGATTCCTGCCGTGCTGGTGGGCGCAGCACTATCGGCGCTGGTCACGCTGCCGCTGGCATGGCCGTTTCAGGCTTCGGCCCACGATGTGGCGCTGCTGTTTGGCCTGGGGCTGGGCCAGCTGGCGATTCCCTGTGTGCTGGTGGTGATCTGCGCGCGGGTGCTCAAGGCGCCCGAAGTGGCGCTGCTGGGCTTGCTCGAGATCATTTTTGGCATTTTGCTGGTCTGGCTGGGCGCCGGTGAGGTGCCCACGCAGGATGTGCTGCTTGGTGGCACGCTGGTGATCGGTGCCCTGGTGACCAACGAAGCCCTGGCCTGGCGGGGCAGGGAAGTCGCTGCATGAACCATGTATTGTGCGAGGTGCGCGGCCAATTCGGGCTGATCACCCTGAACCGGCCGCAGGCGCTCAACGCCTTGAGCCTGCCGATGATCCGGGCCCTGACCATTTGCCTGCTGGCCTGGCGCGAGGATGCTGGCATCAAGGCAGTCGCGATCCGGGGCAGCGACAAAGCCGGGCCATTCGGCGCCTTTTGTGCCGGTGGCGACATACGCTTTTTCTACCATGCCCTGTTGTCAGGCGACCCAGGCCCGGAAGATTTTTTTAACGAGGAATACCGCCTCAACCATCTGATTCACAACTACCCCAAACCCTTCATCGCTTTCATGGATGGCGTGGTCATGGGCGGCGGCATGGGCCTGAGCCAGGGTGCCTCGCATCGTCTGTTGACAGCACGCAGCAAACTGGCCATGCCCGAAACCGCCATCGGCCTGTTTCCGGATGTCGGTGGCGGTTACTTTTTGAGCCGTTGCCCCGATTTTGCGGGTGAATGGCTGGCTCTGACGGGCACCACTCTGAATGCCAAGGAGGCAATGGCGCTAGGCTTGGCCGATCATTGCCTTGACGACGCCCGCTTGCACCAGGCCTGGGACGCGCTGGCAGACCTCGCGCCGCAGCAGGCGGGGCAGCTGGCGGCATGGATGGCCGAATTTTCGGCCGTCGATGACACCATAGGCACTCTGGACAGCAGCCGGATTGACGCCTGTTTTTCGCTGGAAACGGTGAGCGACATCGTGCATGCCCTGCAAGCCGATGCCAGCGACTGGGCACAGCGCACGGCCATGCAACTACGCCAGCGCTCGCCGCTGATGCTGCATGTGACTCTGGAACACATCCGCCGCGCGCGCCATCTCACGCTGGCGCAGGACTTGCGCCTGACGCGTGACATGATGCGGCATTGTTTTTTTCCTGCACACCTGGCTCGCAGGGGGCGTCAGACCGAGGTCGCGGAAGGCATTCGCGCGCTGGTCATCGACAAGGACAGCGCGCCCGACTGGCATCCTGCGCGCATTGAAGACGTCACTGCTGCCATGGTGCAGCCGTTTTTCACCAGCCCGTGGCCGGCGCACAGCCACCCGCTGCGGGATCTGGCCTGAGGATTGATACGCAGCCAGGGGCCTGTTAACGCATATCATGCACATCTGGCTTTCCTGATTTGGGAACAATGCGGCGTTGA
>JBBINL010000192.1:0-2157 GCA_037443905.1 Burkholderiales bacterium | reverse complement strand
CGCCCAGCGCGTGCAGCGCCTGCGCGAATTCGACGATGCCGGTTTTGTCAGAGACAGAAATCAATGCGTTCATGGGGATAAAAGTGAGTAGAAAAGGTTGATGAATTCAGGGGAGCACGAACTGCCACTGACCGCCACTCAGGTGTGATCGATGAGCTTGTGCGCCAGCAATTTCTTGCGCAGCGTATTGCGATTGAGCCCCAGGTATTGAGCGGCTTTGGACTGGTTGTGGTCAGCGCGTTGCATCACCACTTCGAGCAGCGGCTTTTCCACCACCGCCAGCAGCATGTCGTACATGCCATTGGGCTCGCTGTGGCCCAGATCTTTCAGGTAATTTTCCAGATTGCTGCGCACACAGTCTGCAATGTGCAAGGTTTTCATTGAAGGGTCTCCATGTTGTTATTCAGTCCGGTCCTGATCGCGTGTTGCTGCCCCATGGGTCTGGGCAGGCGGTCGGTACGCGCATTGAGTTCGTCAAAAAAATCGGCTACCGCCGTCCACTGCGCCAGGCAGTCGGTCAGTGTGTTCATATGGGCGCGAAACACCTCGCCACCCGGCAGCGCGCGCACATACCAGCCGATGTGCTTGCGCGCGCTGAGCACACCCTGCCTTTCGCCATACAAGTTGTAATGGTCTTGCAGATGGTCCAGCAGCAGGTGTTTGACCTCGGCCACCAGCGGGGGCGCCAGATGCTCGCCGGTGTCCAGAAAATGTGCGATTTCCCGAAAAATCCAGGGCCGCCCCTGCGCCGCCCGGCCAATCATCAACGCGTCGGCGCCAGTGGCCGCCAGCACGGCGCGGGCTTTCTCAGGGCTGTCGATGTCACCATTGGCAACCACCGGAATGCGCACCGCCGCCTTAACCGCTGCAATGGTGTCGTACTCGGCCTGGCCCCGGTAACCCTGCTCGCGGGTGCGTCCATGCACAGTGATCATCTGCACGCCGGCCAACTCGGCGGCACGAGCCAAAGGCAGCGCATTTCTGGAAGCCTGGCACCAGCCGGTGCGCAACTTGAGTGTCACCGGCACACCCAGCGGCGCGCAGGCCTGCACCACGGCGGTGATGATTTTGAGCGCCAGAGATTCGTCCTGCATCAGGGCCGAGCCAGCCCATTTGTTGCACACCTTTTTGGCCGGACAACCCATGTTGATGTCGATGATCTGGGCGCCCAGGTCAATGTTGTGGCGCGCCGCGGCAACCATCATGCTCGGCTCGGTGCCGGCAATCTGCACGGCGATGGGGCCAGGTTCGCCCTCGTGGTTTGCGCGCTGAGAGGTCTTGCGTGAACGCATCAAGTCAGGCCGGCTGGTCACCATTTCGCTCACGGCGTAGCCCGCGCCGAGGCGCTTGCACAACTGGCGAAACGGCCGGTCGGTCACGCCCGCCATGGGGGCAACGAAAAGGCTGCCGGGCAAAATGCAAGGGCCGATGTTCATCCGAAAGCGCTCAAAGCCAATGAAAATTCCGAGGAAAAAATAAACAACACAGTGTTTGGGGTCAAAGGATTCTAGCTGCCCAAAATTTCAGCAAATGAAAAAACAGTGAGGCCAGCGGCTTGCCTTCAAAACCTATACTGCGGCACCCATGGAACTCTGGATCGACCACCTTCTGACCCTTCTTGCGCTGCCGAAATTTGGTCTTAGCAGCGTTTTTGTGGTGTCGTTTGTTTCGGCCACCCTGCTGCCGATGGGGTCTGAACCCGCCGTATTCGGCCTGGTGGAGCTCAACCCGTCGCTGTTCTGGCCCGCCATTGCAGTGGCCACGATTGGCAACACACTTGGCGGCGCCGTGACCTGGTGGATGGGGCTGGCATCGCACAAGGTGGTGGATAAATACCAGAATTCACCGCATCACCTGCGCGCGCTGGTCTGGCTGGAGCGCCTTGGCCCCAGGGCCTGTCTGCTGGCCTGGTTGCCCATTGTGGGCGACCCGCTGTGCGCCGTGGCGGGCTGGCTCAGGCTGCCGTTCTGGCCCTGCCTGGCTTACATGGCCATCGGCAAATTCGCCCGTTACGTGACCATGACGGCGGCGTTGACGGGCGCCTTCGGTGGCTCAATGTTTACGAGCTGAACAAAAAGTTCATCACGTCGCCGTCCTTGACTACGTAGTCCTTGCCCTCGGCGCGCATCTTGCCGGCGTCCTTGGCGCCCTGCTCGC
>JBBINL010000191.1:0-2277 GCA_037443905.1 Burkholderiales bacterium | reverse complement strand
GGGCGATGTCGTTGCTCTGCTTGTCGTAGGCCACCAGCACCGCGCAGCCCTTGTAATCGATACCGTAGTCGGAGTTGTCGTAGCCAATACGCTTGAGGGTGTCACGCGCGATCTGGATGTAATCGACCGTGGCGTTGGTGGTGATTTCACCGGCCAGCATGACCAGGCCCGTGTTGCACAGGGTTTCAGCAGCCACCCGCGATTTGGGATCCTGCCTGAAGACAGCGTCCAGAATGGCGTCAGAAATCTGGTCGGCCACTTTGTCGGGGTGGCCTTCGGAGACAGATTCGGAGGTAAATAAAAAATCGTTCGCCATGGTAAAAAGCCTTATAAAAGTTGACAAGCCTTGCGCGTTGCTTCGGCTTTTCGGGCTTTCGGCGAACGCTTTAGCAGATTTGTCCTTGGATTGACAAGGCACAATAGCAACCCGAACCGGGTGGCTGTTGTGTGTGTCGCCCTGCAAGTAGTTCCGTAACTCAGCGACCGCGCCATTCTATCCCACGCATGATCACCCTTTTCAGATTATTGTCAACCTGGCCGCTGTGGCTGTTGCACGGCCTGGGCACTGTGCTGGGCTGGCTTGTGTTCGTGTTTTCTGCTGTTTACCGCAAACGCTTCATGGCCAATGCCCGCCAGGCAGGTCTGGGCTGGCAACAATGGATGGGCGCAGTGGCTCAGGCCGGCAAACTGGTCACAGAATTGCCCCGGCTTTGGCTGGGCAGACCCGTGCCTGTGGCCTGGGACGGGGCAGAACTCGTGTCCGCAGCGTTGGGGCAAGCACGCGGGGTGGTTTTTCTGACACCGCATTTGGGGTGTTTTGAGATCACGGCACAGGCTTATGCGCAACGCTTCGGTCAATCGGTCAAACCGATGACAGTGCTGTTTCGGCCACCGCGCCAGTTCTGGTTGCGCGAACTTGTGACCAGGTCGCGCAAGCGTCCGGGTTTGTTGACGGCGCCCACGACCCTCACCGGGGTCAAGCAATCGATCAAGGCGCTCAAAAACGGCGAGGCAGTCGGCTTGCTTCCCGATCAGGTACCCCCCAAAGGCATGGGTGTCATGGCCCCGGTTTTTGGTCGTCAGGCCTACACCATGACGCTGTCGGTGCGATTGGTGAAGCAAACCGGCGCCTGTGTGCTGCTGGCCTGGGGCGAGCGCTTGAGCTGGGGACGGGGTTTTCTGGTGCATGTGCGCCCATTGAACGAACCGCTGCCAGAGACACTCGTGGACGCCGTCACCACCATCAACCTTGCCATGGAGTCTCTGGTGTTGCAATGCCCGCAACAATATTTGTGGGGTTATGCACGCTACAAGCAACCTCGTGACCTGCTTTGACATGATCACTTTTGATGATTAGCTGATGGCCACCCGATTTCTGCTTTTCTGGATGCGAGCGCTGGCTTACCTTCCGCTGTCGTGGGTGCGGGCACTGGGCTGGTTGCTTGGAAGGCTGTTGTACGTGATCGTGGGCTCGCGCAGGCATGTTGTGAAAACCAATTTGCATTTGTGCTTTCCCCAGCTTGACGCCACGCAGTTGCGCACCCTGTCGCAGCAGGTTTTCGTGCGCGTCGCCCAGGCATGGCTGGACCGTGGCTGGCTTTGGCATGGCGCACCCGACAAGGTACGCTCCCGCCTGAAAGTGACCGGTGCCGTCAGTGAAATCGAAGGGTCGGAACCCACGATCCTTTTTGCCCCGCATTTTGTCGGCATGGATGCTGGCGGTACGGCGCTGGCGCAGCAATCGTCACGCCACTGGACCAGCATCTACACCAATCAATCCAACACGGTGGTGGACGCCTGGATCAAGAAAGGCCGACTGCGTTTTGGTTCGGCAGGCTTGTTTGGCCGCGCCGATGGCGTCAAGTCCATCATCGCCTCATTACGCCGTGGCGAGCCACTCTACTTGTTGCCGGACATGAACTTCGGTGTCGATGAGTCGCTCTTTGTTCCCTTTTACGGCATCAGTGCGGCCACCGTGCCATCGCTGTCGCGGTTTGCCAGGCTGGGGCGCGCCAAGGTGGTGCCGGTGGTGACCCGCATGACCTCCTGGGGATATGAGGTCAAGGTATTGCCAGCATGGACAGACTTTCCAACCAAAGATGTGGTGGCCGATACCGCACTGATGAATGCACGCCTGCAAACCTACATCGACGCCATGCCAGATCAGTATTACTGGGTGCACAAGCGATTCAAGGACCGGCCGCCGGGCGAGCCTGCCATCTATTAAGGAAACTCTGCAAAAGTCCCCCGCAATTTTGTTAAAGAAAAGCCCTCTAG
>JBBINL010000190.1:0-2369 GCA_037443905.1 Burkholderiales bacterium | reverse complement strand
CTGCGGGCAAGCCACCGTCGTTGACGACGATCGCCACGTTGTCCTGCGGGTGCATCAAAATGTAGAGCGGCTGACGCATATTTATCAAGCGTTAGAGGTGGATTTGGCACTTAAAACCGGGGCTTGACCTGTTTCCAGTCGGGCCGGAAACGCTGCATTTGCGCCACGTCGTTGCGGGTGCGGATGCGGCACACCTTGTAGGCTTCGTGCAGTTCAGCCAGCTTGTCCTGGTCGAGCTCCACGCCCAGGCCCGGCTTGTCCGGCAAGTGCACGCAACCACCCACAATCGGCACGCGGCCGCCCACCAGCACCTCGTCCTGCTGCCAGGGGTAATGCGTGTCGCAGGCGTAGCTCAGGTGGTGCACGGAGGCGGCCAGATGCGTCATCGCCATCAGGCTGATACCCAGGTGCGAGTTGGAATGCATCGACAGCCCCAGGCCAAAGGTCTGGCAGGTGCGCGCCAGCGCCTGCGTGGCGCGCAGGCCGCCCCAGAAATGGTGGTCTGACAGCAGAATCTGCACCGAGTTGAGCTCGATCGCGCGTTTTAACTCGGCCCAATTGGTCACCACCATGTTGGTGGCCAGCGGCAGATTCGTCAGCTTGTGCAGCTCGGCCATGCCTTCGAGCGTGGGGGTCGGGTCTTCGTAATACTCCAGCACACCATCGAGCTTTGCGGCCACTTGCAGGCTACTGGCCATCGACCAGTTGCTGTTGGGGTCGATGCGCAGCTGGTGGTTCGGGAAAGCGGTGCGCAGCGCCAGCACCGCGTCGGCTTCTTCCAGCGGGTCAAACACGCCGGCCTTGAGCTTGATGCTCTCAAAACCATACAAGTCGATCATCTTTCTGGCTTGAGCGACGATTTGCCCGGCGTTGACCGCCTCGCCATAGATGTCGGGGGCATACTCGGGGTCGACCGAGGCGTCCCACTTGTAGAACAGGTAGGCCGAATACGGCACCTTGGGGCGCACCGCGCCGCCGAGCAACTCGACCAGCGGAATGCCGATTGAGCGCGCCTGCAAGTCCATGAAGGCCACTTCAAACGCCGAAAACGCGCTGGTCACCAGGTTGCTCGCCAGCGAGCCGGGGGCCAGTTCCATCTCGACATGGCCGGTCTTGATGGCCGGTGCCAGCGCAGCCACCCGTGCCAACATGCCGTTCAGGTCAAACGCCGACAGGCCCACCAGCGTGGGCGCGCTGCGGGTGAGCAAATCGAGCACCGGCGCATCACCATAGGTTTCCCCCAGGCCGACCAGGCCATTGGCGCCCTCTACCTCGATGATGGAGCGCAAGCCAAAGGGCTCGTGCACACCCGCGGCATTGAGCAGCGCGGGGTCTTTGACGGCAATGGGCGTGACGCGAACGGCGGTGATTTTCATGACAGGGTTATGAATGGAACACGAAATTGAAGGCTCTGACGGCAACACCCGACACAGCTGGCAACGCGAAATTTGTTGCGTCGACTGGCAATAGCTACTTGCCGGTTGACGAAGTGGCGGGCTTGACCCGATGCGTCTGGTAGATGTGCCACACCACCGACGCCATCGCCAGACCGATGAAGGTGCCAGCGATCGGCTGGGTCACAAACGAGGTTGGATCGTTGTCAGACAGCATCAGCCCGCGGCGCAGGTTGGTTTCGGCCATGGGGCCAAGAATCAAGCCAATGATGAATGGCGTCTGCGGAATGCCGAATTTCACAAACCCATAACCCACCAGGCCAAAGAACACGATCACGCCCACATCAAAAATGCGGTTGCCCAGACCGAAGGCACCTACGAAGCACAGCACCAGAATGATGGGCAACAGGATGTGCTTGGGCACAGCCAGCATCCTGATGAAAAGACGCACGCCATACAGCTCGGCAAACAGCATCATCAGCGACGACACGATCATGGCCACAAAGATCGTGTACACCAGCGGCCCCTGCGACACGAACAGCAGCGGCCCCGGCTGGATGCCGTGGATCATGAAGCCACCCAGCAAAATGGCCGTCACCGTGTCACCCGGAATACCCAGCGTCAGCAGCGGAATCATGGCTCCACCCACCGCCGAGCAGGATGCTGTCTCGGATGCGACCACGCCGTCAATGATGCCGGTGCCAAATTTTTCGGGGTGCTTGGACTGTTTCTTGGCAACCATGTACGCCACGATGTTGGACGTGCCAGAGCCGATGCCGGGCAGAATGCCAATGCCGGTGCCAATGAGGGTGGAGCGGATCATGTTCCAGCCCTGCTCGAAAAACTCCTTGATCGAAAACCCGAAGCCTTTGAGCTTGATGGCATTCACTGTGGCAGGCTGTTCGGTTTTCACGTCTTCGGCCACCTTGATGATTTCGGAGATGGCAAATAGACCGATCAGCACCGGCAGGATGT
>JBBINL010000189.1:0-2411 GCA_037443905.1 Burkholderiales bacterium | reverse complement strand
GCGTGTCCCACTCGAATTCCATCATTGCATAGTCCTCGCGCTAAACCGCATAACGTGGAGGTCAGGGGCGCTGCGCGGCTTCTTCGCGCAGCGTCCCCTGGACCGCTGGGTTAGCGATTTTCATTGCTTTCATCTTTCAACGCGGCGCTTGCAATTACCAATCCAGCGCCAACAATGAGCAACGCCCAGCCCCATTGCAACTGCACTGACTGCATTGCCATATCTGCTAAACCTCGAAACGGATTTCCAGCCAGCTCTGATTCCATCTGGCTTTTCATGTCGGATATCTTCATTTGGAAATTGATGAACGTAAAAGCCATTACCGCCAAACTGCCAAGACCGGTGACCCATAGGCCTTTATATTTCTTCGTAAGCACGAGCACCAAGGAGACTACAGCCAAGATCAATATTAACGTTCCGTCACCCTTGCCATTTTGGAAATAGTTCATGTTGCCCATGATGGGAACACTCACGATAGGCGTGAACACTCCTATGAAAAGAACGATTGAACCGATAAGGCCGAGGATCTGTTTTGTGTTCATGGTTTTTCCTTTGTGGTATCGCTAACGTAATGTAGACGGCAAAACCCGGTTGATACATCCTGGGCTTGACGATACATCTTTTGATAAAAAGCGCCGAACCCCGCTTGCACATTGGCTTTGCGGGGCATACCCCATATAAAAACGCATGTATAAATTTCTCATGAAACCCGGCACTCCCTTGTTTCAATCAACCCGCTTGCTCGATCAGATGCGTGAGCGGGTTCGGTATTTTCACTATAGCCTAAAAACCGATAAGGCTTACCTGTATTGGGTGCGATTTTTCATCCGCTGGAGCGCCTCCCAAAGCGCTGCCATGCGCCATCTACGTGACATGGGTTCAACGCTGTCCGCACTTGCTGTTGTGGCTGCAAGGCCTGGCGACTATGCGCGCCAGGGTTGCCAGGTGCTGGGTTGGCGGGAACTGCAAGGGCCTGGTTTGTAGCTGGTGGCAGGCATGTTGGGCCTGTAGCTCATGCCAATCATGCGCATGTTGCACTGCAAATTGTCACAATCCCCACTTGACCCATTCAACGGAGCCAGCCATGCCCTCATCCACCCCTGCCCCACTCACCTTCGCCGTCATGGGCGCGGGCGCCGTAGGTTGCTTTTACGGCGGCATGCTCGCGCGTGCTGGCATGCCCGTCACGCTGATCGGCCGTGCCGCGCATGTGCAGGCCATCCAGAACCACGGGCTGCGCCTGCAGACGCTTTCGTTTGACGAGGTGGTGCACCCGCAGGCCAGCGAAGCAGCAAGCGCGGTGGCGGGGGCAGACGTGGTGCTGTTTGCCGTCAAATCCACCGACACCGAAGCGGCAGGGCTGCAAATTCGCCCGCACCTGCGCCCAGGCGCGCTGGTGCTGTGCCTGCAAAACGGCGTCGACAACGCCGACCGGCTGCGTGCCGTGTTGCCAGGTGTGGACATTGCGGCAGCAGCCGTGTACGTGGCCGCAGAAATGGCAGGCCCCGGCCACCTGCGCCACCACGGGCGCGGCGAGCTCATCATCGAGCCCAGCGAGCGCAGCACTGCGCTGGCACAAACCCTGCAGGCTGCTGGCGTGCCCACGCAGATCAGCGCCGAGGTGCGCAATGTGCTCTGGACCAAGCTGGTCATCAACTGCGCTTACAACGGCCTGTCTGCGATCGGTCAAATGGCTTACGGCGAATTGCTGCAGCGCCCGGGCATTGCCCAGGTGATGGATGATGTGGTCGCCGAATGCCGCGCTGTAGCCACGGCCGACGGCGTCGTCTTGCCCGATGACCTGGAAGCGTCGGTGCGCGCCATTGCGCACAGCATGGCCACGCAGATGTCGTCCACCGCGCACGACCTGCGCCGTGGCAAGCCCACCGAGATCGATTTCCTCAACGGCCACATCGTGCGCCGGGGCGAGGCACTCGGTGTGCCCACCCCCGCGAATCGCTCGCTGTGGGCGGCGGTGAAGTTGCTCGAAAGTAAAATCCGCACCCATCATTCCGGGTCAATGCTTTTTTGACCGGCTCAGCCTGGCACCCTACTCTGTCCATTCACATGACCACATCCCCTACCCCCCTGTCTTACAAAGCTGCCGGCGTTGACATCGACGCGGGCGACGCGCTGGTTGAGCGCATCAAGCCGCTGGCCAAAAAAACCATGCGCGACGGCGTGCTGGCCGGCATTGGCGGCTTTGGGGCGCTGTTCGAGGTGCCCAAACGCTACCGCGAACCGGTGCTCGTGAGCGGCACCGATGGCGTCGGCACCAAACTGAAATTGGCATTCGAGTGGAATATGCACGATACCGTGGGCATCGACCTGGTGGCCATGAGCGTCAACGACGTGCTGGTGCAAGGCGCCGAGCCGCTGTTCTTTCTGGACTACTTTGCCTGCGGCAAGCT
>JBBINL010000188.1:0-2430 GCA_037443905.1 Burkholderiales bacterium | reverse complement strand
ATCTCGTCTGGCGTGCCGATCTGTTGCAGGATGCCGTCTTTCATCACCGCAATGCGGCTGCCCAGCGTCATGGCTTCGATCTGGTCGTGCGTGACGTAGACCGTGGTGATGCCGCTGACCTGATGCAGGCGCTTGATCTCGGCGCGCATTTCCACGCGCAGCTTGGCATCCAGGTTGCTCAAAGGCTCGTCAAACAGGAACAATTGCGGGTCACGCGCCAGGGCGCGCCCCATCGCCACGCGCTGGCGCTGCCCCCCCGAGAGCTGCGCCGGACGACGGTCGAGCAAATGCTCGATCTGCAGCATGGCCGCCACCTCCTTGATGCGCTTTTGCCGCACGTCCAGCGGCACCTTGCGCATCTCCAGCGCAAAGCCGATGTTGTCGGCCACGCTCATGGTGGGGTAGAGCGCGTAGCTCTGGAACACCATGGCAATGTCACGCTGCGCAGGCGCCATGCCGACGACGTTTTTGCCGGCAATTTTCAGTTCGCCCTCGGTCGGCTCTTCCAGCCCGGCGATGATGTTGAGCAGCGTTGATTTGCCGCAACCCGAAGGCCCGACCAGAATCAAAAATTCGCCCGGTGCGACCTCGATGTCGATTTTTTTCAGAATTTCGACCGCCTTGTCGCCCTTGCCAAAAACCTTGCGAATACCCGCGATGTGAAGTGCTGCTGCCATGATGGGAAATCCTTTTAACCTTTGACCGCACCGGCAGTCAGACCTTTGACGAAATATTGACCGGCCAGCACATACACCAGCATGGTGGGCAGACCGGCGATGATCGCCGCTGCCATGTCGACGTTGTAGCTTTTGACGCTGCTGGTGGTGTTGGCCATGTTGTTCAAGCCGACCGTGATCGGTTTGCTGTCGGCGCCGCTGAAAGCCACACCAAAGAGGAAATCGTTCCAGATGTTGGTGAACTGCCAGATCAGCGTGACCATCAGGATCGGTGTCGACATCGGAATCACGATGCGCACAAAAATGCGCCAGAAGCCGGCGCCGTCCATGCGCGCGGCTTGAA
Organism: Burkholderiales bacterium; assembly: GCA_037443905.1. Lineage (GTDB taxonomy): Bacteria > Pseudomonadota > Gammaproteobacteria > Burkholderiales > Burkholderiaceae_C > Rhodoferax. Next base: position 1,410 of record JBBINL010000188.1, on the reverse strand, counting down.
TCAGCTCGCGCGGAATCGCGGTGTAGTAATTTCTGAAAAACAGCGTGGTGCCGGCCATGCCCGCCAGACAGTGCACCAGCACCAGACCGGCAATCGAGCTCGACAGCCCTAAAAACCCAAGCACCTGGCTCATCGGCAGCAGGACCACCTGAAACGGCATGAAAACGCCAAACAGGATAAAGCCAAACAGCACATCACTGCCCTTGAACTTCCACATCGAGAGCACGTAGCCGTTGAGCGCGCCCCAGGCGGTGGAGATCAACACCGCCGGCACGGCCATCAGCACCGAGTTCAGAAAATAAGGCTTCAACCCGCGGCAATCGACGCCCGTGCAGGCGGTTGACCAGGCGAGCTGCCACGACTCGAAATTCAACCCCTGCGGCAAGCTCAGCAGGTTGCCCGAGCGGATTTGCTCGGCGTCCTTGAAGCTGGTGGCCAGCATCACGTAAAGCGGCGCCAGAAAGAAGAAGACGGCGAGGCCCAGCACGGCGTAGACCGCGAGTCGGGAAAGGTTTTTGGCGTTCATGATTCTTACCTTTCGTGCGGTTTGGAGCGCAGTTCGCTGTACAGATACGGCACCACAATGGCCGCCACCATCGCCAGCATCATGGTGGCGCTGGCCGCGCCCAGGCCAATCTGGCCGCGGGTAAAACTCATGGTGAACATGAAGGTGGCGGGCACGTCAGACGCATAACCCGGCCCGCCAGCCGTCAACGCCATCACCAGGTCAAAGGCCTTGATCGACAGGTGCGAGAGCACCAGAATGGTCGAGAACACCACCGGGCGCAGGATCGGCAGAATGATGCGCCAGTAGATGCGCGGCAGCGTCGCACCGTCGATTTGCGCCGCCTTGATGATGCTGTCGTCAATGCCGCGCAGCCCCGCCAGAAACAGCGCCATGGCAAACCCGGCCGACTGCCAGATGCCGGCGATCACCACGCAGTAAATGGCGGTATCGGACTGCACCAACCAGTCAAAACTGAACGAGCCCCAGCCCAGGTCGTGCATCAGTTTTTCCAGCCCGAGGCTGGGGTTCAAAATCCATTTCCAGGCGGTGCCGGTGACGATGAACGACAGCGCCATGGGGTACAGATAAATGGTGCGGATGACGCCTTCAAAGCGGATTTTCTGGTCCAGAAAAATCGCCAGCAACATGCCCAGCAGCATCGAACCCCCAACGTACAAAACGCTGAAGATGCCCAGGTTTTTCAGCGCGATATACCAACGGTCCATCTCCCACAATTTGGCGTATTGCTCCAGCCCGACGAATTCGTCGTAATTGGGCAGCATGCGCGAGTTGGTGACCGACAGCACGCCGTTCCAGATCATCAAGCCGTAGATGAAGGCAAAGCCAAGCACAAAACCCGGCGCGATCACCAGCTTGGGCAATACGTTTTCAATTGATTTCAT
>JBBINL010000187.1:0-2498 GCA_037443905.1 Burkholderiales bacterium | reverse complement strand
GATGCTGATGGCCCAGGAGGCGGCAAAAAAAGCGAGCCAGGTTGAGAGTTCCATGGTCTGAGTTTAGTGGACAATCCCAAAAAAGTTTCCCGCACGTTGATCTGCCTGAAACCAGTTTGTTCTGCCAACCCAAACGCGACACGCATGCCACCCACGATCACTTTCATGCGCTGGAGCCGGCACTTTGAAACCGGCCTCGACCTGGTTGACAAGCAGCATCATGCCCTGGTCAACATGATCAATCAGGCAGCGCCGCATCTGGCACTCAACGACGACGTGGCCAAACAGGCCGTGGGGCCGCTGCTGGACAACCTTACCCACTACGCGCTGGTGCATTTTCGCGACGAAGAAGCGCTGATGGTGCAAAAAAACCTGGCACCGGACTACCTGCAGCAACACCACAAAACGCACCAGGCTTTTGTCGACGAAGTTGCCGCCATGCGCAGGCAGTACGAGCAGGAGGGATCGCTCTCGGGCACCGACCTGCTGCGGTTTTTAAGCAGTTGGCTCAGCTTTCATATCCTGCTCGAAGACCAGCGCATGGCCAGCCAGATGCGCGCCATCGACACTGGCCAGACAGCACAACAAGCGTTTGAACGTGTCGACCAGGGGCAAACCGGCGCGCATGCGGTTTACAACGGCGCCATGCTGGACTTTTTCACGCTCCTGACCGAGCGCAATCAAAAGCTGGCACTGGCCAACACCGAAGTACGCCAGGCGCAGTTGGCGCTGCAGGCGGTCAATCAGTCGTTGGAGCAACGGGTGCAAGAGCGCACCCGCGATCTGGCGGCCACGGTGCAACGGCTCGAGCAAACGCAGGCCCAGTTGCTGCAGGCCGAAAAGATGGCCGCGGTAGGGCAACTCGCCGCCGGTGTGGCGCATGAAATCAACAATCCCATCGGGTTCATCACGTCCAACGTAGGTACCCTGGCGCAAGATGTCAAGCAACTGCTTGCGTTGCTCGACACCCTGGAACGCGCCCTGGTTGACCTGCCGCCTGAACAACACAGCCAGGCGCAGGCCGCTATCAAGCAGGCTGACCTGGACTATTTGCGTGAAGATTTGCCAGAGCTGATTCGCGAGTCACTCGACGGTCTGGCCAGGGTCAAGCGCATTGTGAGTGATTTGCGCGAGTTTTCTCGTGCCGACGACGCTCAGTGGACAGCGGCGAATCTGAACGAGGTGCTCGACAGCGCCATCAACATTGCCAGCAACGCCTTCAATGACAAGACCACGCTGGTGAAGGAACTCCAGCCCCTGCCACCGGTGACGTGCATGGTCACACAGCTCAATCAGGTGTTGGTGAATTTGCTCGTCAACGCTGGTCAGGCACTGCACAAAGGCCAACCCGGCACGATCACCGTGCGCAGCGGTGTACTGGGCGAGCTGGTTTGGCTGGAGGTGTCAGACACCGGGTGTGGCATGACGGCAGAAGTGCAAAAACGCATCTTTGAGCCCTTTTACACCACCAAGCCTGTGGGCCAAGGCACCGGTCTGGGCTTATCCATTTCCTGGGAAATCATCGCCCGCCACCACGGCAGCCTGGAGGTCACCAGCAGCCCCGGTGCAGGCACCACGTTTCGCATCACCTTGCCGCAACAGCAAGCGCAAAAGTCGCCAGCCTAAGACGCTTTGGGCAGGACGGAATCGGCACGCACGTTCACCAGCAGGTCGGCGTGCCCAACGCGCAGGAAGTTGACAATTTTTCCGATCAACCGTTCATCCAACTGGTGGCCCGCAGACAACATCAACATGCCCGCGGGGGTGACCAGATCGCGCGTCAGTACCATGCCCGGTTGCAGATCGTCGAGGCCGAGCGCAATTTCCTTCACCGTTTCCTTGCGCTCCGGCGTCGGCCTGGATTCCTCAAACAGCGATACCAGGGCGCTGACCACCTGGGGATCGTAACGTTTGCCTGACCCGTGGATGACAATGATGCGCGCCTCTTCAGGCTTGAGCCGCGCCTGCGTGAGGGTGCCAATTTGCATGTTGTCGTAGTCACTGGCCACGCTCAAGATGCGCGCGCCAATGACAATTTGATCGCCCGCACGCTGTTGCGGGAAACCGGAGCCATCAAAATGCTCGAACTGGGAGGTGATGATTTCCGACGCTTCACGCAAATCGGGCAGGGGCAGCAGCAGCATTTCGGCCTGCGCCGTGTGCTTGCGGTAGGCGTCGAGCTGCTCCGGCGTCATCATCGCCACCGGTGTTTTCAGCAGTTCGTCAGAAAAACCCACCTTGCCAATTTCGTGCAACAGCGCGGCGACAAAAATCTGTTGCACCAGTTTGTTGTCGAGGTTCATCTTCATCGCGATGCGCCGCGACAAGTCGGCAACGCGCCTGGCGTGGCCCGACAGACTGCCCCCGCGCATTTCCAGCAGTGTCGAGAACACCTTGATGGAGGTGAAGAAATTGGCCTTGAGCTGTTCGTTGGCCAATTGCAGTTCTTGCGTGCGCGCCTGCACCTTGTCTTCCAGGCTGGCGTTGAGTTCCTTCAA
>JBBINL010000186.1:0-2504 GCA_037443905.1 Burkholderiales bacterium | reverse complement strand
TGGCGGAGAGAGTGGGATTCGAACCCACGGTACCTTGCGGTACGCCTGATTTCGAGTCAGGTACATTCGGCCACTCTGCCATCTCTCCGCGAAGGCGCGAATTGTACAGTGCCCTCAGCTCTGTTTGCTCTCGCGCAAGGCTTGCAGGGCGGTGGCAATGTCACTTTCTGTGGTGTTCGGCCCCGGTTGCAGCATCACCGCGCTGCCGTGCAGGGCAGCGATGCCATCGGCCTGCAGCGCGGCAATGGTTTGCCCGGCCACTTTGGGAGATGCAAATGCGCCGCTTTGCAGCAGCAGGCGGCCGTCGGCGCTTTGCAGCTTGAAGTAAAACTGTCCGTCTGCCTCACGGTATTGCTTGAACACGGGCAGTGCCGTCTTGGCCGCTTTGGTGGTAGTTTCGGTCTGGGTTTGCAGGCTGCGCAGGCCCACGGCATGGCGCAGTCTGCCCATGAACGGCGTGGCGATGGTGCGGGCCTTGGCGGCACCGGTTTTCAGAATCGCCTCGATTCTGGCCGGGTCGTTCATCAGTGCCTCGTAGGCGGCGCGCATGGGGGCGATTTCGTGGTCGATACGCTCGAACACCAGCTGCTTGGCGTCGGCCCAGGAAATGCCTGCTGCGTAGGCCTGGCGCAGTGCTTCGGCCTCTTGTGCGCTGGCAAAAGCCTGGTAGATCTGGAACAGCGCCGAGCCTTCCACTGCCTTGGGCTTGCCCGGCGGTGTCGAGTCGGTGACGATGCTGCTGATGAGTTTTTTGAGATGTTCGCGCGGGGCAAACAGCGGGATGGTGTTGTCGTAGCTTTTGCTCATCTTGCGCCCGTCGAGGCCGGGCAGGGTGGCCACATGGTCTTCGATGGCGGCCTCGGGTGCCACAAAATGTTCGCCATAGCGGTGATTGAAGCTGTGCGCCATGTCGCGCGCCATTTCGATGTGCTGCACCTGGTCGCGCCCCACCGGTACCTGGTGCGCGTTGAACATCAGGATGTCGGCGCCCATCAGCACCGGGTACATGAACAGGCCCACGTTGACATCGGCATCGGGGTCGGTGCCGGCGGCGGTGTTTTTATCGACTGCAGCCTTGTAGGCATGGGCGCGGTTGAGTACGCCCTTGCCGAGCACGCAGCTCAGGAACCAGGTGAGTTCGGGGATTTCAGGGATGTCGGACTGGCGGTAAAACACCACGCGCTCGGGGTCGAGCCCACAAGCCAGCCAGCTGGCGGCAATTTCCAGCGTGCTGCGCTGGATGCGCGCGGGCTCGTCCACCTTGATCAGGGCGTGGTAGTCGGCCAGAAAGTAAAAGCTCTCGACACCGCCGCGCAGGCTGTGACGCACGGAGGGGCGGATCGAGCCCACGTAGTTGCCCAGATGGGGTGTGCCGGAGGTGGTAATGCCAGTGAGGAAACGTTGGATGCGCATGAGGATTGGTGAAGAAAAAGTCAAATGGTCATGGTCTGCCGTGCTGCGCATGCAGTGGCGAAGTCGGGGCCATGGCGTTCATCCCGTCAGCCCACCAGCCAGGCCAGCGGGCTCAGCAACAGGTTGATGAGCTGGTAGCTCAGGTCCATGAGCGGGCGCAACCACAGGTTGCTGACCACACCGGCCAGCACCAGCGCCATCACGATGAAAAAGCCATAGGGCTCCACCCGCGATACCAGCATGGCCTGCCGGTACGGCAGCAGCCCGACCAGAATGCGACCGCCATCGAGCGGCGGCAATGGGAACAGGTTGAAGACCGCCATCACCACGTTCACCAGCACGCCACCTTGTGCCATCTCGATCAGAAATGGTTCGTTGACGCCGGCACCACCAAAGAGGTACAGCAAGGCACCCCAGAGCAGCGCCTGGACAAAGTTGGACCCCGGCCCGGCCAGTGCCACCCAGACCATGTCGCGCTTGGGGTTGCGCAAGTTGCCAAATCGCACCGGCACCGGCTTGGCGTAACCAAACAAAAAAGCACCCGCGGTGGCAAAGTACAGCAACAGTGGCATCAGGACAGTGCCCACCGGATCGATGTGCGGCAGCGGGTTGAGTGTGACGCGGCCGAGCTTGTAGGCGGTGTTGTCGCCATAGTGCCTGGCGACATAGCCGTGCGCGGCTTCGTGCAGCGTGATGGCCAGCACCACCGGAATGGCGTAGAGGGCAACGGTTTGAATCAGTCGGGCAAAGTCCATGGCGGTGATGGTCTCAGGGTGGTTTGCGCTAGAGGCCCAGCGCGGCCAGCGAGCCGCGGCCCGCGCGGATGACGGTCGGCTCGCCGCCGGTCAGGTCGACCACCGTGGTGGGTTCGCGCGGGCAGGCGCCGGCGTCGATGATGGCGGCAATGCGGCCCTTGTAGTGGGCGCGGATCTCGTCGGCATCGTTCATGGGATCGGGCTCTCCCGGCGCAATCAGGGTGGTGGCCAGCAGCGGGGTGCTGTGCAGCGCCAGCAGCGCCTGCAACACCTTGTGGTCAGGCACGCGCAGGCCGATGGTCTTGCGCGACGGGTGGCTCAGGCGGCGCGGCACTT
>JBBINL010000185.1:1481-2564 GCA_037443905.1 Burkholderiales bacterium | reverse complement strand
GCCACGTCGCCGGTTTTGGCTTTCAGGTGCAAGGTGTAGAGCTTGTCGGACTCGTCCACCGAGGCCACGTCATACTCCACAGCGTAGTCCAGACGCATGATGTCGGCGTTGTTGAACACGCCGCCAGTCACTGACTGCAGGCTGGTGATGCGCATTGGCTTGCCCACGCTGGGCAGGTACATCCACATGTTGTCGCCCTGGCGCAGCGTGGTGCGGCCCTTGTCGCTGGCCGGTTGCAGAAACAGGCTGGCGGTTTTGTCTTTGCCCTTTTTGACCGAATACAGCACAAATTCTTTTTTGTTGCCGTTGGGCTCGATGTTGATGAGCTTGCGGTAACTCTCATACGACTCGGGCTCCAGGTTGCGATCGAGCTTTTTGAGCAGGGCCACACCATCCACAGCAGAAAAGGCCAACGCCGGCATCAACAGAGCGAGAGCAGCACTATTTTTTAAAGTGAACATGGGGTTCTCCAGAACATTGCAGTCAAACATGGCGCAGCGCCTGAATGGGGTCCATGCGCGCAGCGCGCCAGGCCGGCTGCAAGCTGGCCAAGCCAGAGACCAGCACCGCCAGCCCCAGCACGCCCAGCACTTCGCCGGCAGCCAGCGTGGGGTGCAGGGTGATCTGCTCGCGGCCAAAGTTGAACACCACCGGCCAGACATTGAGCGCGGCCACCACGGCGTAACTCAGCGCCACACCGGCGGCTGCACCGGCCAGCCCCAACAGCAAGCCTTCGCTCAAAAAGATCGCCATCAACTTGCGCGGTTGGGTGCCGATGGCCGCCAGCGTACCGATCTCGCGGATGCGTTCGTAGACGGCCATCAGCATCACGTTCATCACGCTCACCAGCACAATGGCCACCAGCATGACGCGGATGAAGAAGGTCATCATGTCGATCATCTTGACGATGTTGGCAAACGGTGACAGCTCGGCCCAGGTGTGCAATTCGGTGGCGGGCTTGTCTTCCTTGTTGCGGATGGTGTCCAGGGCGCTGACCAGGCGCTTTTGCGCCGCGGACAATTGATCAATGTTTTTCAGGCGCACCGCCACTTCCATCACTTCTTCCTTGTCCATGCGCAGCAA
>JBBINL010000185.1:0-1381 GCA_037443905.1 Burkholderiales bacterium | reverse complement strand
AGCGGCAGGTTGTCCATGGAGGCGGTATAACCCTTGCGGTGCACTTGCAGGTGACCGAGCATGCTGTCGGTGATCGAGCCGACCATGGTCTGCTTGAACGAGCCCGCTGCCGCCACAAACAGCAGCAGCGCGACCACGCCCAGCGTGATCAGTAACGCAGTCAGCAAGGTACGGCGCTGGTAGCGCAACAGGTTGCGCATGGCGAGCTTCAGGGTGGAGTTCATGCTGTGGCTCCAGGGCTTAACCGGCCGTCTTCCAGCGTGAAGGTTTGTTCAGCCTCGTGCATGATTTTGGGGTCGTGGGTGGAAAAAATGAAACTGGTGCCAAAGTCGTCGCGCATGGCTTTCATCAGGTTGAGCACCTTGTATGCGGTGTCGTGGTCGAGGTTGGCGGTGGGCTCGTCGGCCAGCACCAGCTTGGGCTGCCCCACCAGGGCGCGGGCGACCGCCACACGCTGCTTTTGCCCGCCCGAGAGCTGATCCGGGCGCTTGTGCGCCTGCTCGGTCATGCCCACGGCGGCGATCATCTGATTGACGCGCTCGCGGCGTTTGGCCTCGCTCCAGCCACGCACCATCAGCAAGGGGTACTCGATGTTTTCATAGGCGCTGAGCACCGGCACCAGGTTGAAGTCCTGAAACACAAAGCCCAGGTTTTCGCCCCTGAAAGTGGCCGCCGCGCTACGAGTGAGGCTGCTGACGTCGACGCCGTTGACGCGCAGGCTTCCGCTGCTGGGGTGATCCAGACAACCAATCAGGTTGAGCAAAGTGGATTTGCCGCTGCCCGAAGGGCCAACAAAGGCGGCGAATGCGCCCTCGCCAATCTCAAACGTCAGCCCCTTGAGGGCGGCCACCTCCTGCTCACCCATGCGGTAGCTTTTGGTAATGTTATCGGCCTGGATCAATGCCATGTTGTACTCCTTTTCAAACCCGTCCGACTTGGCTGCAACGGGTTTCAAAGACTTCAGTTTGCGCCTGCCAGGTGAAGCCCGCATGCAAAGAATTCAAAGTTTTGTAAAGTTCAGCCCCTGACAGGCTGCTGAAATACACCCACCGCTGACGCAGCGCCCCATTCCCCAAGCTTCGCCGCTCAACAACGCAGCAACCCCACCCCCACCAGTGCAGCACCGATCCCGATGCGCGGACGTACTGAAAGGGCGACAACGCCAGTCGTTTGCGCTACATGGGGTACACCTTGTTCGACAACCGCCATGGTCTGATTGCCAACGCCCGCGTCACCCGCGCTGATGGTCATGCCGAGCGCGAAGCGGCCAAGGCGATGATCCACGACGCGGTGCAAGCCGCCGGCAACCCGCAAGCGGCCTTCACCCTTGAGGTGAACAAAGGCTACGACGCCAAAGAATTTATCGCTGCACTGCAAGCGA
>JBBINL010000184.1:0-2634 GCA_037443905.1 Burkholderiales bacterium | reverse complement strand
TTTACACCCATGTGCTCAAGGTGGCGGCGGGCGGCACGGCCAGCCCGCTGGATGCACTCGACAGAAAGCCTCTGCCCCACCTTGGCTCAGCGTGATCAGGCCGTCCACCAGATTGACAGCGGCACCGCCCAAAGATTGTCACCAAACGGCACCAGTTCGCGCCCCGCGTACAGCACGACGCCGCACTGAAAAATGGCGCGCTCGGTCTCCTGCAAATGGCGCAGGCCCTTGAAGTCTTTGGCATCAACCGTGGCGCTGGCCTTGACCTCGATGCCGGTGATCTGACCCAGCCGGTTTTCCAGCACAAAGTCGACCTCAATATTGGTTTGCGTGCGGTAGTGCCACAGCGACAAGCGCTGCCTGGAAAAAGCCACATGCTTGAGCAACTCGGACAAGACAAACGTTTCCACCAGACCACCGGGCAAGCCTGGCTTGGCATTGAGCCCCTGGGACGTAGCGGCCAAAAAGTGGCACAGCAGACCGCTGTCCGGCAAAAACACCTTGGGCGCTTTTACCAAGCGCTTGCCCGGGTTGTGCGCCCAAGGCGGCACGCGCACCACCAAAAACAGCATTTCCAGCAAGGCAAAATAGCGCTTGAGCGTGCTTTGCGCGATGCCTGCGGTACGCGACAGTTCTGCAAAGTTGAGCAACGAGGCGCTGCGCATGGCCAGCAAATGCAGCAGGTTGGGGATTTCGGTCAACTGCTCAATGTGGGCAAGGTCACGCACGTCGCGCTGCAACATGGCTTGCAGATAAGCATCAAACCAGGCGGCGCGCCGGTTTGCACTGGTGCGCGCCACGGCCTCAGGAAATCCACCGGCCAGTAAATGCGCAATGAGCTCCTGCCGGTCGCAGGGCGACACGGCCAACGCCTGCCAATCGCCTGAAAACAGTGCATCGGCACGGTTCACGGCAGGGTTATCGGCCAATTCGGCAGCCGAAAGCGGCCACAGCGACAACACCTCCATGCGCCCAGCCAGTGAATCGGCCATGCCCGGTAACAGCATCACGTCCGCCGAGCCAGTCAGCAAAAATCGACCCGGCTGGCGGCTACGATCCACTGCCGCTTTGATGGGCAGAAACAGCTCTGGGGCGCGTTGCACCTCGTCCAGCGTGACCGGCCCCTGCAAGCCATTGATAAAACCGGTCGGGTCCGACCTGGCGGCGTTCAAAATGGCCGAATCATCCAGCGTCAGATAACGGCGTGGCGCGGCACCTGACCCTGCCAGACTTTGCACCAACGTGCTTTTGCCACTTTGTCGGGCCCCATTGATCACCACCACAGGGGTATCGGACAGGGCCTCGCTGAGTTGGGGAGCGATATGACGCGTGTGCATTTGGTCATTTTAATGGTTGAAAATCAACCACACAATGGATGATTTTCAACATTGACTTACGCTGGGAAGCGGACTTCAGCTTAACGTCTCAAACTGCGGGGTACCGGGGTCATCCGGCAACATGAAACATTACCCCAGCGCCCGCCCAATGATCTTCTGCACGTCGCTGGCGCCCTCGTAGGTTTGGCACACGCGCACGTTGCGGTAAATGCGCTTGACCGGAAAGTCTGCCACCACGCCGTAGCGGCCCTGGAATCAAAAGGTCTGGTCTTGCATTCCAGCGAAACAAGTCGATTTGCATGATTGCAAGACCTGACCCCTATGCCTCCCCCCGCGTTAAATTTCGCTCAACTTCCATGCGAAGCGCTGCGTTGATACGCGACTGATAACCAGCGCCTTTCGACTTGAAGAACTCCAAAATGTCCGCATCCAAACGAACAGAGGTGAGAACTTTCGTCGGAGTAGCCTGCGGCCCGCGGCCCCGTTTCAGAACTGGCGCACCCAGCATGTCCTCAGTCCATGCTGGATTGTCCGGGTCGTTGACCTTAGCCGAGGTTTTCTTTGGCAACTTGGCGGTAGTAACGAGTTTCATGTTTTTCTGCCTTTCGCAGCGATATCACGTGTGGCCCTCTCGAGCGTTCGGTGTAAACCATCACAACCACATCAGCCTCAAGAAGACCGAAACAGACCAGGCGCTTTTCGCCATAGTCTTGCCGTTTATCTTCGCGGGTGACGGTGAAGTGGTCCCAGATTGCATCGCATCCAACGAAGTCAAGCCCGTGATTCTTGAGGTTCAGCTTGCGCTTTGGTTCGTCCCATGTGAGCGTACTTAATTGTATCTACAAAATACTTGGGCGCAAGGTGAAATTTAAAGGGGCCAAGCGGGGCCAAAGGATCAAGTCTTGCGTTCATACAATTCGTCGGCCGATCACTGAAAAATGCGCCATCATGCTTGATCGCAATACCAGAGCAAGTGACGTGACGATCCATCAGCGAGTCAAACTCACCAAGTGTGTCTCAGACAACATTGATCGGTTTGTCAGCAATTTCGGCCACGCAGGAATCCAGCAAAACAAGTCGATTTGCATGATTGCCAGACTTGACCCTTGCGAATTCCTTGAAGTGATAGCTTCTTGCGCTGATAGTGTGGGCGTAGGACATGGTTTTGCTGTGACAATGCTTGATTGCAAGACTTCACTCTCATGGCCCATACCGACAGTAAGCGCTTGGTCGCTGTTGGACGGATCAGTGCAAATTTGTCATCGTGATTGGTCGCAAGACTTGAGCCAGTGACGTG
>JBBINL010000183.1:0-2680 GCA_037443905.1 Burkholderiales bacterium | reverse complement strand
TGCCGCACGTGCTGGTGGCCGGGACCACCGGTTCGGGCAAGTCGGTGGGCATCAATGCGATGATCCTGAGCCTGCTCTACAAGGCCGAAGCGCACGATGTGCGGCTGGTGATGATTGACCCCAAGATGCTCGAAATGTCGGTCTACGAGGGCATTCCGCACCTGCTGTGCCCGGTTGTCACCGACATGAAGCAGGCCGCCAACGCCTTGACCTGGTGCGTCGCCGAGATGGAACGTCGCTACAAACTCATGAGCAAGATGGGCGTGCGCAATCTGGCCGGCTTCAACACCAAGTGGGACGAGGCCAAGGCGCACGGCGAGTTCATCCGCAACCCGTTCAGCCTGACGCCCGACGACCCGGAACCGGTCGAGCGCATGTCGCACATCGTGGTGGTGATCGACGAACTCGCCGACCTGATGATGGTCGTGGGCAAGAAGATTGAAGAGCTGATTGCCCGGCTGGCGCAAAAGGCGCGTGCCGCCGGCATCCACCTGATTCTGGCCACCCAGCGCCCCAGTGTCGACGTGATCACCGGCCTGATCAAGGCCAACATCCCGACGCGCATTGCGTTTCAGGTCAGCAGCAAGATCGACAGCCGCACCATTCTTGACCAGATGGGCGCCGAAGCCTTGCTGGGCATGGGCGACATGCTCTACATGCCCAGCGGTACCGGGCTGCCGATTCGCGTGCACGGCGCTTTCGTCAGCGACGAAGAAGTGCATCGCGTTGTCACCTATTTGAAGAGTCAGGGCGAACCCAATTACATCGAGGGGATTCTGGAAGGTGGCACCGTCGATGGCGACGACGGCGCGGCGGCACTGGACGGTGGCGGCGAGAAAGACCCGCTTTACGACCAGGCCGTCGAGATCGTCCTGAAAAACCGCAAGGCCAGCATTTCGCTGGTGCAACGGCACCTGAAAATTGGCTACAACCGCGCCGCGCGCCTGGTGGAAGACATGGAAAAAGCCGGTCTGGTCAGCGCCATGAGCAACAGCGGCCAGCGCGAGATTCTGGTGCCGGTGCGCAATGACTGACGCAAAAAAGAGCGTACCTGTTGCCAAATCAATTTGCCAACCCACAGAAGGAATGGCCGTGAACCGTCGTTTGATTGCTAGCGTATTAATAGCTGCATGCGCTTTCAGTACCTGGGCTACAGGCCTAAATGACCTGGAAAACTTCGTCAAGTCGGTCCATACCGGCAAGGCCGACTTCACCCAGGTGGTGACCTCGCCGGCCAAGGATGGCCAGAGCCCGCGGGTGAAAACCTCCAGCGGCACGTTTGAATTTTCCCGCCCCAGCCGCTTCCGGTTCGACTACCGCAAACCGTTTGTGCAGACGATCGTGGCCGACGGCCAGACGCTGTGGTTGTACGACGCCGACCTCAACCAGGTGAGCGCGCGCAAGCAGGCGGCCGTGCTCGGCACCACCCCGGCGGCGCTGATCGCCTCAGCTGCCGACGTCAAAGCCCTACAAACCGACTTTGTGCTCGCCGACGCACCCGAGCAGGACGGCCTGCGCTGGGTGATCGCCAGCCCCAAGGCCAAAGACAGTCAGATTCAGTCGGTGCGGGTGGGTTTTGACGCCGCAGCGGGCGCGCAGGCCGGGGCGGTCTTGCGCACGCTGGAGATACTGGACAGCTTTGGGCAACGCTCGGTGCTGACTTTCAAGGCGTTCCAGGTCAATCCGGCCATCCCGGCCAGCGTATTCGAATTCAAGACGCCCGCAGGGGCAGACGTCATTCGGCAGTGAGCGGTGGTGCTGGGAGGTATGGTCAAACTTGATGCGCATCACCGCTGCGCGTCCCACGGGTTGATGATGGTTACTCCGGTGGGCTGGAAATCTGCGATGTTGCGGGTGACCACTGTCATGCCGTGGACAAGCGCTGTTGCTGCGATGAGGGCATCGCGCTCGCCGCGCTTGTCGGGGACATGCAGGCGCGCGCAGCGCTGTGCCACGGCGGTATCGACCGGCAGTGTGCGCGCTGCAAACTCGGGCAATACCTGTTGCTCCAGCCACGATCGCAGCATGGCGCCTTGCGTTGCGTCCTTGCGCTCAACCGACAGCACGCCAAGTTCCAGTTCCATGATGGTGATTGCCGACACAAAGAGGTCCGCTGCATCTACGGTTTGTGCCCACGCCGCCACGTTTGCGTCGGCCTTGCCAAGCCGCACCTTGCGCAGTTCCGAGACCACGTTGGTGTCAAGAACGGCCATCATCAGAAGTCAACCGGACGGGGATGGATGGATACGCGCACTGGTTCAAATTCGACGTCAGCCATGCCGGGCATCGCCAGCGCGTCGGCAATGTTGCGCCGCTGCCTGGTAAGACGTTGATAGTCTTCGAAGCGCATCAGCACATGGGCCGGTCGGCCTCGATCGGTGATGAACACCGGCCCATGATTGGAAGCGCGCTTTGCTTCGCTCGCCCTTTGATTGAACTCGCGGCTTGACAGGGTGGTAATGAACATGTGGATACCTCGCGTGCCTGATTGATGTAGCAATGTTACTACATTGTTGACTTGCCACGTTGAGAGTTTCCCGATTGTTCAATCGAGATAGTCCAGGGTCCAACTTGTAGCGGTGTGCACAAACGAATCACGTCAAACCCGGCGTGGTGACTGGGCGCAAGCGCCTGCGGTTTTGAGGGCAAAACACACGCGAAACGCAAGCTTGCGTCGCCC
>JBBINL010000182.1:0-2725 GCA_037443905.1 Burkholderiales bacterium | reverse complement strand
ACGAGGTGTTTCACGCCTCACTAAACCGTGTTGCACTTCGTCCTTGAATCCGCCTCTGTAAAAAGAACCGACAGTTCTTATTTAACAGCTTTGCGGCGGCGCAATGCACTCAGACCCAGCAGCCCGAGTCCAACCAACGCAAGCGATTCAGGTTCCGGAATTTCACTCACGGTTGCGTTGGACGCTTGGTTGATCGTGAATCCGTAATTCTGATTAGCCACAAACGTACGCTGGGCTGAAACACCAATGAAGCTCGCGTTATTGAAGGTCTGATTCTCGGCAAGTTCAAAGGAAGAAATGCTCTTGTTCAACTCGCTTGGTGCAAACGTAAGATCTGACCATCCGACACCACAACCAGTACCAGCACAAGTGATGCCGATGTTCCAACTGATTCCTGCGGAGGCTTGGCCAGAGGCGGGCAACACAGAGTCAACGTAGGCCTGCAACCAGTAGTCAGCACCAACCAACACACTACCCGTAAAAGTGGTACCAACCGTAAACGTGCCGTTAATTCGACCTGAATTCAAAATGGTCGCGTTACCGCCGCCATTGTTCGTTGGACCAGCCGTCATTGCGTTTGCACGGGTCAGACCTTGCACGACGCCACCTCCCAAGGCGGTGCCACCGATGTACATATCGCCCAATGCAAAATCGACGGTTCCTGGTGTGGCGAGGTGCTCATTAAAGTTATTTTCTACGCCGGACGTGTATAGCGCTGCCCCACCCGCGGCGTCACCAGCGATCCGGTTTTTGACGTCAACAACTACCGCGCCAAGTGAGGTAATTGAATCAGCACCTAACCCTGTGCCGGGATTGCCGTTGTAACTCGATGCAGCTGTTCCGGTGCGACTTTCATTTGAGATCGTCAGAGTACCGCCAAAAGGAGCTCCGGATCCGTCTACCAGACCCAGTGAGTTGATAAACAAGTCGGCGATCGCGACGGTACTGGCCTGGGCTGGAATTGTCGAAACAAGTGCCGCCGCTACAGCAACACCTGTGAGGGCTTTTTTAAATAACTTCATTTGAAACTCCTTAGGCTTGATCGACTGTAGAAGCAACTGTTGCCTCTGTCAGAGAAATACAAGCAGTTACCGTGCCAATTTTTTTATGCTTTTCTAACTCATTGATTTTGTTTATAATTTTTGACCATCTCTAACTTGGTCGGCTTTTTTATCAAACACAGTGTAAAAACTTTCGACACAAAAATCCTGGCTGCTTACCGATACCGCCCCGGTGCCAGCAGGTCGTGCGGGTCCAGTCCGGCGCGCAGGCGGGTGTGGAACGCCGTGGCCTGGCTTTGCATAGCCACCAGCGTCGGCATGGTATTGATGCCCACCCGGTACGGAAACCAGCCCTTGGCGCGCCCGGCGTGCAGCAGCTCCTGGTAGCACGCGGCGGCGGCGGCCACCGCCTTGGGATCGTCGCGGTCAAAGACCAGCGGCACAGTGCTGTCAAACAGCCGGTCGCTCAGCGTCGTGAATGTGATCAGCGGCTCCAGTCCGTGACGCGGGGCAATGTCATGGATCATGTTGACGTAGGCGCGTACGTCGCTCGGGCGCATGGGCACCAGTGGTGCATACCACATCAGGCCACTGCCGTCGGCCGTGGGGTCGTAATACTGACCTCGCCTGGACAGGGGCTTGCGCCAATAGGCCAGCGGCATGGCGGTCTCGTTGGGGCGGCCCGCCACCAGTTCGAGCGATTTGGCAAGTGTCGCGGTCATGCCCTGCAGCCCCTTGCCAAACCGACCAGGGATCAGCCGGGCCAGCCCAGCCAGCGTTTTGGCGCGCTCGGGCGTCAGAAACATCATGCGCGTGGCAATGCCGCCCAGCGCAGCCTTCACTTCTTTTTGCGCCGCCGTCACCATGCGCTTTGTGCCGTACAGGGTACAAAACCCGGTCCACGGAAAGATCTGGTACTGCTTGCCCAGGGCGGCCAGGCCGTCGGTGGTGATCAGCCCATCGGGCCCCGCTTGCGCGCTGGGAAAGGGCGCGGTCATGCTCAGCACACGGTGCTGGTTCATCAGGTTCAGGCCGCCCACGGTGCCTTGCAGCCGCCCCATGATGGCGCGAATTTGCAGCACCGCAGGCTCCAGCAGTGCGTCGTCAGGCAGGCTGAAGAGGCACACCTTGACACATTCAGGCCGCCGCGCGAGCACGATACTCATGCTTGTGACAATGCCAAAACCGCTTTGGCTGAACAGCCCGGTGGAATACGGACCAATGCCCCATTTGAAGAGCCGAGCCAGTTCGTCGCCCCCGGCTTCACGCAGCGCGGTGCGATACAACATTCCGTCGGGAAGTACCGCCTCCAGGTCGGTCACTGCGCCAAAGTGGTCCACGTAGGGGGTGACGCCGTAGCCACGCTCAAGCGCATTGGCCAGTACGCTGCAGGTTGGGCCAGCGCCAGTTACCGGTACCAGAAAAGGGTGGCCATCCGCGTCCAGAAACTCGGCCAGCATGCCTTGCGTGACGCCAGGCTCCAGCGTTACCACGCCCAGTTCAGCGTCAAAGTGGATGACCTTTTGCAATGCCCCCAGATCGACGATGACGCAACCGTCGCGGGCCGGCAAGGCGCTGCCATAGCCCCAGTTTTTGCCGGTACTGATGGGGTACACCGGCACCCGATGCTGGTGCGCAATGCGCATCACATCGGCAACCTGGGCGCGATCGGTGATGCGCAACGCCGCCGGTATCTGGCGCACCGCGCCGCTGGTGTCGCTGCC
>JBBINL010000181.1:0-2747 GCA_037443905.1 Burkholderiales bacterium | reverse complement strand
GCAAGGGCATCACCCGGCCCGGCGGCCAGATCAGCGGCGCTTTCAGCCGTGCCTACCTGCACCACCTGGACCGCTGCGGCGAAATGCTCGGCCCGATGCTGCTGACGATCCACAACCTGCACTATTACCTGAACCTGATGCGCGAGGTGCGCGCGGCGCTGGACGGGGGCACGTTTGGCGCGTTCCGTGCGCAGTTCAAGGCCGACCGGGCACGCGGGGTGTAAGCGCCAAAATGGCCAGCGCCTATTGACCCGTCAACACCGTCAGCACGCCGGTGTAGCCATAGAGATGGTTGCGGGCGATCTCACCGCCGGCAAAAAAGCCCACCAGCGGCACATCGCCCAGCGCGCGGCGGATGATTTGCAGCTCGGCGCTGGGGCCACCAAAATGCGCACCTCCACGGCCGGTGCAACTGACGTAGATCGCCCCGGCAATGCCGCGCGCGGCGTTTGGCGCGGCATCGATGCCGGATTGCGCCAGCGCGGTGGCGGTTTCCAGCGACTGCTCCTGCGGCTCCAGTTCTTCACGGATTTCGGCGCAAATGCGCATCAGGTCAGCGCGTGCGGCCTGCGCGTTGCGCTGGCAGAAAGCCAGTTCCATGCCTTCGAGCACCTCGTCAGCCACCGCCACGCCAGCGCGGCCAGGGTCCAGCCCGATGATGTGGCGCACCAGCACATCGGGACCAAAATTGCCGGTGCGCGTCACGGTGGGCGCAACATCGGCCAGCGTGGCGGGCTCGGTCAACCCGACCAGCGTGGCACGCGCAGCCTGCAGCGCTTGCCTCGGTTGATCCAGCGTGACATTGAGCTCGCGCAGCATCACCTGCAGCGCCGGTTCACCATCCAGTGCCAACACCACATTGCGCGCTGAAGCCGTGACCTTGTGGGCCCGATGTATCGGCAGGCAGCCCTGCGTCACACGAGACACCAGCGCAATCTCCGGACCGAATGCGACGCCGCTCAAGCCGCCGCTGAAAACACCGCTGGCTGCGCCCTGCCCCTTCACATTGCCATTACCAGACACCGCAAACTGCACCGCCGCGCCACGGCTGGAGGCCAGGCCGCCGAACACATAACCGGCGTCGGTGCGCTGGGCCAGCTCCTTGATCAACTCGGTCACGTCGGGCGTATGGCCATCGGCATGCACCAGTGCGGTGTGCGCCTGGAAAGCCAGCCCCAGCGGCGCCACACCCGAAAAAACCCGGTACTGGTCGCTGGGCAACTCCAGCAGCATCACGGCAAGCGCGGGTTCGTCAAAGTATTCAACGTTGTTGGAGGCTATGCCCACGCCCACGGTACCGGCCCAGTCGGTGATCTCGGGCAGTTCAGCACTGAGGTGCGCCAGAATCTCCTGGGCATCGGCCGCGTAGTGGTCGGTGATGTAGAGCAGCGCCAGTGTCGGATTGCTGGCATAGCCGTGCAGCGCCATCTGGGCGCGCAACTGCGCCAGCACCAGGTTGGCGGCCATGCCCCACTGCGGGTGGGTGGCATGGCCGTAGGGAAACAATTTCATTTGCGGGCCATTGAATTCAGCTTGACAGGTTCAACGACCCCGTGCGCTGGTTTTTGCAGCCACTTTTCTGGCCACTTTGGCAGGTGTTTTTCTGGCAGACGCTTTTTTCCCGGGAACCTTTGCGCCAGCGCCTGCCCCGGTTGCCTTTTTCGCTGCCTTGAGCGTTTCCCTGGCGACGCCTTTGGCCAGGTTTTTGCCCATGTCCATGGTGGTCGCCTTGCTGGCTTCCTTCATGGCACCGGCGGCAATGGCCTGAAACTGCTGGGTCAACGCCGTCCACAAATGCATCGGGTCCACCAGACCCGCCGCAGCGGCGGAGGCTACCGGCTTGACGGCACCGCCAACTTTTTTGGCCACTTCCTCGGTCTTTTCGGCGACTTCAGCTACGGTATGAACAGTTGCAGAAGCCTTTTCAGTGACCTTTTGCACACCTGATGCCACCGTGTCGGCAGCCTTGAGCTTGAACGCGTTGGCAACATCGCCCATGTTGAAGTTCATTCCTTTCAAGGTCGCCAGCGTCATTTTTTGCACCTCGAGCGCCTGTACCGTGGCACCCAGCGCCTTGGCATTCTGATCGAGCCAGAAATGCACCGCCTTGAGCTCGTTGATACGCTTGTCCAGCTCTTCTTCGTTGAGCGTCGGCGCGATCCAGTTGGCCACATTGGGCATTTGTGGCACGGCCTGTGAGGCGCCTTTGGCCAGGTTTTGCAAAAAATCAAAACCGGGGACGTATTTGGCAAAGTTGCTGTTGCTGTCGCTCATGAAAGTCTCCTTGGAGTTGCCGATGAATGGCTACAGCTTACCGCAATGCGCAACATCCTTGCCATGGGTGGCGGGTTGCGCCATCAAATCAACTGTGCTGCAGCACAAAATGCAAGGTCAGCATTGCCATCGCGCGCACGGTCTGGTGTGGTGTGGTGTTTTATTTGGCGGCGGGCTGCTCACCGTGCGTGTTGTGCATATTGTGCATGGCAGGGTCCATGGCAGCCGGTTTGCCCGCGACGCCCGGTGGGGTCATGGCCACCGGCAGTTTGACTTCTTGCCTGACTTCTGCGCCCTTGGCGTCCTTGAAAATCAGTGTCACCGGCACGGTGCTGCCTTTTTCAAGCGGGGCTTTCAGATCCATCAGCATCACATGGTAGCCGCCGGGTTTGAGTTCCACCGCTTTGCCCGCGGGCAAGTCCAGGCCGCCTTTGAGCTCGGCCATTTTCATCACGCCGCTTTCCATTTTCATC
>JBBINL010000180.1:0-2815 GCA_037443905.1 Burkholderiales bacterium | reverse complement strand
TTAGAAGGAGAAAAATCATGGCCGGTAAATATGAAATCAGCAAGTCGAAGAACGGAAAGTTTCTGTTCAACCTGAAGGCTGGCAATGGCCAGGTCATTTTGACCAGCCAGATGTATGACACCAAATCAGATGCCACCACCGGGATCGAGTCGTGCAAAATGAACGGTGCACTGGACGCAAGATTCGAGCGCGCCTTGTCCACGTCCGGCCAGCCATATTTCAACCTCAAGGCGAGCAACGGTCAGGTCATCGGCCGCAGCGAGATGTACTCCTCGGAGGCCGCCCGCGACAACGGCATTGCGTCAGTCAAAAGCAACGCGCCAGACGCTGCCATCAAAGACCTGAGCGAGGCCTGAAAGCCGGCCAAGGGCTTTGGCATGCACAAGCCCTGAGGCTTTACAATTCTGCGTGACGGGCCTTCCCGCATGGTGAAGTGGCCAACCGGGTCAGGTGGGGAACCAAGCAGCCCTAACTATGGAGCCAGTGCCGGGGTCAAGGCTCGTCAACCCCATTGCACCCCTGCTGATCCCGGGTCCAAAGACCCGCTGAAATCCCGGCAACGCTGGCCATCGATCCCCTCTTTTTTATTACTATGAATCCTGTAGCAGGCATTCAAATGCGATATAGTTTGTGCATCGGTCGATCCGTCAAAGCAATATTTCCAGGCTGTTTTGCATGGCGCCAGCAGCCTTTCATACAGAACTTCTTGAGGAGAAGAATGAAATGACATCCAAAGATAAAGTTGCCATTGGCCAGTTGCTCAGCCTGCTGGAGTCGCGCTATGCCATTCGGGTGTTGTGGGCCCTCAAAGACGGTCATCCGCAAACGTTTCGCATCCTGCAAGACAGTGTCGCACCCATCACCCCAAACACCCTCAACACGCGCATCAAGGAGTTGCGCTCAGCTGGCCTGCTGACGCATGGCCGCGACGGTTACCTGGCCACGCCCATGGGTCTGGATCTGCTCAAGCGCATGGGAGATCTGGCTGCATTTGCCAACAAATGGGTGCTCAGCCTGGCGTCGACCAAGGACTGACAGCCACATTTCGAATTTTTCAATTTTTCACCATTTTCACCATGACCACAACTGCATCCGGCCTGACTTTTGAAGACACCATCCCCGGCAACGGCGCCATCGCCACAGCCGGCCAGAATGTCACCGTTCACTACACCGGCTGGCTCTACCAAAATGACCAGCAGGGCGCCAAATTCGACTCCAGCAAAGACCGGCGCGATCCGTTTGTGTTCCGCCTCGGCGCTGGCATGGTGATCAGGGGCTGGGACGAAGGTGTGGCCGGCATGCAAGTGGGCGGAACGCGTACCCTGATCATTCCGCCCGAACTCGGCTATGGCGCACGCGGCGCCGGCGGCGTGATTCCGCCCAACGCCACGCTCAAGTTCGAGGTTGAGTTGCTTAGCCTCGGCTAAACGCCGGCCTGCAGCCTGTTCTGCAGATTGGAAAGGCAGCGGGCATTCGCCCGCTTTTTTCTGCCCTTATTCGGTCGTTGACAACTTTTTTTCCTACCCCTTGAAAATGCGGCATCACACCCCATTTGCTTTCCTGTTGTTTCAAACTCAATCACACTTGCATGACCCCATCCAGCACGACCCCACCCAACACTGAGCCCAGCGCGTCCGGCTCACCCGACAAACCCGTTGATGCCGCCAGCACACCCGCTGATCTGCCTGAAATCGAAGTGCAGACGCTGGCCAGTTGTCAGGCCGAACTGGTCCAGGCGCAAGCCAAATGCCACGAGCTGACCGACCAGTACCTGCGCGCCAAGGCCGACACCGAAAACGCTCGCCGTCGCGCGGAGGATGAAATTTCAAAGGCACGCAAGTTTGCGCTGGAGTCCTTTGCCGACAGCCTGTTGCCAGTGATCGACAGTCTGGAAGCGGGTCTGGCCCTCAAGGACGCATCGCTCGACGTGTTGCGCGAAGGCTCACAAGCCACGCTGCGCCAGCTGGTCGCGGCGCTGGAGCGCAACAAGGTGGTCGCCATCAACCCGGCAATCGGCGACAAGTTTGACCCGCACCAGCATCAGGCGATCAGCGTGGTGCCCTCCGAGCATGAGGTCAACACGGTCGTGACCGTGCTGCAAAAAGGTTATCTGATTGCCGAGCGCGTGTTGCGCCCGGCACTGGTCACGGTGGCCGCGGCGAAATAAATGATTGGTCTGGCTTGAAATCTGCACAGTCAGCCCTACGTTAAGCGCATCTGAATTTAAAACCCTCCCGGGCACGCATCAGGATTGCACCGCATTCCGGAGTCGGCCCGAACATTTAAGGAAGCATCATGGGAAGAATCATTGGTATCGATCTGGGCACCACCAACAGCTGCGTGGCCGTCATGGAAGGCAACACCGCCAAAGTGATTGAAAACGCCGAGGGTGCCCGCACCACGCCGTCGATCATCGCCTACCAGGAAGACGGCGAAGTGCTGGTGGGTGCCTCGGCCAAGCGCCAGGCCGTCACCAATCCCAAGAACACCATCTACGCCGTCAAGCGCCTGATCGGTCGCAAGTTCACCGAAAAGGAAGTACAGAAGGACATCGACCTGATGCCTTACACCATCGCCGCCGCTGACAACGGCGACGCCTGGGTCGACGTGCGTGGCAACCGCATGGCGCCGCAGCAGATCAGCGCCGACGTGCTGCGCAAGATGAAAAAGACCGCCGAGGACTACCTTGGTGAAGCCGTCACGGAAGCCGTGATCACGGTTCCGGCGTATTTCAACGACGCGCAGCGTCAGGCCACCAAGGACGCCGGTCGCATCGCCGGTCTGGAAGTCAAGCGCATCATCAACGAGCCGACCG
>JBBINL010000179.1:0-2816 GCA_037443905.1 Burkholderiales bacterium | reverse complement strand
AGATTGGCTCGGTCGAGGTGCCGCAAGAGGCGTTCCTGGCCATTTTGAAGGTGGATGCATGATGCAAGCGTTGACTGGCGTGATTTTGGCGGCCTTTGCCGCTTATTTGGGGGCATGGTATTTTGGCCAGCTCGAAGGCAATTTTGCCCTGCTGCTGTTTCTGGCTTCGGTGGTGACCGGCATCTACTGGCTGGCCGAGCGCTTCTACTTTTTGCCGCAACGCCAGCAAGCGGCAGCCGCCCTGGAGTCGCAAGCCGCAGTGCGCAACGCCGAGCTCAGCAAAATGGGCATCAGTCAGGTCGATGGCGACGTGACCGAGGCCAAGAAGCGCATCCTGGCGCAACCTTGGTGGCTCGACTGGACGGCCGGGCTGTTTCCGGTGATCATCGCCGTATTCATCCTGCGCTCGTTTCTGTTTGAGCCCTTCAAGATTCCGTCGGGCTCCATGATCCCTACGCTCTGGGTGGGCGACCTGATTCTGGTCAACAAATTCCATTACGGCCTGCGCCTGCCGGTGCTCAACACCAAGATCACCGAAGGCACGCCGCCGCAGCGCGGCGATGTGATGGTGTTCCGCTACCCGCCCAAGCCCAGCCTGGACTACATCAAACGTGTGATTGGTGTGCCAGGCGATGAAGTGGCTTACCTGAACAAACGCCTGACCATCAATGGTCAGCCGCTGCCCACACGTGCCATGCCCGAGTTTTTTGACGAAGACAGCTTGCGCTACTTTCCGCAGTTCGAGGAAACCATCGGCAGCCAGACGCATCGCTTGCTCAACGATTCGGCACGGCCCGCATTCATACCAGGCGCTGACGAATTTGAATTCAAAAACAATTGCCGCTACAGTATT
This sequence comes from Burkholderiales bacterium, assembly GCA_037443905.1. Taxonomy (GTDB): domain Bacteria; phylum Pseudomonadota; class Gammaproteobacteria; order Burkholderiales; family Burkholderiaceae_C; genus Rhodoferax. Next base: position 1,963 of record JBBINL010000179.1, on the reverse strand, counting down.
GAGGGTGTGGTGTGCAAGGTGCCCGAGGGGCATTACTTCATGATGGGCGACAACCGCGACAATTCGCTGGATTCGCGCTATTGGGGTTTTGTTCCAGACAAAAACATCGTCGGGAAGGCCTTTTTTATCTGGATGAATTTTGGCAACCTCAAGCGCATCGGCTCTTTCAATTGACCAGGAGACTGACATGACTTCCGTCTTTAAATCCAGCCAGCGTGGCATGACCCTGATTGGCCTGCTATTTGTGGCTGGCTTGGTGGTCGTGACCGGTTTGATTGTCGCCCAGGTGGTGCCAACCGTGATCGAATACCAGACCATTCTCAAGGCGGTGAACAAAGCCAAAGAGGGCAACACGGTGCCTGAAGTGCGCATGATTTTTGAACGGGCCACGAGTATCGACAATATCACTTCGATCACCGCCAAAGACCTCGATGTGACCAAGGAAGATGACAAGGTGGTGGTGCGCTTTGCCTACCAGCGCGAATTGCACCTGGTGGGCCCGGCCTATCTGACCCTCAAATACAGTGGCCAGTCGAATTGAATACCCGGGTGATGGTTTGAATGCGGGGCTGGCAACACTGCAACAGCGTTTGCAACACGCGTTTGCCGATGCCAGCCTGCTCAAGCGTGCGCTGACACACCGCAGCTTTTCTTCCGACCACAACGAACGACTTGAATTTTTGGGCGATTCGGTGCTCGGCGTGGTCGTGGCCGACATGCTCTACCGGCGCTTGCAGAATCTGCCCGAAGGCGATTTGTCAAGGGTGCGGGCCCATCTGGTCAAGCAGGACACACTGCACAAGTTGGCGGTTTCGCTGGGCCTGCCGGAGGTGATCCTGCTGGGCGAAGGCGAGTTGCGCTCGGGCGGCCAAAAGCGGCCCTCGATTCTGGCCGACGCCCTCGAAGCCGTGATTGGTGCGGTCTATCTGGATGCCGGTTTTGCGGCGGCGCAAGCGCTGGTGCAGCGCCTGTACCAGGCGGTGCAAATCAATCCCGGCATGGATGCCATAGGCAAAGATCCCAAAACCGAACTGCAGGAGTGGCTCCAGGGGCGCAAGCTGAAGTTGCCGACCTACCGGGTGGTGGCCACAATGGGGGTGGCGCACAGGCAAAGCTTTGATGTGGAATGCGAAGTCACCGAACTCAGACGCACCGAGCGCGGTATTGGCGGTTCGCGCCGGGCTGCCGAGCAGGCGGCGGCGACAGCCATGCTGCAAACTTTGAAAACAGCGGTGAATTGATGAAGACGACTGGAAAACGACTGGCTGACGCAAAAACGACCGGCGCCGAGGTGCAGGACAATCTGGAAGACCTGTTGGCGGGCATGCGCCGCGACGTGCGTGCGGCCGCTGCCGCAGAAGCGTCTGTGGCGGGGCAGCGTTGCGGCCTGATCGCCATTGTGGGCAAACCCAATGTGGGCAAATCCACGCTGCTCAACGCGCTGGTAGGGCAAAAGATCAGCATCACCTCGCGCAAGGCACAAACCACGCGCCACCGCATCACCGGCATGCACACCCTGGGTGCGACCCAGTTTGTATTTGTGGACACGCCGGGTTTCCAGACCCTGCATGGCAATGCGCTGAACAAATCCCTGAACAAGACCGTGATCGGCGCGGTGGCCGATGTGGACCTGATCCTGTTCGTGGTGGAAGCCGGCAGTTTCACCCCGGCTGATGCCCGCGTGCTGGCGCTGCTGGACAAAAAAATTCCCACGCTCTTGATCGCCAACAAGCTCGACAATGTGCACCGCCGTGGCGACATCGCGCCATGGCTGCAGACCATGCAGGGAAAACACCCTTTTGCCGAGTTTGTGCCGATGTCAGCCAAGAATGCCAAGGATGTGGAGCGTCTGCTCGACATCTGCGCCAGGTATCTGCCCGAGCAAGCCTGGTGGTATGCCGCTGATGAGCTCACCGACCGCAGCGAGCGCTTCATGGCCGCCGAGATGGTGCGTGAAAAGCTG
>JBBINL010000178.1:0-2820 GCA_037443905.1 Burkholderiales bacterium | reverse complement strand
GCCGTAACACCGGCATCGCTACCCGGGGCAGCTCGGTCGCGTTTGGTGATTTCGGTCTGAAATGTATCGATCGTGGTCGTCTGACCGCACGTCAGATTGAGGCCGCACGTCGTGCTGTTTCCCGTCACGTCAAGCGTGGTGGCCGGATCTGGATACGCGTGTTTCCAGACAAACCCATTTCCCAGAAACCCGCTGAAGTGCGGATGGGTAACGGTAAAGGTAACCCCGAGTATTACGTGGCTGAAATCCAGCCCGGCAAGATCGTGTTTGAAATTGTGGGCGTTCCCGAAGAGCTGGCGCGTGAAGCGTTCCGTTTGGCTGCCGCCAAGCTGCCGCTGCGCACAACCTTTGTGGCCCGCATGATCGGCCAGTAATCAGGAGCAATGACGATGAAAACGACTGAATTACGCCAAAAAGACGTTGCCGGTTTGACCGCCGAGATCAAGGACTTGCAAAAAGCCCATTTTGGTCTGCGCATGCAAAAAGCGACGCAACAACTCAACAACACCGACGCGCTTCGTTTGGCGCGTCGCGACATCGCTCGCGCCAAGACCATTCTGGTCGAGAAGCAAGCGGCTGCCCAGTCCGCCAAATAAGGAGCGAAAAATGACGGAAGCTAAAACATCCCTCAAACGCACCTTGGTGGGCAAGGTGGTCAGCGACAAGCGTGCCAAAACAGTCACCGTGCTGATTGAACGACGTGTCAAGCACGAGCTCTATGGCAAGATCGTTGGCAAATCCAGTAAGTACCACGCCCATGATGAAAAGGGCGAGTACAAAATGGGTGACGTGATCGAAATTACCGAAAGCCGGCCGATTTCAAAGACCAAAAACTGGGTGGCCACACGCCTGGTGCAAAAAGCCTCTCTGGTTTAAGTCTTTAAGCAGGCTGCTCGTCGGCACTTTGAAAAACGGCTCACAATCGTGGGCCGTTTTTGTTTTTCTTAAGTTGATTCAAAAGGAGATATCCATGATTCAAGTAGGTGACCAGTTACCAGCAGCAACCCTGATGGAATATCATGAAACTGAAGGTGGCGGTTGCAGTCTCGGCCCCAACCCGGTCGATGTCGTGGCAGCCAGTGCTGGCAAAACCATCGCATTGTTTGGCTTGCCAGGTGCCTTCACCCCCACCTGTTCCGCTAAACATGTGCCCGGATATGTTGAGCACTATGATGCGCTGAAAGCCGCTGGCGTTGATGAAATCTGGTGCGTCAGCGTCAATGACGCCTTTGTCATGGGTGCCTGGGCGCGTGATCAGAAAACAGCAGGCAAGGTGCGCATGCTCGCTGATGGCGATGCGGTCTTTGCCAAGGCCACTGGCTTGACACTCGATCTGACAGGCAAAGGCCTGGGTCTGCGCAGCAACCGTTATTCAATGCTCGTGAAGAACGGCAAAGTCGTCACACTCAATATCGAAGGCCCGGGCAAATTTGAAGTCAGCGATGCAGCCACGCTGCTGGCACAAGCCAAGGCCTGAGCTATTTCAAAGCCGTGCCATCAGGTAGTGCGCCCCTTCAATCGGATTGAAGTAATAGGGCGCAATTTCCACAAAGCCCAGTTCCTGATACATGGCACGTGCTGTCTCCATTTCGCTCAGTGTGTCAAGCAACACATGAGCGTAATCGGCTTGTCGGGCGGCTTGCATCACGGCTTCGGCCAGACGCCGGCCCAGGCCGCAACCGCGCAACGCCGGGCGCACGTACAGACGCTTCATTTCGCAGGCATTGGGGTAATCGGCTGTGTCCAACGGTCGCAAGGCACAGCAGCCCACCATGTCATTGCCTGACCTGGCAAAAAACAGGGCGCCGCGTGGCGGAGCATAGTCGCCGGGCAGGTTGGCCAGTTCGGCCTCAAAATTCTGGAAACACAGGTCGATGTTCAGGCTGCTGGCGTACTCTTTAAACAGGGCTCGCACCTGGTCAACCTGATCAAGGCTCTCAAGCGCCTTGATTTGAATGGGTTCAGAAGCCATGATGGGTTTCATTGAAAGGGACCGATCAAGATTAAGTGTTGGGATGAACAAGCCCTAAGCATTCAAGCCGATGACCGTGCTGCTGACCAGAACCAGGCACAGCAGAAAAATCAGACCGGCACGCAGACGCTCGGACCGGCTGTCACTCGCGCTGGGCGCGGCAAAGTCGAGCGTTTTGTCACCTGTGACCATGGGCCTGATGAGGTTGACCCGCTGGCGGAAATAATAAAACGCAATCGCAGCCAAATGCAGAACCACCAAACCCAGCAACATGAATTTGCCAATGCTCTTGTGATAGAACGTCGCGTTGCTGACCCAGCTCGAGGCGACGAAGCGGGCCAGTGGACCGGCATTGGAAATCTCATCGTCGCTCATCAATCCGGAGGCGACCTGAAATGCAAGGAACGCCAGCATGGCGACGACCGACAATGCGCCCAGCGGGTTGTGGCCCACGCTGTCATGCGGCTGACCTTGCCCGCGCAGGTAGCGCCAGATGCGCAAAGGCCCCACCAGAAATGTGGCAAAGCGAGACCAGTGTCCACCCCAAAACCCCCATGCCAGACGAAACAACAACAAACTCAATACGCCATAGCCAAACCGGAAATGCCAAACCATGGCCGCGCCACCGAGTTGGCTGGTGACAACCAGGCCAAGGACGCACATGACAAGCACCCAGTGAAACAGGCGCGTCGGCGCATCCCAAACTCGAACCAACACCACCATGACCCCTTTGAAAAACGCTGCTGAAAGTTTGCACGAATTCTCATACACTTCGCGGCCCGACAGTTTTAGTTTAACGATGAAAGGACTGCCATGAAAAAACTCACCGCTTGTCTGCTGGCTGGTAC
>JBBINL010000177.1:0-2860 GCA_037443905.1 Burkholderiales bacterium | reverse complement strand
AGTTCGCGCTCCACTTCGTCCAGAATGTCCAGCGGGTCGCGCACCTCGCGGTCCATCTTGTTGACGAAAGTGATGATGGGTGTGTCGCGCTGGCGGCAGACTTCAATCAGGCGGCGGGTCTGGCTCTCGACGCCGTTGGCCGCGTCGATCACCATCAGCGCCGAATCCACCGCGGTGAGCACGCGGTAGGTGTCTTCAGAAAAGTCCTTGTGGCCGGGGGTGTCGAGCAGATTGACCACATGGTCGCGGTACGCCATTTGCATCACCGAACTGGCCACCGAGATGCCGCGCTGCTTCTCGATCTCCATCCAGTCGCTGGTGGCGTGGCGGCTGGCCTTGCGGCCTTTGACGGCACCGGCAATCTGAATCGCGCCCGAGAACAGCAAGAGCTTTTCGGTCAGGGTGGTTTTACCGGCGTCCGGGTGGGAAATGATGGCAAAGGTGCGGCGGCGACGGGTTTCAAAGGCGTAGGTCACGGGGAGTTCTCGATTGGGAGGTGGCAGCCAGGGCACTCACGGTTTGCCGGTTATCGGCGGGTTTGAACTGAAAACCGGGAATCTGGCGCAGCCACTGGGCAAGGGCAGCATTTTAAAGGCTGGGTGTGGGCCTATCCTGGGCAAGTTTGGTGCTAAATTCAAGTGGTCACAATTGCAGCAAGGCTTGATGATCATGGCCATTCAAACGATTCCAACACAACCCTTTGACGGGCAGCGCCCCGGCACCTCGGGTTTACGCAAGAAAGTGGCGGTGTTCATGCAGCCGCGCTATCTGGAAAACTTTGTCCAGGCGCTGTTTGATGTGCTCAATGCCAGTGGCGCAGCCGGCAACGCCCTGGCGGGCCAGACCTTGGTGATGGGCGGCGATGGCCGTTATTTCAACCGCAGTGCGGTGCAAATCATCCTGAAGCTGGCAGCCGCCAACGGTGTGGCGCGCGTGCTGCTGGGGCAGGGCGGCATTTTGTCGACGCCCGCCGTCAGCGCGGTGATACGCCGCCATCAAACCTTTGGCGGGATCATCTTGTCGGCCAGTCACAACCCGGGTGGGTCCGAGGGTGACTTTGGCATCAAGTACAACACCGGCAACGGTGGCCCGGCCAACGAGGCGCTGACCGAAGCGGTGTTTGCCCGCACCCGACAAGTGACTGAACTGCGCATCAGTGATGCACCCGACGTGGACCTCGATCGCCTGGGTCTGCAGCAGCTCGAGCAGATGCAGCTGGAAGTGATTGACCCGGTGAGCGATTACGCTGCGGTGATGCGCGAGCTGTTTGACTTTGACCTGTTGCGCGGCATGTTTGCGCGCGGTTTTACCATGCGCCTGGACGCCATGAACGCCGTCGGTGGCCCGTATGCCAAGGCGATTCTCGAAGGCGAGCTCGGCGCGTCGGCAGGAACCGTGGTCAACGCCGTGCCGCTGGAAGATTTTGGCGGTCTGCACCCTGACCCGAACCCGGTCAATGCCAAAGACCTGATCACCCACATGAGCGCCGCCGATGCGCCCGATTTTGGCGCAGCCATGGACGGCGATGCCGACCGCAACATGGTGCTTGGCCGCAGCTTTGTCGTCACGCCCTCGGACAGCCTGGCGCTGATGACGGCGCACGCCAGACTGATTCCGGCTTACAAAAACGGCCTGCTCGGTGTGGCGCGCTCCATGCCGACTTCTGCTGCGGTGGACCGGGTTGCCCGGGCGTTGGGACTGCCCTGTTTTGAGACCCCGACCGGCTGGAAGTTTTTTGGCAATCTGCTCGATGCCGGGCGCGTCAGCCTGTGCGGCGAAGAGAGTTATGGCACAGGTTCCAGCCATGTGCGTGAGAAGGACGGCCTGTGGGCAATTTTGTTCTGGCTCAGTCTGCAGGGCGCCACCGGTCAATCGGTCGAGTCCCTGGTGCGCGCGCATTGGCGCGTTTACGGTCGCAACTACTACACCCGGCACGACTATGAAGGCATTGCGGTGGAGGTGGCCAACGCCTTGATGCAAGACTTGCGTGCAGCATTGCCCAATTTGTCTGGCCAGTGGTTTGGGCCCCGCCAGTTGCTGTTGGCCGATGACTTTGCCTATACCGACCCGGTGGATGCCTCGGTGTCACGGCAGCAGGGTGTGCGCCTGCTGTTTGACGATGGCGCACGGGTGATTTTCAGGTTGTCGGGCACCGGCACCGAAGGCGCCACGCTGCGCCTGTACCTGGAGCGCTATGAAGCTGATGTGGCCTGGCAGGACCAGGCCGTGCAGCAGGCGCTGGCTGAGCTGGCTGCGCTGGCTGAGCAGGTGGCAGGCATCAGGGCGCGCACCGGCATGGCTGGCCCCACGGTGGCGACCTGATCGCCTGGCCCGAGCCGGTCCACTGCTGAACATGCCGAACGCGTTTTTTCAAAGAATCCATCAAAGAGGAGCCATTCATGGTGCATGCTGACCAAAATACGCTGGAAACCCATCAACTGGTGCGCCACACGGTGGCCCTGATCCTGGCCGGTGGCCGCGGCTCTCGGCTCAAGCAGTTGACCGACACGCGCGCCAAACCGGCGGTGTACTTCGGCGGCAAGTTCCGCATCATCGACTTTGCCCTGTCCAACTGCCTGAATTCGGGCATCCGGCGCATGGCGGTGGTGACGCAGTACAAGTCGCACTCGCTGATGCGCCACTTGCAGCGTGGCTGGAGTTTTTTGCGCGCCGAACTCAATGAGATGGTCGATCTGCTGCCGGCCCAGCAGCGCGTGGGCGAGGAGCACTGGTATCGCGGCACGGCCGACGCCATCTTCCAGAACCTGGACATCATCCGCTCCAGCAAGCCCAAGTACATTGCCATTCTGGCAGGCGACCATGTGTACAAGATGGACTACTCGATCATGCTCAAGGACCA
>JBBINL010000176.1:0-2879 GCA_037443905.1 Burkholderiales bacterium | reverse complement strand
CTGCGCCGTGGCACTGACCTGGTTGGCCGCGCCGGTCAGGGCGTCGGCGGCGGCGCGGATTTCTTCCACAATGGCGGCCAGCTTGTCCATGCTGGCATTGATGTCCTGCTTGACCTCATCAAACACACCCTCGGTTTTCATGGTGATGCGTTGTGACAGATCACCTTGCGTCAAGCCGGCCATGACACGGCCGGTTTCGCCCATGATCGCCGCCAACTTGTCACAGGTGTCGTTGGTGGCTTGCTTGAGCTGATTAAAGGTACCTTGGTAATCCCGCGTGATACGCGGCTTGAGGTCACCCGTTGCCAGGGCACTGAAGATGTTTGAAAAGTCATCCATGGCCGCTGCGGTGATGTCCAGCACCGCGTTGATGCTGGCACAAAGAGCAGCCACATTGCCGGTTTTGCCATCTAAGGGGATACGTTGTGACAAATCGCCCATTTGCGCCGCACCAGTTGCGCCCTGACCTTGTTCAACAGCCACTCGCAACATGGCATTGGCATGGTACTCCTCGGTCACGTCGGTGGCGATCTTGATGACCTTCAAGACGCGCCCCATCTCGTCCAACACCGGGCTGTAAACCGCTTGCAACCAAACCTCTTTGCCGCCTTTGCCAATGCGTTTGAAAGCTTCCTTCTGCGCTTTCCCGGCGTTCAAATCGGCCCAGAACTGCTGGTACGCGGGTGTGGCGGCGTAAGCCGGCTCGACAAACAGGCGGTGGTGCTTGCCGACGACTTCCGCCGCGCTGTAGCCCATGATCTGCAAAAAGTTGGCATTGGCCTGCAACACCTGGCCGCCCAGGTCAAATTCGATCATGCCGTAGCTGGCATCGATGGCGGCCAGAATGCCGCGCGCGTTCTGGCGCTCGGTTTCGGTGGTGGTGATGTCGTAGCGCACGCCCAGGTACTTGTAGGGTTTGCCGTTGGCGCCCAAAAACGGCGCGATGACGGCGTCGACGTAATAGGGCACACCGTCTTTGGCGCGGTTCTTGATGACACCACGAAACATCTCGCCGCGCCCGATGGTGGCCCACAATTGCTTGAAGGTCTCCTTGGGCATGTCGGGATGCCGCGTGGTGCTGTGCGGGTGACCAATCAGCTCGTCGCGCGGGTACTTGGACACTTCCAGAAACTTGTCGTTGATGCTGATGATGTCGCCTTTTTTGTCGGACTCCGAAACGATCGACGTCATGTTCATGATGTCTTTGCGCACCTGCAGCTCGGTTTCCAGCTCGGCGAGCCGCTGGTTGATTTCCTGCCCGTTGAACAAACGCTCCAAAAATGAATACTGCTTGCGGCTCATGGTTTTCTCCAGGGTTTCAAAATGTTCAATAGCGACCAAGTCGACTCAGGTCAGCACCCGACGCAAGGTGGCCGCCAGTTCGCGTGGTGAAAATTTGCCAACGTAACCGTCCGCACCGACGCCCTTGACGTGGTTTTCGTTGGTGACACCGGTCAGCGACGAGTGAATGACCACCGGGATGCCGCGAAAGCGCGCGTCCTGCTTGATCAACCGCGTCAGGGTAAAGCCGTCCATCTCGGGCATTTCCAGGTCGGTCAGCACAATGGCGATCTTGTCGTGCGGTTGAAAGCCGTCGGCCTTGGCCTGTTCGGCCAGCGCCTGCAAATAGTCCCAGGCTTCCTTGCCGGTTTTGGTCATGACGAACTCGACGCCCATGGCTTTGAGTCCCAGTTCGATCACCGATCGGGCAACGAACGAATCGTCGGCAACCAGGACCTTGGCGCCGGGTGGCAAGACCAGCGCGTCACCGACCACTTCTTTGTCCAGCTCTTCCTTGCTCTGCGGTGTGACATCGCGCAGCACCTGCTCGACGTCGAGCACCTGCGCCAGCCGGGTGTCCGGGTTGCCGGGGTCCAGGCGCGCGATACCGGTCACCAGCGCACCCGCGTGCGTCCCCTCGGAGGGGATCACCTGATCCCACTCCAGCCGCACGATTTCACGCACGTCTTCCACCGCAAACGCTTGCACGGTGCGGGCAAATTCGGTCACCATCAAAATGGTGTGGCCTTGCCTGGGCGTGCAGCCGACCACCGCCGGCAGGTTGATCACCGGAATGATCTGGCCGCGAATGTTGGCCACGCCCATCACGTGCGCATGCGAGTTCGCCAGCGCGGTGATCTTGGGCATGACCAGGACTTCGCGCACCTTGAACACGTTGATGCCGTAGAGCTCGCGCTCGCCGGTGCCCGGCGCCTCACCGAGCCGAAACAGCAGCAGCTCGAACTTGTTCGTGCCGGCCAGGCGGGTGCGCTCTTCGATGTCTTTGTCGTGCGGATTCATGATGTTCAAAGGTGTTTGCCAGAGCAGGTGATTGGGCGGGCGTGTCAGCAAGCCCCGCGCTTCATCTGCCCCAGCGTGGCGATGACCTTGTTGGACGCCTGGGTAAACGCCGCTCGTGGTCCGATCATCTCCGTTGCCTCGGCAAAACGGCGCAGGTTGATGACCTGCGCCACGTCGGCTGCGCAGTGGTGAAACTTCTTGTGCTCGTCGACGAGTCTGGCAAAGCCGGGGCTGTGCCCGAGCACCGCCCGACCCTCGGAATAAATCCATTTGCCCAGTTCGCACGCGTCGTCGCGCCCAATGGTGTCAGCCTTGAGCTGCTCCTGCTGCGTGATGGCACCGCGAAAGCGCGTTTTCCATTGCGCGTGCGCGGTGATGACCTTGTCAAAATCCAGGCTCAAGTTTTTTCCCGCTGGCGTGTGCGCCGACGCCGGTCGCGGCAGCGCCGCACGCGCCGTGCCACTTAGGGCAGGTGCTGCTTTCCATGGCAATGCGGCTCTGGCGTGACGGTCGGTCACCGCGACCTGGCCTTCACCGGTGTTGAAGAAGGCTATGCTTTGCTGCAACTGCTCGGCCTG
>JBBINL010000175.1:0-3007 GCA_037443905.1 Burkholderiales bacterium | reverse complement strand
TAGCTCAGTTGGTAGAGCGATACCTTGCCAAGGTATAGGTCGAGAGTTCGAGCCTCTTTTCCCGCTCCATTTAATTAAAAAAGGGAAGCAGTGCTTCCCTTTTTTTGCACAGGTTCTGGCGCGATAGCAAATCGGTTATGCAACGGATTGCAAATCCGTCTAGCCCAGTTCGACTCTGGGTCGCGCCTCCAGAAAACAACACCGGGCCCGAGTGGTGGAATGGTTTACACAGCAGACTTAAAATCTGTCCCCCGTTAGGGGTTGCCGGTTCGAGTCCGGCCTCGGGCACCAGACAACTGGATGCGCCATTGCACCATTTCAGCGATTTGTCCGGCCAAGCAGTTGTGCCTCAGGATGCAGGGTATTTTTGCTGACGTTCAGACCTGTCCGAGCATGCGCTCCACATAGCGCGCGATCAGGTCGATTTCAAGGTTCACACTCGAGCCCAATTGCAATGTTCCCAGCGCGGTGTTTTGCACCGTGTGCGGGATCAGGTTGATGCGCATTTCGCAGCCCTCTGAACTGTCCCGTATCTGGTTGACGGTCAGGCTGACGCCGTTGATGGTGATGGAGCCTTTGTACGCCAGGTACTTGGCCAGCGCGAGCGGCGCCATCACTTGAAGTTGCCAGCTCTCGCCAACCTGGGCAAAGTAGCTGACATGGCCGATGCCGTCAACGTGGCCCGAAACCATGTGACCGCCCAGGCGGTCGTGGGCGCGCAGGGCTTTTTCGAGGTTGACAGCGCCCAACTGGTCGAGCCCGGCAGTCTTGTCGAGCGACTCTGCCGAGATGTCGATGGTGAACTGATGCCGTGGCACATCAAGCGTGGTCACGGTCATACAGGCGCCGTTGAGTGCAATGCTGTCACCCAGCGCCACATCGTCAAGGTAGCCGCCCGGGCAGGTGATGGTCAGGCGCTTGCCATGGGCGGGGGTAGTGCCCAGGGGCTGAACGTCGGTGATACGGCCGATGCCGGTAATGATGCCTGTGAACATGTCTTGTGATTAAAAAATATCGCGACCGCAGACTCGGGCCAGCACACGCAAGTCCGGCCCCAGCATGGTCGTCGACCTGAATTCCAGCGGCAAGGCTTGCGCGATGTCCTGCAACGGTCCGAAGTCTGCCATGCCGCGGCCCTGGCCGATCAGCTTGGGTGCCAGATAAACCACAAATTCATCGACCAGTCCCTCGCGAATCAGCGAGCCGTTGAGTTTTTCACCGGCTTCCACATGGAGCTCGTTGATCTCGCGGCGTGCCAGATCACGCAACATGGCAGCCAGATCGACCTTGCCGGCGGCGTTGGGCAGCATGACGACGGTGGCGCCGCGTGCTTGCAGCGCTGCCTGTTTGCTGGCATCGGGGATGGCGGCGTAAATCAGCAGCGTTCGATCCGGCATGAACAGTGCCGCGTCAAGCGGTGTCTCAAGGCGGCTGTCGACCAGCACCAGAGCCGGTTGGCGCGGTGTTGTCACCAGTCGCACGTCGAGTTTCGGATTGTCGGCCAGCACCGTGCCAATGCCGGTCAGCACGGCGCAGGAACGGGCACGCCAGGCGTGGCCGTCGGCACGGGCGGAGGGTGAGGTGATCCATTGGCTCAGGCCGTTGTCGAGAGCGGTTTTGCCGTCCAGCGAGGCTGCCAGTTTCATGCGCACCCAGGGTGTCTGACGCAGCATGCGGCTGAAAAAACCAATGTTGAGTTCGCGCGACTCGGCGCCACCCGGACCAACTTCGACCTCTAGGCCTGCCGCACGCAGTCGCGCCAGACCCTGACCGGTGACGAGTGGATTGGGGTCGCCGATGGCAGCAACCACCTTCTGGATGCCAGCGGCAATCAGCGCGTCGCAACAGGGGCCGGTGCGTCCCTGATGTGAACAGGGTTCCAGCGTCACATAGGCGGTGGCGCCGACCACACTATGGCCATGGGCGGCGGCATCGCGCAGCGCCATGATTTCGGCATGGGCCTGGCCGGCACGCTGGGTGTAACCCTGGCCCAGCACTGTTCCGGTGGGGGTGGTGATGACGCAGCCCACATGCGGGTTGGGCGCGCTGAGCAGCAGGCTTTGCGCGGCCAGGACCAGCGCCTGTTGCATCAGGGTTTCAGCTTCAGGCATGACAGCGTCAAACGGCGGCTTCGAGGCCGCTTTCAAAATGCGCCTGCATGCGCTGTGTGCAAAGCTGCACGTCACGCGCCGCCATCGCGGCCATGATCGCCTGATGCTCCTGTAGCGACTCCTGGATGCGCCCGGATTTGAGCAGCGAGTTGTGGCGGTTGAGTTTCATCACCTTGCGCAGGTCGGCCACCATCTGGTTGCGCCAGCGGTTGTCGGCAATCTCCAGCAGGCGCATGTGAAAACGCTCGTTGATGGCAAAGAACCGCTCGCGATCGAGTTGATCGGGCTTGGCGGCGTTCTCAAGTTCCTGGTGCAGCCCTGCCAGCTCGGACAATTGTTCATCAGTGGCTTTTTGCGCCACCACGCCGGCGGCATCCGACTCCAGCAAGCTCAGCAGGTGATAGACATCGACCAGGTCGCGCTCGGAGACTTCGGTCACATAGGCGCCCCGGCGCACTTTCATGGTCACCAGCCCTTCGGTGGCGAGCACCTTGAGCGCCTCGCGCATGGGCGTTCGGCTGATGCCATAGTCCTGTGCAAGCTTGAGCTCGTCGATCCAGCTGCCGGGTTCGAGCTCGCGGTTGAAAATCCGCTGGCGCAATAATTCGGCAACTTCTTCGTAAAGTGCGCGCGGGGCTAGGGAAAGTGCTGACATGGGGCAAATTGTAAGCTGGAAGGAATTTTTTGCATCAATAATTATAAATAACGTAAACTTGCTTGTTCTAAATCTGCATCGCTGTACAGTAGATGGCGCTGTCGATCCAACCTCCTAACAGTTACTATGTCCAAAAATATTCCTGAATTCAAGCCCGCGAGTCTTGACGATTGGTCCAAGGCCGCGGCCAAATCTGCACCGGGTGGTGATGTCGGCGCGCTCCATTGGCAAACACCCGACG
>JBBINL010000174.1:0-3244 GCA_037443905.1 Burkholderiales bacterium | reverse complement strand
TTGGGTGGCAGAATCGGGCCCTCTGCACGACCCGTGTACAAGCCATGCCAAGCGCCGTCATCCGCACCCTTTCAGTCGCCATGCTCGCCCTGGTCGTGCACTTTTGCGTGGTGTACGGCTTGATCGCGCTGCTGCCGCTCTGGCTGGCACCCCTGCTGATCGGTGGCATCACGGCACTGGCATCACGTGTCCCTTGGAAGTATGCCGCTGGCGGGACGCTGGTCGGACTCGGTCTTGGCATGCTGCTGGCACGACCCTGGTTTGGCGGTGCGCATGCGGACATTGCAGAGGCCCTGATTTTCATCATCCTGGGTGGGATGGCAGCCGGCGTTGCAGCCTTTGGGCTGAGCCAGGCGACCGAGCGCAACACGGCCGAGTGGCGCGCCGCGATAGGCACCGTGGCCGTCATCATGGCGCTGCTGTGGGCCACCACCGCATCGTCGAACCGGGGCGACTTTGTGCCTGACCAACCCACGGTCAACGACTGGCTCTCGGCGCCGCCTGCGCTGGGAGCTACGCCAGGAGACCGTGACTATTTTCTGCGCGTGTTTTATGACATGCAGGCCGGCACACCCTATTACGAAGCCTACATCAAGGTGTACCGGGCCGACCCGCTCGGCGAGTTCCGCCTGCCCAACGGGGTGCCGGGCTACCGGTTACCCACCTTGTTTTATCTGTGGCTGCTGCTGCCAGCGGATGGCGCGGCGATACCCTGGTTATTTCTGGTGTTCGCCACGCTGGCGGTGGGGGCGGCCTTTGCCATTGGCGCCCAGCTGGGGCCGCCGCGGCTGGCGGTGCTGGGCACGTTGATGGTGGCCACGGCCTACCTGTCGATTGCCACCAGTTCCTTTGTGGTGTTTGTCGACGGCTGGGCCATGGCGATCACGCTGGCAGGTCTGGCGCTGTTCATTGCGTCGGTTCGCAAGGCGTCAGCCCCGTTGCTGTGGGCCGCCATGTCGGTCATGCTGCTGGCGGCGGTGTTCAGGGAGATCATGCTCTACCCCATGTTGCTGGCTGCCGCCAGTGTGCTGTTGCTGCCCCGCGGCCAGCGGCTGAAGGAACTCCGGCCCTGGCTGGTCGGGCTGGGCATTTTTTGCGCCATCTACGCCGCGCACGCCCTGGCGATCGACGGGCGCGTCGACCAGGCCGGGTCGGTTGGCTTCTGGTTGAATGGCGGTGTGGCGCATCTGGTGTCAACGCTCAGGTTCTTTGAGCAATTGTTTGCCGGGGCGCCGTGGTTTGTGCCCCTGCTGGTCGCAGCAGGCTTGGCCGGTGCCGTGACCCTGGTGCGCAGCCACAGGCGATTGGGCTTGTTTTTGCTGGCGACGGTGGCTTCGCCACTGCTCACATTTCTGGTTGCGGGCAGCGGCGGCCGTGACCTGGTCACCGGCACGGTGGGCGGCTACTGGGGCATGCTGGTGGTGCCCATCGCGCTGGTATTGGCGCCGGTGGCTTTTAACAGAGCATTGCCTTGAACATCAATTTCATGCGCGCCGTTGACCGTTGGGTGGGCGTGCCCATTTGTGCGGGCCTGTCGCTGTTTGAGAAGCTGCGTGTGTTCTTTGTGGGCCAGGCCAGGCCGCAGCCGCCCCAACGCATCCTGATCGTGCTGCTGTCTGAAATGGGCAGTCTGGTGCTGGCGCAGCCGATGTTTGCCGAGCTGCAGCGCCGCTACCCGATGGCGCAACTGCACATGCTGATGTTCCACAAAAACCGCGAGTTGCTGGACCTGCTCGGCGTGATGCCCGCAGACCATGTGATCACGCTCAACGACCGGGCGCTGGGCGACTTTGCCCGCGACAGCATCGCCGCCCTGCGCCGGATGCGCGCGCTCAGGTTCGATGTGGTGATCGACTGCGAGTTGTTTTCGCGCGTGAGTAGCATCCTGTCGTACCTGTCGGGGGCAAAGGTGCGCGTGGGTTTTCATGCGCACACGCAAGAGGGGCTGTACCGTGGGTCGATGATGAACCGCAAGGTGATGTACAACCCTTACCGCCACCTGTCGCAACAGCTGCTGACCATGGTGGATGCCATCGAGTCGCGTGATTGCCCCATGGCCAAGGCGGTGGTGCATCCGGTGAGCGCGCCGCCGCAGCTGCCATTTGACGACGGCGAGGTGGCGGCTGTGGCGGCCCAGTTGAACCGCGACTTTCCGGCCATCGCCGACAAAAAGCTGGTGCTGGTTTACCCCGATGGTGGCCTGCTGCCCATTCGCGCCTGGCCACCGGCCCATTACAAGCAACTGTGCAGCCAGCTTGTGCAAGACGGCTACGCGGTCGGGCTCATCGGGCTGCCCGACGCAAAGCCGCTGGCGCAGGAGATCGTGGCGCACTGCCAGCACGCGCTGTGCGTTGATTTCACGGGCTACACCCAATCCATCAGGCATTTGCTGGCGCTGTTTCACCGGGCATCGCTGCTGGTGACCAATGACGGTGGGCCGGGGCAGTTTGCCGCGCTCACCCCCCTGCCCACGCTGGTGTTCTTTGGGCCGGAAACCCCGGCGCTCTACAGCCCGCTGGCGCCCAACATCCACACGCTTTTCATGGGCCTGTCGTGCTCACCCTGCCTGACGGCCTACAACCATCGCCATTCACCCTGCGACGGCAACAACCAGTGCCTGCAGCAGATCACGCCCGAGCGGGTGCTGGCCAAGGCGCGGGCCCTGCTGCAAAGCGACCAATAAGATGGTGTCACCGTTCAAGATCAGAAGGCGCACGGCGTCGCTGGTGCGGCGCATCTTCTCAAAGCGCTTTTTGAAGTTCGGCACGGTGGGCGCCTCCGGCACTGTGGTGAACATCGGCGTGCTGTATCTGGCCCAGGAATTTGTCTTCAACACGGTGCAGACGCCCGGGCTGCGCCTCAACCTGTCACTGGCACTGGCCATCTTTTTGGCCACGCTCAACAACTTTTTCTGGAACCGGCTGTGGACCTGGGCGGACCGCAAGCACTGCCAATATCTCTCATTGCCCGTGCAGTTCGGCCAGTATTCGCTGGCCTGCAGCCTGAGCATCGTGATGCAGATTGTTTTTACCAACCTGCTGGCGCCGCATTTCTTCTACCAGATTGCCAACCTCATCGCCATCGGCGTGACCAGCGTGCTGAACTACTTGCTCAACGACATCTGGACCTTCGGCCTTGATCCATTGCGTTTCGTGAATCGTCACGGCGCGGGCAACCATGGCACAGATTCGGCAAAGCCACGGCGCGACACACAGGTTGATTCTCCGGTCAAATAGAACATAAA
>JBBINL010000173.1:0-3285 GCA_037443905.1 Burkholderiales bacterium | reverse complement strand
CAGCTTTAGCTTATTCCACTCCGGTGGCTGTCCAAGCTACCGTGACCACCCCATTTTGCCGGTGCTGCCAAAACCATGGCGCGACAAGGTTGTTGTGGTTTTTACCTGGCGGTGGATGAACCAGGGTTTCTGCAGGCGGGTGAAGAGTTTGATCTGGTGGTCGGCCCCAGACGTCTTGGCATTCCTGAAATGTTCAATGCCAAGATGTTCAAGCACCTGAGATAATCAATAAAAACAATAAACTAATTTAATATTTTAAAGTTATTTCTCATTATTTTTATTGACCAGAAACTGCTCCAGCAAGGCATCCTTTTCGGTCCACAACTGGTTCACCCAGTCCTGGCACAAGGCGCGCAAAGTCTGCGCCGGATCGCCGCTGACGTCGGCGCCGACCCGCGGCACCGCCAGGGTGCGGACTTGCACGATGACGCGTGACATCCGTCCCTGCAAAAATTGCCAGAAACTGGGCGTGCCATCCGGGTAGGCGATGGTGATGTCCAGCACGGCGCCAAACTTTTCACCCATGGCCTCCAGTGCCAGTGTCAGGCCGCCTGCCTTGGGCTTGAGCAGATGCCGGTAGGGCGATTGCTGGCGCGTCTGTTTGGCCGGCGTGAAGCGCGTGCCCTCGACAAAATTCATCACGCTGGTGGGCACCAGCGCGTACTTTTCGCAGGCGGCGCGGGTGGTGGCGGCGTCTTTGCCGCGCTCTTGCGGGTGCTTCTGCAAATAAGCCTCACTGTGCCGGCGCATGAACGGAAACTCCAGCGCCCACCACGCCAGCCCCATGATGGGCACCCAGATCAGCTGTTTTTTCAGAAAAAACTTGAGCAGCGGAATGCGCCGGTTGAGCACATGCTGCAACACCAGGATGTCCACCCACGACTGGTGGTTGCACACCACCAGGTACCACTGGCGCGGACTCAGGTTCTGCAGGCCGCCCACCTGCCATTGCAGCGCCTGCGTCAGGCGCATCCAGCCACTGTTGCCGGCAATCCAGGCCTCGGCAATGCGCAGCAGCAAAGGGTCGATGACCAGCCGCACCCGCCTGAATGGCAGCGCCAGTTTGATCAGGGCGGCCAGCAGCAAGACGGGCACCCAGAACAGGATGTTGAGCAGCATCAGCATGCTGGCAATCACACCCACGATGGGCGCTGGCAAAAAGTTAAGCATGGTCAAATTGTGTGCAAATTGAGGATTGGTCGTCAGCAGGTCATCCCTCGGCGGCATTTTCGGTGATGATTCGGGTATGAAACCTACACCATTGACTCCACACAAAGACCTGCGGGTCGCCCTGATCGGCTACGGTGGCGCCGGTCGCATTTTTCATGCGCCGCTCATTGCCGGCGTGCCCGGTCTGCAACTGGCCTGCATTGTGACGCGCAAGGCCGCCGAGGTGCAACACGACTGGCCCAAAGTGCGCTGTGCGTCCACGATCAATGCGGCACTGGCCGACCCCGCCCTCGATCTGGTAGTGATCGCCAGCCCGAACGCGAGCCACTTCGAGCTGGCGCAGGCGGCACTGCAAGCAGGCAAACATGTGGTGGTGGACAAACCCTGCACCGTGACCCTGACCGAGACCGACACCCTGCTGGCGCTGGCTCGGCAACAGGGGCGGGTGCTCACGGTATTCCAGAACCGGCGCTTTGACAGCGACTTTCTGGCGCTGCAGCAAGTCATTGCCAGTGGCCAGCTTGGGCGTGTGGTGCAGGTGGATTCGCACTTTGACCGCTATCGCCCCACCGTGCCAGAGCGCTGGCGCGAACAAAACCTGCCCGGCTCGGGCCTGTGGTTCGACCTCGGGCCGCACCTGGTGGACCAGGCGCTGCTGCTGTTTGGCCAGCCAGATGCGCTGCTGCTGGAGCAGGCCAGGGTGCGCGATGGCGCCCGGGTGAACGACTGGTTTCATGCCGTGCTGCGCTATGACACCGAAGCTGGCGGCCTGCGCGTGATCCTGCACGCCAGCACGCTGGTGGCGCAAACCGGGCCGCGCTGGGCCGTGCATGGCACCCGGGGCAGTTTTACCAAACACGGGCTCGACACACAGGAAGATGCCCTGAAAGCAGGCCAGCGTCCGCAACTCGACGATTTGCAACACTGGGGCCAGGACCCGCAACCGGGTCAACTTCTGCGCATGGAAAACATGGCCGGTGTAGCCGCGCCAGTGTCGGTGCGCACGGAGGCCCCGTCGCCAGCGGGCAACTACCTGGCCTATTACGCCCAGCTGCGCGACCACCTGTGGGGTCTGCAGCCCCAGCCCGAAGTGACACCTGTGCAGGTGCATGCGGTGATGCAGATGCTCAGCCTGGGTGAGCAAAGCGCGGCCCTGGGCCGGTTTGTGGCAGTGCCAGCACTCAGATAGGAATGCCGTTGCGCTCGAGCAAATCGCTGACCAGTTCAAGCCGCAGCAGCGGGTTGTCGAGCGTCATCAAACGGTGTTTTTGAACCAGCGACATGGGCAGCAGATCGCACCAGCGGTTGGCCACCCAGCCGCAATCATCCATCCGGTAGGGCAACTGGATCGGCATTTGCTCGGGTGACATGCCCTGCGCCTTGAGCGTATCGATCACGCGCGCCAGGGCGCCCGCCACCGCCATCAGGTCTTCAGGAACGGGCACGTTCAGGTCATCGGGCAACAGCCGGGCCTTGCCAACCCACAAACCGTGCCCGAGCAATTCAGGCTGAGAGACGCAAAAGCGCTGCGCCCCCGTGCAACTGATCAGCATCAGGCCAGGCTGCGGCCGGCTCAACTGCGTGATGCGCGCCAGCGTGCCCTCAGGATAGAAAACCTCCCTGGCGGTGCTGGCCACATCCGCCACGCCGCCATGGGTCGTGCGCACCTCGGCGCCACGGTTGAGAGTGACCACGCCAAACGGGTCACCCGCCTTGAAGCACTTGCCGATCATGTCGAGGTAGCGCACCTCAAAAATGCGCAAGGGCAGGTAACCGCCTGGAAACAACACCAGTTCCAGCGGGAAAAGAGGCAATCGGTCGAATGCCTGGGTATCAGTCATGGACAGTCAGGAAATTGAACGCGCACACCACGTCACAGAGCGCAATGGACACCAAGCATCTTAACCCAGTGAAGCTGACGCAAGTTGCGCTGGACTTGATCCCATCGAATTTCGGGGTGGAATTTACACCTGGACAACGCGACTTGTGTCGTTTTGTCCGTCTTAATCCCTTTGAATTCAGGGCTGGTATTTACTTCTATCGGTGACGCCATCACCGCGGGTTATATGGGTCTTAATCCCTTTGAATTCAGGGCTGGTATTTACTTAGCGGAAA
>JBBINL010000172.1:0-3285 GCA_037443905.1 Burkholderiales bacterium | reverse complement strand
CCTGGTGCTGGGCGTGCCCGGAGCCATGGCCGGCACGCCCGAGGCGCTGCTGTATTTGCGCGCGCAACTTCCCCGCGATGCGACCTGGACCGTCGCCGGCATTGGCCCGGCGCAGTTGCCGCTGGGCGCGCTGGCCATCGTGCTCGGCGGCCATGTGCGCGTCGGCTTTGAGGACAACGTGTATTACCGCAAAGGCGAACTGGCCACCAGCAACGCGCAACTGGTGGCGCGCATGGCGCGCATCAGTGCAGAGCTTGGCCGCGAAGTGGCCACACCCGTTGAGGCACGCGCGTTGCTGGGCCTGGGTTGACAGCCGTGTCGCGTGTCAAGGCCAACCTGCTGCTCACCCTGGTCGCCCTGATCTGGGGCTCGGCTTTTGTCTTCCAGAGCCAGGGCATGGCGCATGTGGGGCCGATGGTGTTTACCGGCGTGCGCTTCCTGATTGGCGCGCTGGTGGTGGCGCCGCTGATATGGTGGGAGTGGCGCAGCTTGCGCCGGCACAGGCCGCTGCATCGCGCCGATGGCTACCGGATCATGGGTCTGGGTGCGCTGCTGATGCTGGGCGCCGTCATGCAGCAAATCGGCATTGTCAGCACCAGCGTCACCAATGCGGGCTTTTTGACCGCGCTGTATGTGCCGCTGGTACCGCTGCTGGGCTGGCTGCTGCTGCGCCATCGCCCGCACTGGTCAGCCTGGCCCGCCGCGTTGGCCTGTGTGGCGGGAGCCTACTTGCTCTCGGGCGCGCACAGCGTGGCCGTCAGCCGGGGAGACCTCTGGATCATTGCGTCGACCTTGCCGTGGGCGCTGCATGTGCTGCTCATTGGCCGCGTGGCTGATCGCATGGCTGCACCGTTTCTGGTGGCGGGTGGCCAGTTCGCGGTGTGTGGTGTGCTGGCCTTGGCCTGGGGTGTGGTCAATGAGCCGCTGAGCTGGTCCGGCTTGCAGGCCGCTGCCGTGCCGATTGCCTACACCGGCATCATGTCGGTTGGCGTGGCCTTTACCGGGCAGGTGGTGGCGCAACGCTACGCTCACGCCACGGATGCCGCCATCCTGCTGTCGTCCGAAACCCTCTTTGCCGCAGCCTTTGGCTACGCCTTGATGGGAGACCGCCTGAACGCCGCTGGCCTGCTCGGCTGCGCGCTGATTTTTGCAAGCATGCTTGGCGTGCAATTGCTGCCATTGTGGCGAAGCCATCGCCGCGCCATTTAGCCTATTTCAGACTGCCCGACAAAAACTGCGCCAGCCGCACGCTCTTGGGCGCGCCCAGCACAGTCGCCGGGTTGCCTTCTTCCTCGATCTGGCCCTTGTGCAAAAAGATCAGGTGGTTGGCGACCTCGCGGGCAAAACCCATTTCGTGCGTCACTACGACCATGGTGCGACCTTCATGCGCCAGGTCTTTCATGACCTTCAGCACTTCGCTCACCAGTTCGGGGTCGAGCGCGCTGGTGGGCTCGTCAAACAGCATCACTTCGGGCTCCATCGCCAGCGCACGGGCGATCGCCACGCGCTGCTGCTGGCCACCGCTCAAGTGCGCCGGATAGGCGTCTTCCTTGCCTTCCAGGCCGACCTTGGCGAGGTACTTGCGCGCCGTGTCGATGGCCTGCTCTTTGGGCACGTTGAGGATGTGCACCGGCGCTTCGATGATGTTTTGCAGGACCGTCATGTGCGCCCACAGGTTGAAGTGCTGGAACACCATGGCCAGCTTGGAGCGAATCGAGGCAAGCTGTTTCGGGTTGGCGGCGTGCAGCTCGCCGTGCTTGTCGGCGTTGAGGTGCAGTTCCTCGCCGGCAACGATGATGCGGCCCTGGTTGGGCTTTTCCAGCAGGTTGATGCAGCGCAAAAACGTGCTCTTGCCCGAGCCAGAACTGCCGATGATGCTGATCACGTCACCCGCGTGGGCAGTGAGCGACACGCCCTTGAGCACCTCGTTGGAGCCAAAGCGCTTGTGGATGTTTTCAACCTGGAGTTTGAGCGTGGTGTTCATGGGCGGGTTGCGGTTGGTGGGCATGGATGCCGGATCAGGTCCGGCATGTCAGACGACTTGAGGATTTCATGAGTGTGCTCACGCCCCAAGCAGGTCGCCACTGCGAAAGGCCTTGGCGCCGGCAATCTTGCCCAGCTCGCCGCCGGCGGTGATGTAGCGGTCACGGATGCGGGCATAAAACACGCCGGCCACGCCGGCGCTCACGCGCTGGCTGGTGTTGGCAATCGGGTCGATGATTTCGGCCACCATATCACCAGCTTGCAGCATCTGGCCCACTTCAGCGGCATACACCACAATGCCGGGGCCGGGCGCGTTCAGCGTCTCGGAACCCGCCAGCGGCGTGGCGGCGCAACAGGCCGTTGGCACTTCGGGCGGCTGCTGGCAAGCCAGCACCCCGATGCATTGCAGCCAGTTCACGATGGCTTGCGCATCGGTCTTGGCCCAGGCGTGGCTCACATCAAGTTCGCCGCGCAGCTCGATGGTGGTGCTGCAGCAGCCTTGTGGCAGCGGCGCATGGCAGCCCTTGGCCTGCAGCCGCTCGGCCAGTTGCCACCAGGCGCCCGACAGGCATTCGTCAATCGGCCGGTTGCCCGAATTTTTGGCCAGCAAAATCGCCTGCGCTCCCAGAAAATGCGCCAGCTCCTGCAGCTGCGGCCAGCAGGCTTCTTCGGTGTAGAAGTGCAGCACGCCTTCACAATCGCAATGCAGGTCGAGCATGAAATCGGCGTCGTGCGCCAGCAGCAACAGGGTGCGTCGCAGGCTTTGCAGTTCAGTCGCCGGACGCCATTGCGTCAGATAGTCGGCCATGGCGCGACGCACCAGGCGCACATTGGCCGCTGCATCGTCCCCCAGTTGGTCCGACACGACGGACTCCACTGCCTGCGCCAGGTCGGGGTAATGGCGGTTGAAGTTTTCCGAGGTGTCCAATTCGAATCGGCCCATCGGTTTGTGGTCGAGCCGCTGCGCCAGGCCGATCGGGTTGGCTACCGGCACCAGAATCACTTCGCCTTGAATTTGCCCGGCGGCGTCCGCTGCTTCAAACAGCGCGCGCAAATGGTGCGCCACCAGCATGCCAGGCAGTTCCTCGGCGTGCAGGCTGGCCTGGATGTAAATTTTGCGGCCACTGCCGGGTTTGCCAAAGTGAAAGCTGGTCAGGCTCCTGTGGCTGCCGATACTGGGCGATAGCAGGGTGTGGTCGATGCGTTGCATAACTCAAGATTTTTGTGGAGCCAGGTACGCCAACATACGCCCTTCGCTGAAGCGGAAGAAGCCGATCAGGCAAAACGACGCGCACAGGTAAA
>JBBINL010000171.1:0-3340 GCA_037443905.1 Burkholderiales bacterium | reverse complement strand
GCGTCTTCAACGTCGGACCGGCACCGGCCAACCTGGTGATTCCGGCCTACCGCTTTGCGTCAGAAAACCGGTTGGTGCTGGGTTCCACCGCCTGAAGACAGGGTTGGCACCGGCATGGCAAGCAGGCCGTGTTGCGCTTGCCGCGTCAAAATTTTTGCTCTTTTCGAATCGTCTGTCATACAATAAAAAAAAACTTCATACTTTTGAAGGATTGGCGTTTCATCATGCACATGGCCGATGCACTTCTCTCGCCCGCCGTTGGCGCTGCTTTCTGGCTTGCCTCTGGCGCCACATTGGCCTGGAGCGCACGCCGGGTGCGCCAGGACGAGCGCGAATATCTGGTGCCGTTGATGGGTGTATTGGGGGCTTTTGTATTTGCCGCCATGATGATCAACTTCACCATTCCCGGCACGGGCTCCAGCGGGCACCTGGGTGGCGGCTTGCTGTTATCGATCCTGCTCGGGCCGGCTGCCGCCTTCATGGTGATGAGCTCGGTGCTGACGGTGCAGGCGCTGTTTTTTGCCGATGGCGGCATTCTGGCGCTGGGAACCAACATCTTCAATCTGGGGGTGTGCACCTGCTTTGTGGCTTACCCGCTGGTTTATCAGCCGCTGCTGTCGTGCGCCGGGGCCGCGCCTTCCAGGCGCCGCATGAGCCTGATTACCGTGCTGTCGGCTGTCATCGGTTTGCAGCTGGGCGCGCTCGGGGTGGTGGCGCAAACCCAGATCTCGGGCATCAGCAGCCTGCCGCTGAGCACGTTCTTGCTGCTGATGCAGCCGATTCATTTGGCCATCGGGTTGGTCGAAGGTGTTGCCACAGCTGCCTTGATCATGTTGGTGCGCCAGGCCCGTCCTGACTTGCTGGCACTGCCATCGGTGGCCGCGCAAGGCGCTGGTGCGCGCCGAATCTTCCCCATGCGTTTGTTGGCCACTTTCGGCGCGGTGGCTCTGGTCACGGCCGGAGGTTTGTCATGGTTTGCATCGAGCCAACCCGATGGTCTGGAGTGGTCGATCGCGCGCGCCACCGGGCAAGCTGGACTGGAATCACCCCAATCCGGGCTCCACGCCAAATTGTCAGAAGCGCAAAAAAACTTGTCGCTCTTTGCCGACTACAAGTTCAACCTCGCTGCCAAGCCTGCCAAGCCCGCTTTGGACCTGACGCCAGACACGGCTAGCCCTGAAGAAGCCCGGCCCGTAGCGGACGCCAGCACCTCGCTGGCCGGTGTGATCGGTGGCGTGGCCACGCTCACCCTGGTGCTGGCCCTGGGTTTAGTCCTGAGGCGCACGGGAAGTTCAGCGGTGTGAGTCGCATCCAAGCCGCGCTGCAAGACTTTGACACGCTCGACGCGCTGGCGGCGCGGCCCACGGCGCTGTCCCGGCTCGATCCACGCAGCAAGATTCTGGCTACTCTGGGCTTCGTCCTCACCGTGGTATCTTTTGACCGTTATGCGGTGGCCGCCCTGTTGCCTTTGGCGCTGTTCCCGTTGCTCATGGCCGCGCTGGGCGATATTTCACTACGCCTCATCAGCCGCACCATCTTGCTGGCTTCGCCCTTTGCCGTCATGGTCGGCCTGTTCAACCCCTGGCTCGATCAGCGGCCGTTGCTGACGCTGCTGTCTCACCCGATCTCTGGGGGCTGGGTCTCTTTTGCGTCGATTCTGATTCGCTTTGGACTAACGGTGGCCGCCGGGCTGGTGCTGGTGGCGAGCACCGGCTTGCCCCAGATTTGCGCCGGCCTGGCGCGCATGGGCGTGCCACAGGTGTTCACCGCCCAGTTGCTGTTGCTGCATCGCTATGCGCTGGTCCTCGCCCATGAAGCGTCGCGCATGAGCCTGGCGCGGGAACTGCGCGGCAACGGCAAGTCCCTGGTTTTGCCGGTTTATGGGTCCTTGCTCGGCCACCTGCTGCTACGCACCCTGCAGCGCTCCCAGCGCATCCACCAGGCCATGCTGTCACGCGGTTTTGACGGCCAGTTGCAGCAACGGCAAACGCTGCGCTGGCAACGCGCCGACCTGCTGTTTCTGGCGATATGTGGCATGGGTTTCGTGCTGGCGCGCCAGGTCGATCTGGCGCATCTGATGGGTCGACTGTTGCTGGGCTGGCTGGGATGAGTCAGCCAGTCGTTGTGGCGCACGGGCTCAGCTATGCCTATCCGGACGGTCAGCAGGCCCTGCGCAACGTGAGTTTTGCCATCGGCCCGGGTGAATCGGTGGGCCTGATTGGCAGCAACGGCGCGGGCAAATCAACCTTGTTGCTGCACCTCAACGGCGTGCTCAGACCCACCGCGGGTGAAATTCGGATTCATGACCTGAGCGTGATGGCGGCCAACCTGGCCGAGGTACGGCAGCGTGTGGGCATGGTGTTTCAGGACCCGGACGACCAGTTGTTCATGACCACCGTGCAGGATGATGTGGCATTTGGGCCGCTGAACATGGGCCTGCCCCTGGGCGAAGTGCAGGCCAGGGTCGCGCAGGCCCTGGCCACCGTCGGTGCCACTCACCTGGCCACGCGCGCGCCCTACCGGCTCTCGGGCGGCGAAAAGCGTTTGGTGGCCATAGCCGGCGTGCTCGCCATGTCACCCTCGATCCTCGTGCTGGACGAACCCAGTGCCGGGCTGGATCCGGCAGCGCGGCGGCGTTTGATCCAGCTGCTGGCCGGCATCGAACACACCAGGCTCATCGCCACGCATGACCTGGACCTGGTGCTCGACCTGTGCCAGCGCGTGCTGGTGATGCGCGAAGGCGTCATCGAGGCCGATGATGAACCCGAAGTGATCTTTGCCGACGCCAGCCTGCTGGCACGCTGCCATCTGGAGATGCCATTGAGCCTGCAGCGGCGGGCATGAATCACGTCCTGGGTTTGAAATGCATGTGCGCGCCCGGCGCTTTGGCCGACGCATTTGTGTGTTGTGAGTCATGCAGATGCACATGTGTGTGCCGGGCGTCCACCTCCACAGCCACCACATTGAGCAGGCCATGGCGCACGCCGCGCTCAGCCATCATGGCATCCGAAAAAGCACGCACAGCCGAGGTGGCCGCGCAAGATCACGCTCTCAAGGCAGTTGTCATGGTCCAGATGGGCGTGCAGCGTGGCCACGGTCAGGTCGTGCTGGTCATGCTGCAATGCGGTCAGGCGCTCGGCCAGATCGCGCGCATGGTGGTTGTACACATAGGACAGGTTGGCCACGCAGTGCCCGTCAGGCGCATCGGCCAGGCGCTGCGCCTCCAGATGGGCACGCACCAGGTCGCGCACCGCTTCGGACCGGTTTTTATAGCCGCGCCCGGCAATCAGCTGGTCAAATTCCCGGGCCAGCTCAGAGTCAATTGAAATGGTGATGCGTT
>JBBINL010000170.1:0-3553 GCA_037443905.1 Burkholderiales bacterium | reverse complement strand
CCCTCCACAATGCTGACCCTCAGCCCCGGCGCCCTGGTCAGGATGTGGTCGGCGTAAAAGCGCGCGGTGGTGATCTTGGCCTGCATGAAGGGCACGTCATTGCCCTTGGCGATTTCGGCTTGCGCCACCAGCAGCGCGCGCGCCAGCTGCCAGCCCGCCATCAGGTTGCCCGCCAGCATCAGGTAGGGCACGCTGCCAGCAAACACATCGTTGGGCCTGGTCCTGGTGTTGGCCGCCACAAAGTCCACCACATCGAGGAAGGCCTCGCGGGCGGTCTTGAGGCGCTTGGCCACCGCCAGCGCGTCAGGCGTGCCGCTTTGGCTTAATTGGGCTTCGGTGGCCTCGATCTGCGCGGCCAGCGCCTTGGCGGTCTGACCGCCGTCACGCGCGGTCTTGCGTCCCACCAGGTCGTTGGCCTGAATGGCCGTGGTGCCCTCATAAATGGTCAGGATCTTGGCGTCGCGGTAGTACTGGGCACACCCGGTTTCTTCGATAAAGCCCATGCCGCCATGCACCTGCACGCCCAGGGAGGTGACTTCCAGGCTCATCTCGGTGCTGTAACCCTTGATCAAGGGCACCATGAATTCATAAAAGCTCTGGTTTTGTTTGCGGGTCTCCGCATCGGCGTGGTGGTGCGCGGCATCAAAGGCGGCAGCGGCCACGCTGGCCAGGGCCCGGCAGCCCTCGGTGCTGGCGCGCATGGTCATCAGCATGCGTTTGACATCGGGGTGGTGGATGATCGGGCCGGCACCGAGCAGCGAGCCGTCCACCGGGCGGCTCTGGATGCGGTCCTTGGCAAACTGCACGGCTTTCTGGTAGGCGCGCTCGGCAATGGCAATGCCCTGCACGCCCACGCCGTAGCGCGCGGCGTTCATCATGATGAACATGTACTCCAGGCCACGGTTCTCCTGGCCCACCAGGTAACCCACAGCACCCCCATGGTCGCCAAACTGCAGCACCGCCGTGGGGCTGGCCTTGATGCCCATCTTGTGTTCGATGGAGACGCAGTGCACGTCGTTGCGCGCACCCAGGGAGCCGTCCGAGTTCACCAGAAACTTGGGCACCACGAACAGGCTGATGCCTTTGACGCCTTCGGGCGCGCCGGCCACGCGTGCGAGCACCAGATGGATGATGTTGTCGGCCATGTCGTGCTCACCCCAGGTGATGAAGATCTTGGTGCCGAACACCTTGTAGCTGCCATCCGGCTGGGGCTCGGCCTTGGTGCGCACGGCGGCCAGGTCGGAGCCGGCTTGCGGCTCGGTCAGGTTCATGGTGCCAGTCCACTCGCCGCTGACGAGCTTTTCCAGGTAGGTGGCGTTGAGCTCGGGGCTGCCTGCGGTGAGCAGCGCCTCGATGGCGCCGTCGGTGAGCAGCGGACACAGGGCAAAGCTCATGTTGGCCGAGTTCTGCATTTCTCCAACCAGCGCGCCGATGGTCTTGGGCAGGCCCTGGCCGCCGAAGTCGGCGGGGTGTTGCAGGCCCTGCCAGCCGGCCTCGGTGTATTGTTTGAAGGCGTCCTTGAAGCCCGGGCTGGCGGTCACGACGCCGTCTTTCCAGCTGCTGGGGTTTTTGTCGCCTTCCCAGTTCAGCGGGGCGAGCACGCCTTCACAGAACTTGGCGGCTTCTTCGAGCACCGCTTGCGCGGTTTCCAGGCCGGCGTCTTGCATGCCCGGGAGTTGGGCGATCTGGTCGATGCGGGCCAGGTGTTCGATGTTGAACAGCATGTCTTTGAGGGGGGCGGTGTAGCTCATGGGTATTTCCTGGGAATCAAAAAGAATGGGCATCGCGCCCGATGCCCTGGTTGGCGCGTGTTGCGGTGTCAGCCTTTAGAGCGCAGCGGTGAGCTCCGGCACGGCCACGAACAGGTCGGCCTCCAGCCCGTAGTCGGCCACACTGAAGATCGGCGCCTCGGCGTCCTTGTTGATCGCCACGATCACCTTGGAGTCCTTCATGCCCGCCAGGTGCTGGATGGCGCCGCTGATGCCCACCGCAATGTAGAGCTGGGGCGCGACGATTTTGCCGGTCTGGCCCACTTGCAGGTCGTTGGGGGCGTAGCCGGCATCGACCGCAGCGCGGCTGGCGCCTATGGCGGCACCGAGCTTGTCGGCCAGCGGGGTCATGATCTCGTTGAATTTTTCCTGCGAGGCCAGCGCCCGACCACCGCTGACGATGATCTTGGCGGCCGTCAGCTCGGGGCGGTCGTTCCTGGCAATCTCGGCGCCGAGGTAACTGGTGTTGCCGGGGACCGCCTGTGCGGCTGCTGTCTCGATGGTGGCATGTCCGCCCCCTGCGGCAGCGTCGAAGGCGGTGCTGCGCACGGTGAGCACCTTGATGGCATCTGTGCTTTGCACGGTGGCGATGGCGTTGCCGGCGTAGATCGGGCGCTCGAAGGTGTCGGCACTGAGCACTTTGGTGATGTCCGACAGCTGGCCGACGTCGAGTTTGGCGGCCACGCGCGGGGCCAGGTTCTTGCCTGCCGCGGTGGCCGGGAACAGCAGGTGGCTGTAGCCGGGTGCCAGGGGGACGATTTGCGCGCTGAGGTTTTCTGCCACGCCGTGGGCCAGGGGTTCGGCGTCGATGTGCAGGACTTTGCTGACACCGGCGATCTGCGCTGCTGCCGCAGCCGCAGTAGCGGCGTTGTGTCCGGCAATGAGCACATGGACGTCGTCACCACATTGCAGCGCGGCGGTGACGGTGTTGAGGGTGGCGGGCTTGAGGCTGGCGTTGTCGTGTTCGGCGATGACGAGGGTGGTCATGAATGTGCTCCTGTTGGACGGGGTAGGTCAGCAATGACGGGTCTGCTTAGATGACTTTGGCTTCGGTTTTGAGTTTGGCCACCAGGGTTGCCACGTCGGGGACCTTGATGCCGGCGCTGCGTTTGGGGGGTTCGTTGACTTTGAGGGTTTTGATGCGCGGCGCAACGTCGACGCCGAGGTCTTCGGGTTTGAGGGTCTCCAATGGCTTTTTCTTGGCTTTCATGATGTTGGGCAGGGTCACATACCGGGGCTCATTGAGGCGCAAATCCGAGGTCACGACCGCCGGCAGGGTGACGCTGAGGGTTTCGCTGCCGCCGTCGATTTCGCGTGCGACGCTGGCTTTGCCATCGGCGATGTCGATTTTGCTGGCAAAGGTGACTTGTGGCAGGTCAGCCAGGGCAGCGAGCATCTGGCCGGTCTGGTTGCAGTCGTCGTCGATGGCTTGTTTGCCCAAAATGATCAGGCCGGGTTGTTCCTTGTCGACCAGGGCTTTGAGCAGTTTGGCTACCGCCAGCGGTTGCAGTTCTTCGTTGCTTTCAACAAGAACCGCGCGGTCGGCGCCAATAGCCATGGCCGTGCGCAGGGTTTCCTGGCATTGGGCCACACCGCAGGAGACCGCAATGATTTCCGTGGCAACGCCTTTTTCTTTCAGGCGCACCGCCTCTTCGATGGCGATTTCGTCAAACGGGTTCATGCTCATTTTGACGTTGGCAGTGTCCACAGCGCTGTTGTCCGTTTTGACCCGGACCTTGACGTTGTAGTCCACTACGCGTTTGACTGCGACCAGAACTTTCATA
>JBBINL010000169.1:0-3735 GCA_037443905.1 Burkholderiales bacterium | reverse complement strand
GGTTCTCGGTCTCGCGCCGGCGCTCCTTGTACTTCGAGACGCCGGCCGCCTCTTCCAGGAACAGGCGCAGTTCCTCCGGCCGCGTCTCGATGATGCGGCTGATGGTGCCCTGGCCGATGATGGCGTAGGCGCGCGGCCCCAGCCCGGTGCCCAGAAACACATCCTGCACGTCACGCCGGCGCACCACCTGGTTGTTGATCAGGTAACTGCTGTTTCCATCGCGCGTGAGCACGCGCTTGACGGCAATCTCGCCAAACTGGTTCCAGTGGCCGCCAGCGCGGTGGTCGTCGTTGTCGAACACCAGTTCGACACTGGCGCGGCTGGCCGGTTTGCGTGTGGTGGTGCCGTTGAAGATCACATCCTGCATTGACTCGCCGCGCAACTCCGAGGCCTTGCTCTCGCCGAGTACCCAGCGCACCGCATCCATGATGTTGGACTTGCCACACCCGTTGGGTCCGACGACGCCAACCAGTTGCCCTGGCAATAAAAAAGTGGTCGGCTCGGCAAACGACTTGAAGCCGGATAACTTGATGGAATTGAGACGCACAGGAAACGGTAAAGACAGCTTGGGTGAGGCAAAACGGCCAAAAACAATGGCATTCGCTTGAACGAGACGTCATGATAACTTGATGAAGCACTGCGAACCCTGCCGGGATTTCATCTATATATGCTTTTACTTTATATAGTAATCATAAAAATGTAGTTTGAAATATATGGATTGACCCGTACAGTCCGCCCTCATGAATGAGATAGCCTTCGTTTTTGCAGGATTTTTTGTCGGGATCGTGGTCGGTTTGACCGGGGTGGGTGGTGGCTCGCTGATGACGCCGATCCTGATATTTGGCTTTGGCGTGAAGCCATACTTGGCGGTCGGTACCGACTTGCTATTTGCGGCGTTCACGAAAATGGGGGGCACGATCAAGATGGCCCGGTCCGGCCAGGTGCCCTGGCGCGTAGTGTTGAATCTGAGTGCGGGCAGCATTCCGGCGGCTTTGATCACGCTCTGGATTCTGAAGCGCATTGGCCCCGCAGAAGCTGCGGTTCAGTACCTGATGACCACCACACTGGGGGTGGCCCTGCTGTTGACTGCGGCGGCCACCTTGTACAAAGCACTGCGCGGCAAAGCGTCGTCGCTACGCGTGGCACCCGGACAGGAGGCGCAAGCCATCGCGCCACGTCACTGGAGTTTGCCACTGCTGTTTGGCGCACTGATCGGCACACTGGTGTCGCTGACCTCGGTGGGCGCGGGTGCCATTGGCGTGACGGTCCTGATGGTGCTCTATCCCCTGTTGCCACTGCCACGCATCATTGCCGCCGATATTGCCTACGCCGTACCGTTGACGCTGGTGGCTGGTGCCGGCCACGCCACGCTGGGCTCGGTGGACTGGCAAATGTTGGCGCTGCTACTGGCCGGATCGCTACCCGGCATCTGGTTGGGGTCGCACTTCATGAGCCGCGTGCCTGAGCGTGTGATTCGTTCGCTTTTG
Organism: Burkholderiales bacterium; assembly: GCA_037443905.1. Taxonomy (GTDB): domain Bacteria; phylum Pseudomonadota; class Gammaproteobacteria; order Burkholderiales; family Burkholderiaceae_C; genus Rhodoferax. Next base: position 2,248 of record JBBINL010000169.1, on the reverse strand, counting down.
TCGGTGTTGCTGGCTTATGCCGGTACCAAGTTGATTGCCATTTGATGCGTTTTGTCGATTTTTTTGCAGATGGATTTAGCGTTTGGTCAAACGTGGGTGTACCAAGGGTGTGCGAGCGGTGTTGAAGGCAAATTCAAGAAAAAAGTGTCAACAGCAACAAAGCCTGATTCACGTAGCCTGGCTCCTGGTTTTCGGGTCTGGTCTCAATTCATCATCGCAACAGGCCGTGACACCACCCATAGCGACCCAATTTCTTAACGATTTTCATCACGTGACACCCCATGTACCAATACAACGAATTTGACCGCCAGTTCATCAAAAGCCGCACCGACCAGTACCGCGACCAACTGGAACGCAACCTGAGAGGCGAGCTCTCTGACGACGAATTTCGCCCCTTGCGTCTGCAAAACGGCTGGTACGTGCAACGCTACGCTCCGATGTTGCGCGTAGCCGTGCCTTACGGCGAGCTCTCCGCGCGCCAGCTGCGCGTGCTCTCAAGGATTGCCCGCGAGTATGACCAGCCCAGCGCCGATGTCTATGCGAACGCCGTGAGCACCCAGGCCAAGCTGGGCACGCACCATCTGCCCGTCGGCTACGGCCACTTCAGCACTAGACAAAACCTGCAGTTCAACTGGATTCCTCTGGCCAAAAGCGCCGATGTGATGGACTTGCTGGCCAGGGTCGACATGCACGGCATCCAGACCAGCGGCAACTGCATCCGCAACATCACCAGTGACGCGCTGGCCGGTATCGCGCCCGATGAAGACATCGACCCGCGCCCCTACGCCGAAATCATGCGCCAGTGGAGCACGCTGCACCCCGAATTCGCCTTTTTGCCACGCAAGTTCAAGATCGCCATCACCGGCGCCGCGGAGGATCGCGCAGCCATCGCCTGGCACGACGTGGGTCTGCGCGTGCTTCGCAATGTCGCGGGTGATGTCGGCTTCAAGGTTTGGGTTGGTGGCGGCATGGGCCGCACGCCGGTGATTGCCACGCCGATGCGCGAATTTTTGCCCTGGAACCAGATATTGAATTACCTCGAAGCGGTAGTGCGCGTCTACAACCGCTTTGGCCGGCGCGACAACCTGTACAAGGCACGCATCAAAATCCTGGTCAAGGCCGAGGGCCAGCGTTTCATCAACGAGGTGGAGGCCGAATTTGCCGACATCCTGGCGCACGACGGTGCGGCGCACACCATTCCGCAGGCTGAACTCGAACGGGTGTCAGCACACTTTCTGCCGCCGGTCAACATGGATCGCCACGTCCTGCAGCCTCGCAATGACGGCGTTCCCGTCATTGCGAGCGAAGCGCGGCAATCCATGTCTTTGTGCGCAACCGATTTACCCGATTACCAGCGCTGGCTGGCGCAAAACGTACGCGCGCACAAAAACCCTGCGCTGCGCGCTGTCACGCTGTCGTTCAAGCGCCTGGGACACGCGCCGGGCGATGCCACCGCCGATCAGTTGTGCGCCGCCGCTGACCTGGCAGATCGCTTCAGTGCCGGTGAAGTGCGCGTGACGCATGAACAAAACCTGCTGCTGCCCTGGGTGCACGCTTGCGACCTGACCGCGCTGTGGCTGGCCGCGCGTGACTTGGGCGTGGCCAAGGCCAACATTGGCCTTCTCACCGACATGATCACCTGCCCCGGCGGCGACCTGTGCGCGCTGGCCAACGCCCGCTCGCTGCCGCTGGCGGCCAGCATCACCGAGCGCTACCAGGACCTCGACGAGCTGTTTGACATCGGCCCGATCGACCTGCACATCAGCGGCTGCATGAACTCCTGCGGCCACCACCACACCGGCCACATCGGCGTGCTCGGCGTCGACAAGGACGGACGCGAGTGGTACCAGATTTCCCTTGGCGGCTCCGACGGTAGCAGCCTGAGTGGCGACCCGGTGCCTGGCAAAGTGATTGGCCCGTCGTTTGCGGCCAGCGAGGTGACCGACGTGGTTGAGGCGCTGATCGATACCTACCGCACGCTGCGGCTGGAGGGCGAACCCTTTATCGCCTGCGTGCGCCGGCTTGGCTTGGAGCCCTTCAAGCACGCAGCCAACGCCGTTCGCCACGAGACGCGCGACGGTGGCACCACCGTGGGCGTTCACCTGCAAACCTGCGATGCAACCATCGACTAAGCGCAATCCCCATGAAAAATACAATTAAATTAATAGCTGCAAGCACAGACGATACAGAGGATAGAGGCCAAAATGTCTTGCAAGTTGCCAACGACGTCGACCCGCATAGCCTGAAT
>JBBINL010000168.1:0-3861 GCA_037443905.1 Burkholderiales bacterium | reverse complement strand
ATCGCCTGCTGGTGCGTTTTGGCTGCGAGATTCTGTCCATCGTGCCTGGGCGGGTATCGACCGAGGTCGACGCCCGGCTGAGCTTCGATACCGAGGCCACCTGCACCCGCGCCGAGCGGCTGATCGAGCTGTACCAGGCGCAGGGCATCCACATCGACCGTGTGCTGATCAAGATCGCTGCCACCTGGGAGGGCATCCAGGCCGCCGCGCGGCTGGAGCAGCGTGGCATCCACACCAACCTGACGCTGCTGTTTTCTTTTTGCCAGGCGGTCGCCTGCGGTCAGGCCGGGGTGCAATTGATTTCGCCGTTTGTCGGGCGCATTTACGACTGGTACAAAAAAGCCGCCGGAGCCACCTGGGTGGAGGCTGATCACAGCGGGTCGAACGATCCCGGCGTGCAATCGGTCACGCAAATCTTCAACTACTACAAAAAGTTCGGCATTGCCACCGAGGTGATGGGTGCGAGCTTTCGCAACACGGGCCAGATCACCGCGCTGGCCGGTTGCGATTTGCTCACCATCAGCCCTGACTTGCTGGCGCAGTTGGCTGTCAGCAAGGCACCTTTGACCAGGGCTCTGGATGCGCAGGCGGCCCAGGCGCTGGACTTGCCGCATGTGAGCTTCGACGAGGCTGCATTCCGTTTTGCGCTCAATCAGGACGCCATGGGCACCGAGAAACTGGCCGAGGGCATTCGCGCCTTTTGTGCCGATGCCGGCAAACTCGACCAGCTGCTGGCCGCGTAAACAGGAGATACCATGAACCGCACCCGATGTGACCGCACCGCCGCATGGCGTCAATTGCAGGCCGTTTTTGAGGCCACAGGCCGCAATTTCGATGTGCGCCATGCTTTCGCTGCTGATCCCGATCGGTTTCAGGCCTTCAGCCAGCGCGCACCGCATGTCTTTGCCGACCTGTCCAAAAATCTGATCGATGCGCCCACACAGGCCTTGCTGATCGAACTGGCGCGCCAGACCGGGCTGGAGTCTTACCGCGATGCCATGTTTGCAGGTGAGGCCATCAACAACACCGAGCAGCGCGCCGTGATGCACTGGTTGTTGCGAACCCCGCCAGCCGACCCGGCCATGCCAGCGCAATCCGTGCGCCGGCACATGGCAGAAACACTGCATGAGGTGCACGCCACGCTGAACGCCATGCTGGTTTTTGCCGAAGCCGTGCGTGCGGATGACGCCATCACCGACATTGTGAACATCGGCATTGGCGGCTCGGACCTGGGGCCGCAGATGGCGGTGCTGGCGCTCGATGAATTTGTGCTGCCGGGCAAACGCTTTCACTTTGTCTCGAATGTGGACGGCCATGAACTCAACGCGGTGCTCAGAAAAATCAAGCCTGCCAGCACGCTGTTTCTGGTGGCCAGCAAAACCTTCACCACCATCGAGACCATGACCAACGCGCACTCGGCCAAGGCGTGGTTTGCCGCGAATGGCGGTACCGACACTGCCCGGCATTTCGCCGCGCTGACCAGCAACGTGGCGGCGGCCCAAGCCTTTGGCATCAGCACCACCTTCGGTTTCTGGGACTGGGTGGGCGGGCGCTATTCGGTGTGGTCGGCCATCGGCCTGCCGCTGGCGATGGCCATCGGCGCCCAGGGTTTCCAGGACTTTCTGGCTGGCGCGCACGCCATGGACGAGCACTTCCGCACGACAGCCCTTGAGGACAATCTGCCGGTGCGCCTGGGTCTGCTCGACGTCTGGTACCGCAATTTTCATGGCTTTACCAGCCGAACGGTTGCGCCTTACCACAGCGCGCTCAGGCGTTATCCGAGCTACCTGCAGCAACTGGAGATGGAGAGCAACGGCAAGCATGTCGATGCCAGCGGCGCGGCTTTGCCCTACGGCACCTCGCCGGTGATCTGGGGCGAACCCGGCACCAATGGCCAGCATGCGTATTTCCAGATGCTGCACCAGGGCAGCGACGTGGTGCCGGTGGAATTTGTCGCGGTCAAAAAACCCAAACACACGCTGCCCGGCCACCACACGCTGCTGCTGTCCAATGCTGTGGCGCAGGCGCAGGCGCTGATGCTGGGCAAGGCGGATGCTGGCGGGCACAGGCATTTTTCCGGCAACCGGCCCAGCACCTTTTTGTTGCTCGATGAACTCACGCCGGCCAGCCTGGGAGCACTGATTGCATTGCAGGAACACCGCGTCTTTGTCAGCGGCGCGGTCTGGGGCATCAACAGCTTTGACCAATGGGGGGTCGAACTCGGCAAGGTGATGGCCAAGGATGTCGAGGCGCGACTGGGCAGCGGCGACATGAAGGGGCTGGACGCCTCCAGTGCCGGCTTGCTGGCGCTACTGGCCTGACAGATAGCGGGCGGCAAAGGTTTGCAAGGTGACCTGATACAGCGCGGGGTCGGCGATGTCCAGGTCGCTGTGCCGTGCGTTTTCCATGGTGAGCCAGTGCTTGGGCGGATTGGCGGCGGCAAACAGGCGCTCGCCGAGCTGGATCGGAATGGTGTCGTCCCGGCCACCATGCATCATCAGCAGCGGGGTCTGGATTTTGCCGATTTTGCCAAGGGAATCAAAGCGGTCCGGGTAGAGCAGGCTGATCAGGTAGGCCAGCCAGTTCACCTCGCCGGCGATATCGCCAAAGCTGGTAAAGGCCGACTCCAGGATGATTGCGCCGTAGTCGCCGGGGTGGTTCAGGCGGCCGGCCAGGTCCAGCGCCACGCCACTGCCCATGGAATGGCCGTAGATGACGCGTTGACGGGCATCGGGCTGGCGCTTGACGAGTTCTGCCCAGGCCACCAGCGCATCGTCGGTGATGCTTTGCTCGGAAGGGGTGATCACGCTGCTTTCTCCCCAGCCCCGGTAATCCACCGCCAGCACCGAAAACCCGGCGCTTCGCAAGGCCTCGATCTTGCGCAGATTGCCAGACAGATTGCGGAACGTGCCGTGCAGGTACAACAGCGTCGGGGCGTCGGGCGCGGCATTCGGCAGCCACCAGATGGCGACCTGTTGCGCCGGGTCGGTGCCGGGCAAGCTGACCAGATAGCGCTCGTCGTCGGCACGCAGACCGGCAAAATTGGCGGGTATGCCCACGGTGGGGCGGTAAACGAGCTGGCGCTGGTAGTTGTTCAGCCAGGCACAACCGCTGCTGGCCAGCAATGCCAGCACCAGGCACAGGCGCAAAAAAAGCGCCGTTACACTCACCACTTTGTCTGAAAACCGGTTGACCGACATCACCATGAATCCATTGATACGCATTGCCCTGGGTCTGATTGTGGCGCAGATGGCCACGCTGGCACTGGCCCAGACCGACAGCGAGATGCCAGTCAGCCCGAAACCCAGGCTGCAATGGCAGTTCAGCCCCTACACCTACCATTTTTCGTACAGCGAAGACCATGAAAATGTGTACATGGTCGGGCTGGAGCGCAAACACGCCGATGGCAAGATCGACGGTGGTGTTTTTTTCAGCAACTCCTTTGGACAGCCCAGCGTCTATCTGTATCCCTGGGGGCATGAGTACAAAGGCATTTTTGGCCAACCCGAGCTGTCTTTCAAATGGACGGCAGGTCTGCTGTATGGTTACGTCGAGCCCTACGAAGACAAGGTGCCTTTCAACTACAACGGATTTTCACCCGGCATCGTGCTGGCTCTGGCGTATGAGTTCCGGCCCGACTGGGCGCTGCAAGTGGATGTGCTGGGTAATTCAGGGCTGATGTTCCAGCTCAACATGCCCTTCAAATAAATTCAGGGCGTAAAAAACCCCGCAGCGCCGGTGCCCTGCGGGGTTTCGAGGCAAGCAACGAGACGGCTTACATGCCCATGCCGCCCATGCCACCCATGCCGCCCATGTCAGGCATGCCGCCGCCTGCGGGGGCGTCGGACTTGGGCGACTCGG
>JBBINL010000167.1:0-3876 GCA_037443905.1 Burkholderiales bacterium | reverse complement strand
CCATCATGCGCGCGCCGAGCTTGCGGCTGCGCTCGAGCAGATTTTCTTTCTCGAACACGTCGAGCACGGCCAGCGCGGCGGCGCACGCCACCGGGCTGCCGGCGTAGGTGCCGCCCAGGCCGCCGGGGGCCGGTGCGTCCATGACTTCAGCGCGGCCGACCACGCCCGAGATCGGGTAGCCGCCGGCCATCGATTTGGCCATGGTGATCAGGTCGGGCGCCACGCCGCTTTGTTCGATGGCAAACCAGGTACCGGTGCGGCCCGCGCCGGTCTGGATTTCGTCGGCAATCATGACGATGCCGTGCTGATCGCACAGCGCGCGCAGACGTTGCAAAAAGTCGAATGGCGCGACGTTGAAGCCGCCTTCACCTTGCACCGGCTCGACGATGATGGCCGCGACATGGCTGGCTTCGATGTCGTTCTTGAAGATGGTTTCTACAGAAGCGATAGCATCATCCACAGACACGCCGTGCGCTGCATTGGGAAACTGGGCGTGAAAAATCTCACCCGGGAACGGGCCAAAACCCAGCTTGTAGGGCGCCACCTTGCCGGTCAGGCCCAAGGTGAGCAGGGTGCGGCCGTGGTAGCCGCTGGTGAAGGCGATGACGCCGGGGCGCTTGGTGTACGCGCGGGCGATCTTGACGGCGTTTTCCACCGCTTCGGCGCCGGTGCTCAAAAACAGCGTTTTCTTGGCGAAGTTGCCCGGCGCCAACGCGTTGAAGCGCTCGGCCAGTTCCACATAGGGTTCGTACGCCAGCACCTGAAAGCAGGTGTGGGTATAGAGGTCGATCTGTTTCTTGACCGCTTCCTTGATTTCCGGGCGGCAGTGGCCGGTGTTGAGCACGGCTATGCCGCCGGCAAAGTCGATGTAGCGCTTGCCCTCCACGTCCCATACCTCGGCGTTGTCGCCGCGGGCAATGAAGACTTCATGGCTTTGGCCCACGCCGCGGGCAACGGCGGCTTTGCGGCGCGCCATCAAGGCGGCGTTGGTTTGTTGGGTTTTGGTCAGCATATTTCTCCTAAGCAGCGGTCTGGTGTTGATGAGATGACGCAAATGTATTGGCGGCGCAGTTGCATAACCATATACAGTTCAATCTATTTTGAGGCGTACTGTGCAGCCTCTGCTGCCAATACACACAAACCCTATATATTCCTGCCATGTTTTCACTTGACCCGCAAAGACCGACGCCTTTGGTGCTGCAAATCGTGGCTGGTTTTTGCAAAGCCATTGACGAGGGCGAACTGCGCCCAGGTTCCAAGGTCCCGTCGATCCGGCAGTTTGCCCATGCCCACAATGTGAGCGTGTTCACGGTGGTCGATGCCTATGACCGACTGGTGGCGCAGGGTTACTTCGCGTCGCGCCCGCATTCGGGTTTTTTTGTCAAGCAGCGCCCGAATGCGGTGGCGGAATTGCCAGGACACGGCCCCAACTTCAGTTTCGATTCAATGTGGTACCTGCGGCGCATTTTTGAAAACCGGGCGCTGCGCATGAAGCCTGGGTGTGGCTGGTTGCCGGGTGACTGGCTGTTTCAGGAGGGGGTGCGCCGGGGCTTGCGCAGTCTGGCTGCCGAGGATGTGGAAGTGGGCGGCTATGGTGAGCCCAAGGGCTACCTGCCGCTGCGCAAACTGGTGCGGCAACTGCTGGCAGAGCAGGAGATTTCTGTTGCCTCCGAGCAAGTGCTGCTGACCCAGGGTTCCAGCCAGGCCATGGACCTGGTGGCGCGCCGCCTGGTAAGGGCGGGTGACGCCGTGCTGGTGGATGATCCGGGCTACCCCAACCTGTTGTTTTCACTGCGGTTTCTGGGCGCGCGCCTGATTGGAGTGCCGCGCACGCCGACCGGCTACGACCTGGTGGCACTGGAGCGACTGTTGCTTGAAGAAAGACCGAAGGTTTTTTTCACCCAGCCGCGCTTGCAGAGTCCGACCGGATCGGTGGCGCAACTCGCGCACCTGCACCGGGTGATGCAGCTGGCCGACAAACACGATTTTCTGGTGGTCGAAAACGACATCTACGCCGACCTCGACCCCGAGCCCCGGCCGTCGCTGGCGAGCCTGGATCAGCTCAACCGCGTGGTCTACATCAGCAGCTTTTCCAAGACCATCTCGCCCAATATCCGCGTCGGTTACCTGGCCGCCAACCCGGACCTGCTCGAAGACCTGGCGCAACTGAAGATGATTTCGGGCTTGACCTCCAGCGAGTTCAGCGAGCGTCTGGCGCATGGCGCCCTGACCGATGGGCGTTGCCGCAAACACGTCAAGGGTCTGCGCGAACGACTTGCCAGGGCGCATGTCGATGCAGCCGCGCAATTGCTGAAGGTGGGTTTCGAGATTTTTTCCGAGCCCAAGGCGGGCATTTTCCTGTGGGCGCGTCATCCGGCCATTGCCGACTCGGCCGAGCTGGCTTACAAAGCCGCCGAGCAGGATATTTTGCTGGGCCCGGGACACCTGTTCAGTCCCGATTTGCAGACCAGCCCTTGGCTGCGCTTCAATGTGATCTTTTGTGACGAGCCGGCGTTGTTTGCCTTTCTGGAGGAGCAGTGTCAGGGCGTTGACTGATAAAATTCTGGTCGATTCAACCAAATTAATCTCGCGCCATGACCAACGTTGGTTTATTCGAAGCCAAAACGCACCTGAGTGCGTACGTCTCGCGCGTCGAAGCGGGGGAAGAGGTGGTCATCATGCGCCACCACAAGCCAGTGGCGCGGATCGTGCCGATCGACGCGCCGTCTGTTGCTCCTGCAAAGGCGATTGCGCCTTTTGTGCAACGCTCGTTCAACTGTGGCGCGCCTTTGGTGGATCTCACCAAAGCAAATCAATTGGCAGGTGAGTTGCAGGACCAGGATTTCATCAAGCTGACGGCCAGGATTGAGCGTGCTGCCAAACGTCGCGCTGCACGCTAAATGAAATTGCCTGATACCAACTTGCTGGTTTATGCGATCAATATTGCCAGCCCCGTCAGGCCGCAGGCGGCACAGTGGTTGGAAGATGCGTTCAACGGGGGTGCGGGTGTTGGATTTGCCTGGCTCGCACTGGTTGGCTTTGTCAGGTTGACCACGCAGCGCTCAGTATTGCCAAGGCCTTTGACTGTGGTGCAAGCGCTGGGTTTAATGGACGAGTGGCTGACGCATCCGCGTGCCAAAATCCTGGCCCCGAGCGCGCGTCATGCTGACCTTCTGTCAAAACTTCTGCTGGTGGCCGGTAGCGCTGGCAATCTGACCAATGACGCCCATTTGGCGGCACTGGCCTTGGAGCATGACGCGACTGTGGGCACTTTTCACCGGGATTTCAAAAGATTTCCGGGTGTCAAGGTTGATCTGCTCAGGTAGGCAACTGAAATATTTCTTTCGTTTTTTGTAAACCTTATGACTAACTCTCCCCCCGTGACCGTCGCCGACATCCGCAAGACCTTCCTCGACTTCTTTGCCTCCAAGGGCCACACCGTGGTCGCCAGCAGCCCGCTGGTGCCTGGCAATGATCCGACGCTGATGTTCACCAACTCGGGAATGGTGCAGTTCAAGGATGTGTTCCTGGGCACCGACAAGCGCTCTTACGTGCGCGCCGCCTCGGTGCAGGCCTGCCTGCGCGCCGGGGGCAAGCACAACGACCTGGAAAACGTTGGCTACACGGCGCGGCATCACACCTTCTTCGAGATGCTTGGCAACTGGAGCTTTGGCGACTACTTCAAGCGCGAATCGATCCATTGGGGTTGGGAGCTGTTGACCAAGGTTTACGGCTTGCCCGCCGAGCGCCTGCTGGCCACCGTGTATGCCGAAGACGACGAGGCGTATGACATCTGGACGAGGGAGATTGGCCTGCCACCGGAGCGCGTGATCCGCATTGGTGACAACAAGGGTGGACGCTACAAGAGCGACAACT
>JBBINL010000166.1:0-3925 GCA_037443905.1 Burkholderiales bacterium | reverse complement strand
GCATGTTTGGCGACTGGCATCTGGCGCTGGCCGCCTACAACTGGGGCGAAGGCAGCGTCCAGCGCGCCATCAACAAGGCGACAAAAGCTGGCAACGGCAACGGCTACAGCGACATCGTCATGCCCATGGAAACCCGCCTGTATGTGCCCAAGCTGCAGGCCGTGAAAAATATCGTGGCCAACCCTGAATATTTCAGGCTGACGCTGCCACCGATCGGCAACCACCCCTATTTCCAGAGCGTCGAGATTCAGCGCGACATCGATGTCGTGCTGGCCGCCAGGTTCGCCGAGGTGTCGCTGGAAGACTTTCGGGCGCTCAACCCATCGGCCAGCAAGCCGGTTTTGCTTGCGGCCGGCAACGCGCAGATTCTGCTGCCCTGGGACAATGCTGAACGCTTCCAGAGCAACCTGGAGTCCTATACCGACGGCCCTCTGGCCAGCTGGACCGCCTGGATCGCGCCAGCCACCCTCAGCCCGGCAGAGGCTGCCAAGCGCGTGGGCATGACCGAGGCCGAATTGCGCAGCGTCAACAACATCCCGCCACGGATGAGGGTCAAGGCTGGATCAGCCCTGCTGGTACGCCGATCAGCCACGCTTCAGGGAGATGTCACGGCGCAAATCGCTGACAACGGCTACCTGGCATTGGCACCCGACGTGGTACTCAGGAAAACCGTGGTCAAGGCGGGCAAAAAAGACACTGTTGCCAGCATGGCCAGGCGCTACAGCGTGGGCACCCAGGAACTGGCGCGATGGAACAGGGTGAGCACGTCTGCCGCCTTCAAGCCAGGCCAAAAAGTGGTGCTTTACTTGCCTTCCACCCCGCGCCAAGCGCGCGGCAAGAAGGCGGTTGCCAAAACCTCGTCTCGCGCGCCGGGCAAGAGCGCAGCCAAACAAAAACCGGTTCAGGTGACGCGCCAGCCATAGCGAGTCCAGCCACTCAGCGGCGGTCCACCAGCGCGTGGGCGATGGTGCCCAGATCCACATATTCAAGCTCGCTGCCCACCGGCACGCCGCGTGCCAGTCGCGTCAGGTGCAGGCCGCGGGCCTTGAGCCCTTCACTGATCACATGCGCCGTGGCTTCGCCCTCGGCGGTGAAATTGGTCGCCAGGATCACCTCCTGCACGGTGCCATCGAGGGCCCGCTCAAACAGCTTTTTCAGGCCGATGTCGTGCGGGCCAATGCCGTCGAGCGGGTTGAGTTTGCCCATCAGCACAAAGTAAAGGCCGCGGTAGGCGCCGGTGCGCTCCACCGCCGACTGGTCGGCCGGCGTTTCCACCACGCACAACTGGCTGGCATCGCGCCGCGCGTCAAGGCAGGTGGTACATACTTGCGCCTCGGTAAAGGTATGGCAGCGCTCGCAATGCTGCACCGCCTGCGCCGCATGCGCCAACGCCTGTGATAGCGTTTGCGCCCCGGCACGGTCGTGCTGCAACAAATGAAACGCCATGCGCTGCGCCGACTTGATGCCCACACCGGGCAGCCGGCGCAGCGCCTGGATCAGCGCTTCCAGCGCGTTGTTGTCAGCCATCAGGCAATGTCGGGATCAGAACGGGAACTTCATGCCGCCCGGCAAGCCGGGCAGGCCGGCGGTGATCTTGCCCATTTTTTCGGTCGAGGTTTCCTCGGCCTTGCGCACCGCCGCGTTGAAGGCCGCCGCCACCAGGTCTTCGAGCATGTCCTTGTCGTCGGCAAGCAGACTGGGGTCGATGGAGACGCGGCGCACGTCGTGCTTGCAGGTCATGGTGACCTTTACCAGACCGGCGCCCGATTCGCCCGTGACCTCGATGCTGGCGAGTTCTTCCTGGGCTTTTTTCATGTTGTCCTGCATCGCCTGCGCCTGCTTCATCAGGCCGGCAAGTTGTCCTTTGTTGAACATGGGAGATTTCCTTGTCTGATTTGAATCGTCAATTGAAAAAATGCCAGATTGCGCACCGGGCACAAAAAAGTTCAGCACGTCAAGCGGCTCAGGCCGGCTTGATGCTGCCAGGGACGATTTTCGCCCCAAAATCACGCATCAGCGATTGCACCAGGGGGTCGTTGAAAACGATTTTTTCGGCCGCCAGCTGGGCTTGTGCCGCCATGGCTGCGTTGCGCCTGGCCGGGCTGTCTGTGACGCGCCCCACCTCGGCCACCAGCCGTACCGGGTAACCCGCGGCAGCCAGAGCCGCCGCCAGCCGCTCGCGATTGCCTGGCTGATTGAGCGACTCGCGCTCGACGCGCAACAACCATTGATCACTGTCGCGCGCCACCAGTTGCGACTGCAGGGCCAGTTCGCGCACCATGGCCGAAATAGCTTCGCTGGCTATCAGCGACTGCACCGTGGCGTACCAAAAATCACCTTCCGGACTGGCTGGCAGCTCAGTGGCCGAGCACCCGAGCGCCACATCGCGGCTGGAATCGGGCTGCTCGCGCACCAGAACCGCGTCAATCCGTGCGGGTTCCTGCACTGTGACGGTGGCATCTGGCCGTTTGCTGGCCAGACTGGTCTCGGACTGGCTCGAGGCACCAGTGGCCACACCGGGCACTGCACCAGACATGTCGCGCACCGCCAGACGCTGGCCCGCGCAGAGGATGGCAGCAGCCGGGGCAGGCACAACCGGATCAGCCGCAGGGTGCGCAGGGGCGAAAGTTGGCGTTGGCGGCGATGCTGCCAGCGGGGACGACGGATCAGGGCTTTGGCCCGGCGCTATTTTCAGTGTTTTTTTTTCCTGCGCTGCGCCACGTGCGGCACCGGGTTTGAACGCCAGCAGGCGCAACAGCACCATGGTCAGCGCGGCATATTCATCGGGCGCCAGACCCAATTCACTGCGCCCTTGCAGGCAGATGCTGTAGAGCAACTGGGTTTCGTCAGGTGGCATCAGCGCCGCGAGTTGCGCGATCCCGGCGGCCTCGGTGTCGCTGTCATCCTGGGCGCTGTCAGGCACGGCTTGTAGCACAGCCATGCGCTGCAGCACGCTGCTCATTTCTTCCAGGGTGGAGGCGGCGTTCAAGCCGTGGGTGCGCAAGGCCTCCGAAGTTTCGACCACGGTTTTGCCGTCACCCTGCGCCAGCGCCTGCAACAGCCTGAAAACGTAACTGCGATCGACACTGCCCAACATCTGGCGCACCCGTTCTTCCTGCAGCCTGCCCGAGCCGAAGGCAATGGCCTGGTCGGTCAAACTGAGCGCATCGCGCATCGAGCCACGGGCCGCGCGCGCCAGCAGGCGCAGCGACGCCAGGTCAGCGCTGACCTGCTCGGTATGCAACACTTTTTGCAAATAGTCACGGATGGTCTCGGGCGCCATCGGGCGCAAATTGAACTGCAGGCAACGCGACAACACCGTCACCGGCACCTTTTGCGGGTCGGTGGTGGCCAGCACAAACTTCAAATATTCAGGCGGCTCTTCCAGCGTTTTCAGCATGGCGTTGAAGGCGTGGCCGGTGAGCATGTGCACTTCGTCGATCATGAAGACCTTGAAGCGCCCCTGCACTGGTTTGTAAATCGCCTGCTCCAGCAGCGCCTGCACCTCATCCACACCACGGTTGGAAGCGGCGTCGAGCTCGGTGTAGTCGATGAAACGGCCGCTATCAATATCGGTGCACGCCTGGCAAACACCGCATGGCTTTGCCGTGATGCCGCCCTGCCCATCTGGGCCCTGACAGTTGAGCGACTTGGCCAGAATGCGCGACACCGTGGTTTTGCCGACACCGCGGGTACCGGTAAACAGATAGGCATGGTGCAGGCGTTGGGTGGTGAGCGCGTTGGTGAGGGCTTGCACCACATGGTCCTGCCCCACCATTTCAGTGAAATTGCGCGGACGGTATTGACGGGCGAGCACAAGATAGGTCATTTCTAGATTCTAAGGGTCGAAATTAACCCTAAACTGGCGGCTCCGGAAGGCGCCATCAAATGCCTGCCCGGTTGATCCATCCCATCTGACAACTTA
>JBBINL010000165.1:0-3935 GCA_037443905.1 Burkholderiales bacterium | reverse complement strand
AGCCCGCCTGGCGCGCCGGCGCCTGGCCCTGGCCGGCCATCAGGCAGTTGCCAAAGATCAGCTCGTCAACCTGGTCGGCTGTGAGCTTGCTGCCCTTCATGGCGCGCGCCAAGGCTTCCTTGATGGCCACGCCGCCCAGGTCATGCGCGGCCAGGCTGGCAAAGTCGCCCTGAAAACTGCCCAGCGGAGTGCGGGCGGCGCTGACGATCACGATTGAATCTTTCATGTCAAACTCCTTTAAAAAAACAGGCTTCAGCACCTGCAATGATGGCAAGACGGCCATGGGCCACCGTGCAAGCTAAATCGATTCCGGCACCTGGGCATTGGCACGCTCGGGGTGGAAGCGTTTGTGCTGGTCGTAAGGAAACACGTCATAAACATGGCCCGCCTGAATGCGCTCCTTGTGGCTTTGCCAGAAAGCCACATCCAGCAGGTCGGCGTGGTGCTTCAGGAACACGTCTTTCACGGCCGCGTTGCCCAGCAGAAACGGGCCGAAGGTCTCGGGGAAAACATCCTTGGGGTGGACGGTGTACCAGACCTCGCCCGACATTTCATCCTCTTCGTTGCGCGGCGGGGGGATGCGGCGAAAATTGCAGTCGGTGATGTATTCGATCTCGTCGTAGTCGTAGAACACCACCTTGCCGTGGCGCGTGATGCCAAAATTTTTCCAGAGCATGTCTCCCGGAAATATGTTGGCCGCCACCAGGTCTTTCAGGGCGTTGCCATATTCGATCACCGCATGCTCGAGCTGCTCCCTGGCGCGCAGGGCGGCAGGCGTGGTGTTGGCGGGATCGGCACCACCGGCGTCAAAAGCTTCCTGCAGGTAGATGTTGAGCGGGATCATGCGCCGCTCAATGTAGACGTGCTTGAGGATCACTTCAAGCTGGCCATTGCCGTCGCGGTCACTGATTTCGAGCTGGCTGGGGGCAAATTTCTCGATTTCGGCAATCAGCTCGTCGGTAAAGCGGTCGCGCGGGAAACCCACCTCGCTGTATTCCAGCGTGTCGGCCATGCGCCCAACCCGGTCATGCTGTTTGACCAGCAGGTACTTGCCCTTGATCTGCTCCCGGCTGGTTTCCTTGGGTGGCGGGTAAAAGTCCTTGATGACCTTGAACACATAGGGAAAACTGGGCAGGTCAAACACCAGCATGACCATGCCCTTGATGCCGGGCGCAATGCGGAACTGGTCGGTGGAATGGCGCAGGTGGTAAATGAAATCGCGGTAAAACAGCGTCTTGCCCTGCTTGGCCAGACCCAGCGCGTTGTACAGCTCATTGCGCGGCTTGAGTGGCATCATGCTGCGCAAAAACTGCACATAGGCGCTCGGGATTTCCATGTCCACCATGAAATAGGCGCGCGCGTAACTGAACAGCATCAGCAGCTCGTCCTGGCCAAACAGGATGGCATCGATGGCCAGGCTGGTTTCGCCTTCGGTGTACAAAATGGGCAAGGCAAACGGAAACTCGTTGTAGCCGTTGATGAGCTTGCCGACCACATAGGCACCCTTGTTGCGGAAAAACAGGCTCGACAGCACCTGAATCTGGAAGTTGGCGCGCAGCTTGACGTCGCCGAGCACCGCCTGCATCGCTTTGGCCACCAGCGCGACGTCACCGGGCAGGTCCAGAAATTCGCGCCTGAGGTCAAAGTCGCGCACCATTTGCATCAGCACTTCGGCCAGATTGGCCATGCCGTTGTCGGCACCGGGGTAATAGGAGCGATAGGTCGGGCGCTTTTCGGTCTCATCGTTTTCGATGTACTCGGTGCTGACCGCCGGACGGACAAAAATGAAATCGTTCTGAAAATAGCTGCGGTGCAGGATTTTGGTGGTAGCCGAGTTGAAAAACGTCTCGGCCAGTTCGGGCTGGTGGTGGTCCACCAGCAGGCCGATGTAGTGCAGCTTGACCTGGTGCCAGATTTCCATGGTCTGCTCGCCGGCCTTGAACTCGCGCTCCAGCCGCATCGAGGCTTCGCGCACACGCAGGTCGTAGAACTCGATGCGCTCGCGCTGGGCGCGCTGCTGGCCGTGCCAGTCTGCCGTCTCGAAGCGGTGTTTGGCGCGCGCCGATTCGGTGCGAAACAGCCGGTAGTGGCGATTAAAACCGTCCATCAGGGCTTTGGCGATGTCGTAGGCCAGCGTGGAATCAAGTCGGGTCGGAAACATGGGTAAACCTTATCGGATCAAGGGCGTTGGCGCCAGCTGGGGACGAGGATAGCGCTTGAACGCCTCGCGAAAAACGTTGACGACCTCATGCGGCCCCTGCATGCTGACGCGCAGATCTTTCACCAGCCCGTCTTTCAGACCATAGCACCAGCCGTGCACCGTCACTTTCTGGCCGCGCGCCCAGGCGTCCTGAAGCACGTGGCTCAACGCCACGTTGCCCACCTGCTCGATGACGTTCATCTCGCACAGCGTGTCTTCCTGTGCCGTCACGCTCAGATGCTCCAGGCGGCGACGGTGGCGCAGCTTGACGTCGTGCACATGGCGCAGCCAGCTGTCGGCCAGGCCAATGCGCGTGCCGCGCAGCGCGGCCAGCACGCCGCCGCAACCGTAATGACCGACGACCATGATGTGCTCGACCTTGAGGTGGTCAACGGCGAACTGGATCACCGACAAGGCGTTCAGGTCGGAGTGCACCACCACGTTGGCGATATTGCGGTGCACGAACACCTCGCCCGGGTCGAGGCCGGTGATTTCGTTGGCCGGCACCCTGCTGTCGGAGCAGCCGATCCACAAATATCTGGGGGTTTGCTGCTGCGCCAGTTGTGCAAAAAAGCCAGGGCGCTGCGCCTGCATGCGCGCCGCCCAGAGGCGGTTGTTGTCCAGCAGGTATTGAAGCGATGAGGTCATGCGCCAATGTTAGCGGCTGTGCTGTCGCCTCAGCAGGTCTCGGCGAACAATTCACGACCAATGAGCATGCGCCTGATTTCCGACGTGCCCGCGCCAATCTCGTACAACTTGGCATCGCGCCACAGGCGGCCCAGCGGGTACTCGTTGATGTAGCCGTTGCCGCCAAAAATCTGCACGCCCTCTCCGGCCATCCAGGTGGCTTTTTCGGCGGTCCACAAAATCACCGACGCGCAGTCCTTGCGCACCCGGCGCACGTGCTCGGCGCCCAGCAGGTCGAGGTTCTTGGCCACGGTGTAGGCAAAGCTGCGCGCCGCCTGCAGCACGGTGTACATGTCGGCCACCTTGCCCTGGATCAGCTGGAATTCACCAATGCTCTGGCCGAACTGCTTGCGGTCATGGATGTAGGGAATGACGTTGTCCATCACGCTTTGCATGATGCCCAGCGGGCCGCCAGTGAGCACGGCACGCTCGTAGTCCAGCCCGCTCATGAGCACCTTGGCACCCATGTTGAGGCCGCCCAGAATATTGGCTTCGGGCACTTCGACATTGTTGAACACCAGTTCGCCGGTGTGGCTGCCGCGCATGCCCATCTTGTCGAGCTTCTGCGCGATGCTGAAGCCCTTCATGCCCTTTTCGATCAAAAACGCCGTGACGCCACGCGCCCCGAGCTCCGGATCACTTTTGGCATAGACCACCAGGGTGTCGGCGTCCGGCCCGTTGGTGATCCACATCTTGCTGCCATTGAGCAGAAAGTAGCCACCTTTGTCTTCTGCCTTGAGTTTCATCGACAGCACATCGCTGCCGGCACCGGGCTCGCTCATGGCGAGCGCGCCCACATGCTCGCCACTGATCAGTTTGGGCAGGTATTTCTGGCGCTGTTCGGGTGTGCCGTTGCGCCTGATCTGGTTCACGCACAGGTTGGAGTGCGCGCCGTAGCTCAAGGCCACCGAGGCGCTGGCCCGGCTGATTTCCTCCATCGCGATCATGTGCGCCAGGTAGCCCATGTTGGCGCCGCCGTATTCCTCGCCCACAGTGATGCCGAGCACGCCCAGACTGCCCATTTTTTGCCACAAGTCCATCGGGAACT
>JBBINL010000164.1:0-4020 GCA_037443905.1 Burkholderiales bacterium | reverse complement strand
TTTGCTGCCGATGTCAACGACCGACTGGACCGAATGGAAACATGATCAGTCAAAATTCAGTCGTCATTGCGGTCTGGCGCCGCAATTCCTACCTGCTTCACTCAACATGGCTTTACTTCAAATCTCCGAACCCGGGCAGACGCCCAACCCGCACGAGCGGCGCATTGCCATCGGCATCGACCTTGGAACCACCCATTCGCTGGTCGCCAGCGTGCGCCACGGTGTGGCGGAATGCCTGCCCGACGAGCATGGGCGGGTGATTTTGCCGTCGGTGGTGCGCTACCTGGCCGGTGATGGCCGCCAGATTGGTGATGAGGCTGTGGCCGGTGGCGGCAGCGACCCCGAAAACACCATCGCCTCGGTCAAGCGTTTCATGGGCCGCAACCTGAAGGACGTGGCGCTGGCCGCCAAGCTTCCCTACCATTTTGTCGATCATCCGGGCATGCTGGGCATTCAGACCGTGCAGGGCGAAAAGTCGCCGGTTGAGGTCAGCGCCGACATCCTGGCCACGCTGCGTTACCGCGCCGAGGACACCTTCAATGCCGACCTGTATGGCGCGGTGATCACGGTGCCGGCCTACTTTGACGACGCCCAGCGCCAGGCCACCAAAGACGCTGCGCAACTGGCCGGTCTGAACGTGTTGCGCCTCATCAACGAACCCACCGCGGCGGCGATTGCCTACGGGCTGGACAACGCCAGCGAGGGTATTTACGCCATTTACGACCTAGGTGGCGGCACCTTCGACATATCGATCCTGCGTTTGACCCAAGGCGTGTTCGAGGTGGTGGCCACGGGTGGCGACTCGGCCCTGGGCGGTGACGACTTCGACCACGCGCTCACCGACTGGGTGCTGGCGAAAACAGGCATAGAAGTTGCCAGCGCCAGCGACAAAGCCGCTTTGAAGTCTGCCGCGCGCAGTTGCAAGGAAGCCTTGACCGACGCCGAGATGGTCACCTTCAGCGCGTCATTGTCCAAGGCCATGCTCAGCCTCGAGGTGCGGCGTTCAGACTTCGAAGCCGCCACACGAACCCTCACCCAGCGCACCATGCAGGCCGTGCGCAAAGTGCTTCGCGACGCCAGATTGGCAGCCGACGAGGTCAAGGGCATCGTGATGGTCGGCGGCTCCACCCGCATGCCGCAAATTCGTCGTGCCGTGGCGCACTTCTTTGGCCAGACGCCGCTCACCAATCTCAATCCCGATGAAGTGGTGGCGTTGGGAGCCGCCATTCAGGCCAACCAGCTCGCCGGCAACAACCCGGGCGGCGACCTGCTGCTGCTCGATGTGATTCCGCTTTCTCTTGGGATTGAGACAATGGGCGGCCTGGCCGAGCGCATCGTGCTGCGCAACGAAACCATTCCCACGGCCAAGGCGCAGGATTTCACCACCTACATGGACGGACAGACCGCACTGGCGCTGCATGTGGTGCAGGGCGAGCGCGATCTGGTGGCCGACTGCCGCAGCCTGGCGCGCTTTGAGTTGCGCGGCATTCCGCCGATGGCCGCCGGTGCGGCGCGCATCCGTGTCACGTTTACCGTCGATGCCGACGGGCTGTTGAGCGTGTCAGCGCGCGAGCAGGGCAGCGGCGTGGAGGCGCAAATTGCCGTCAAACCGTCCTACGGCCTGGGTGATGACCAGATCGCCCGCATGCTGGCTGTCAGCTTCAGCACCGCCGAGTCTGATATGCAGGCCCGTGCTGTGACCGAGGCGCGCGTTGATGCCGACCGCATGATTCTGGCCACCCTGAGCGCGCTCAAGGCCGATGGCGATTTGCTCGACGATGCGCAGCGTGGCGAAATCGAGCGCTTGATGCAGGCCGTGCAGTCCGTCCGTACGCTAGAAGACGCCAAGGCCATCGAAGCCGTCACCGAGCAACTGGCCAAGGGCACCGAAGCTTTTGCCGCGCTGCGCATGAACCGTGGTATCCAGCAGGCCCTGGCTGGCAAGAACATTGCAAGCATTCAATAAACTTCTGGGCCAGACCCCTTTGCGCAGCCAACCTGAACCGATCTCAACCCGTCAACCGCATCATGCCGATCATCAAAATCCTGCCCCATGCCGAATACTGCCCGCAGGGTGCCGAGGTGTCCGCCCCGGCGGGCACCTCCATTTGCGAAGCGCTGCTGGACAACCACATCAACATCGAGCACGCCTGCGAAATGAGCTGTGCCTGCACCACCTGCCACGTGATCGTGCGCGAAGGCTTTGAGTCTTTGGCGCCGTCGCAAGAGGACGAGGACGACCTGCTGGACCAGGCATGGGGCCTGCAGCCCAACTCGCGCCTGAGCTGCCAGGCCATCCTGGCGCAGAAAAACCTGGTGATCGAGATCCCCAAATACTCCATCAACCATGCCAAGGAAAATCACTAATCACAATATGCGCCAAATCTTTCTTGACACCGAAACCACGGGTCTGTCGGCTGACAACGGCGACCGCATCATCGAGATCGGCTGCGTCGAGATGCTGCACCGCAAGCTCACCGGCAGCAACCGCCACATTTACGTCAACCCGGGCCGCGACAGCCACGAAGAAGCGCTCAAGGTGCACGGCATCACCAGCGAATTCCTCAAGGACAAGCCCAAATTTGCCGACATCGCCGAAGACTTGCTGGACTATCTGAAAGACGCGCATCTGGTCATTCACAACGCGCCGTTCGATCTGGGTTTTTTGAACATGGAGCTGGCGCTCATCAAGCTGCCGCCGTTGAACAGCATGGTGGCCAGCATCACCGACACGCTGGTCATGGCCAAGGAGATGTTTCCGGGCAAACGCAATTCGCTCGATGCCCTGTGCGACCGCCTGGAGGTGGACAACTCGGGGCGCACGTTGCACGGCGCGCTGCTCGACGCCGAGCTGCTGGCCGACATGTACATCAACCTCACGCGCGGCCAAAACACGCTGCTGATGGACGATAGCCCAGCCACCGATGCCAACAAAAGCGACTGCGTCAGCGCGCTCGATCTGAGTCAGTTTGTACTGCCCCTGATCCGCGCCAACGCGCAGGAACTGGCCGCGCACGAAGACGTGCTGGCGGAAATTGACCAATCCAGCAAAGCCAGGACCATCTGGCGCATCAAAGAGCCAAAAACGCCTGAATCTGTGACATAATCTGCGACTTTCCTGATGGGGTCAAGGGCGGTTAGCTCAGGGGTAGAGCACCACATTCACACTGTGGGGGTCGCAGGTTCGAAACCTGCACCGCCCACCAGGAATACAGGCAATTCAAGAACATTTCAGCAAGACCATGCTGTTCAATGCGTGCCTGCAACGGCTTGCCTTTAGCAGCCAGGCATGGCACGTTCAGGCACCCGCCACTAAATATTCTTCAAGGAAGCGTCTTCGCCCGCTGGAGCAATCGGGCAGTGCGCAGACCACATCGGCGTATCAGCGCCCCACCTCGTCCACCAGTGTCCTGAAGTCGTCGATGTCTTCGAAGCTGCGGTAAACGCTGGCAAAGCGCACGTAGGCCACTTTGTCGAGCTTTTTGAGTTCGAACATCACCAGTTCGCCAATGCGGGTGGACAGCACTTCACGCAAGCCCAGGTTCAGCAGTTTTTCCTCGATGCGCTCCACCGCGGAGTCCACCTGTTCGGTGCTCACCGGGCGCTTGCGCAGCGCCAGGTTCATGGAGGCCTGCAACTTGGCGCGTTCGTAGTCGATGCGGCGGCCGTCTTTTTTGACGATGGCCGGAAAGGTGACGTCGGGGCGCTCGTAGGTGGTAAAGCGCTTGTCGCATGACGCGCAACGCCGACGGCGCCGGATGAAAGCCCCGTCTTCAGACTCCCGGGTTTCAATGACCTGGGTGTCGGGATGGCTGCAGAAGGGGCATTTCATGATTGTTTGTCATTGCGGACTTGATCCGCAATCCATGTCCTGGGGCAAAGGTGAATGGATCCCGGATCGAGTCCGGGATGACAGAACACCGGGATGCCAGAGCACAAGCCTGACAAGGGCCTAATCCCCATACACCGGAAAGCGCGTGGTCAGCGCATGGACCTTGGCGCGCACAGCGGCAATGTTGG
>JBBINL010000163.1:0-4119 GCA_037443905.1 Burkholderiales bacterium | reverse complement strand
CCGGCCTATGTGCTGCATCGCTACGACTGGAGCGAAACCAGCCTGATTCTGGAGGTGTTTACCCGCCATCATGGCCGCATGGCCCTGGTTGCCAAGGGCGTGAAACGGCCCAGTTCCAGCTTTCGGCCCATTTTGCTGCCACTGCAGCCCCTGCACCTGTCTTTTGGTGGCGACGCTGAAATCAAGACACTGAAAGCGGCTGAGTGGCAGGGCGGCCACGTCATGCCTACCGGTGATGCGCTGATGTCGGGTTATTACCTGAACGAATTGTTGCTGCTGCTGCTGGCGCGCGAAGACCCGCATCCTTTGCTGTTTGACGTTTATGCCGCCGTCGTGCAGCTCATCGCCAGCGAGCAAGGCGACGTTCTGGAGACGGCCCTGCGCGCATTCGAGTTGCTGCTGCTGCGAGAAATCGGCCTGCTACCGTTGCTCGACGCGCAAACCATGACGTTGCTGGAGCTGCACCCCGAGGAGCGCTACAGCCTGGTGCCTGAAGGTGGTTTGCGCCAGACCAATGACTCTGACCGCTCCAGCCTGAGCGGCGCCCAGTGGACGGCGCTGCAACGGGCTCTTAGCGAGCGGGTGCCCCTGACCCCCGTGCTGCATGTCTGTGCCGACGTGGCCGGCGCTCTTAAACCTCAACTGCGCACGCTGCTCAATTACCATTGCGGGGTGCCCAGTCTTCGCACCCGTCAAATGATGATCGATTTGCAAAGCTTATGAAAAACACTTCCTTGTCCGTCAACCTCAACAAAGTCGCATTGGTGCGCAATACCCGGCACCTGGGAATCCCCAGCGTCACGCGCGCGGCCACGCTGTGTCTGCAGGCCGGCGCCAACGGCATCACCGTGCACCCGCGCCCCGACGGACGCCACATTCGCGCCAGCGATGTGACCGAACTGGCACAGTTGCTTTCGGACTGGCCGGATCGTGAGTTCAATATCGAAGGCAATCCGCTGCACAACCTGATGGACGTGGTGGGGTCGTTGGTGGCGCGCCAGCTACCTGTGCACCAGGTCACGTTTGTGCCCGACGCGCAAGGCCAGTTCACCAGTGACCACGGATGGTCTTTTCCGGCCGATGCACCGGTGTTGAAGCCTTTGATCGACCAGGCCCACGCCTGGGGCCTGCGCGTGAGCCTGTTCATGGACGCCGAGGCATCTGCAATGGCGGCTGCCAAAGCCGTGGGTGCGGACCGGGTGGAACTCTACACCGAGCCCTATGCCGCAGCCTGGGGCACGCCGGACCAGGCCGCGCAACTGGCGCGCTTTGCCCGGGCTGCCCAGGCTGCGCTTGACGCTGGGCTAGAAGTCAATGCCGGCCACGATCTGAACCGTGACAACCTCACCACCTTCATCGCCCGGGTGCCGGGCGTGAGCGAGGTATCCATTGGCCACGCGCTGATCGCCGACGCGCTTGAGCTTGGCTATGGCGCCACCATCAAAGACTACCTGCGCTGCATTCGTGACGCCGCATGATCTACGGCATTGGCACCGACATCTGCGACGTGCGCCGCATCCAGGCCAGCCTGGTCCGCCATGGCGAGCGTTTTGCGCAAAAGATCTTGAGTGACGACGAACTCGTCATCTGGCGCGCGCGCAGCCAGCGATGGCCCGAGCGCGGGGTGCGTTACCTGGCCACCCGTTTCAGTGCCAAGGAGGCTTTCAGCAAAGCCATTGGTCTGGGCATGCGCCTGCCCATGACCTGGCGCCTCTGTGAAGTGGGCAAGTTGTCCAGCGGCCAGCCACACCTGGTGCTGCACGGCGGGCTCAAAACCTGGTTTGAGGCCAAATCCCTGAGTGCCCATATCAGCTTGACCGACGAGACCGACTACGCGGTGAGTTTTTGCGTGGTGGAAGTCAACAGCGACAATGCGCGGTAATCAAATTTCATTCAGTCCATCATGACCCAGCATGCCCCCCTGATCATCGACATTGCCGGTTTGAGCTTAAGCAAGCAGGATCAGCAGCGCCTCAGGCATCCGCTGGTGGGCGGCCTGATCCTGTTTGCCCGCAATTGGCAGAGCCGCGATCAGCTCACCGCCCTGTGCCACAGCATCAAAAAGCTGCGCAAGGACCTGCTGATTTGCGTCGACCATGAGGGCGGCCGGGTGCAGCGCTTCAAGACCGGTGGTTTTACGCATTTGCCGCCCATGCGCGCGCTGGGCGAGTTGTGGCTGCAAGATGGCATCGCGGGCGAGAGCAGCGGCGCCCTGCGTGCCACGCGCGCTGCCACCGCTTGCGGTTATGTGCTGGGCGCTGAACTGCGCGCGTGTGGCGTTGACCTGAGCTTTACCCCGGTGCTGGATCTGGATTTTGGCGAAAGCAGCGTGATTGGCGACCGCGCCTTTGCCCGTGACCCGCGCGTGGTGAGCCTGCTCGCCAAGAGCCTGATGCACGGCTTGCTGCAAAGCGGCATGGCCAACTGCGGCAAACATTTTCCGGGCCATGGTTTTGTCAAGGCAGACTCACATACCGACATTCCTGTCGACAAGCGCAGCCTCAAGGCCATTCTGGCCGACGATGCCCGGCCCTATGACTGGCTCGGCACGGCGCTGGCGAGCGTCATGCCGGCGCATGTGGTCTACCCCAAGGTCGACGCCCGGCCGGCTGGTTTTTCAGGCAAATGGTTGGCTGACATTTTGCGCGGCCAGCTCCGGTTTACCGGCGCGGTGTTTAGCGACGACCTGTCGATGGCCGGTGCCCGCGTCCTCGATGGCCAGCCGGTCAGCCCGACCCAGGCGGCGCTGGCGGCACTGAATGCGGGTTGCGACATGGTTCTGCTGTGCAACCAGTCCCTGGGCGAGGGTGCCGAGCTGGACGCCCTCATCAATGGCTTGACCGAAGCGCAACTCAAGGGCCAGTGGCAGCCGCTGCAGGCCAGTGAAGAACGCCGCATGGCCCTGTTGCCCACCTGCCGTGCCACACCGTGGGATGAGCTGATGGTGCAGCCGGCCTATATGCGAGCGCTCGACCTGCTGCCCTGAGCTTTACGGCGCGTGGTGCAGACGGGGTGCCGACAACGCGGAGATCATGTCGTTGCTGGCGACGTCCACCTTGGGCGCCCAAACGCTTTGGCGTGACATGGGGGACTTACCTGGAAGCGTGTTGCCTGCCATACTGACATACCGGCTTTCGTCGACAATTCATGATCTTCTGCAACCTGCCTGCCCTTTGTCTGAACACCCATGAAAGAGAAGCTTTCCAGCACTGGCCTGGTCTACAGCACCGACAACGGCCGCATGTGTCCGGATTATCGCCAGCCTGAAGACCTGAATCTGCTTGTCACCCGCAGCATGCCCTTTGGCAAATACAAAGGTCGCCTGATTGCCGATTTGCCTGGCGACTATCTGTGCTGGTTTGTGCGCGAGGGCGTGCCCAAGGGCGAGATTGGCCGCCTGCTGGCATTGATGCACGAGATCGATCACAACGGGCTGTCTGATTTGCTCAAGCCGCTGCGTTCCAATCAGTTGGGGTCAGCGCACATCGCTACGCGAGTGGTCTGACCCGCAAGGCCATCATCGCCAGCAGCATCCCACAGCCGTGCTCCAGCGGTTTCCAGGTGCGTCAGATAGACGCGCACCTCGAATTCAAGCTGGTGATAGTCCGGCTCCATGTGCTTGCAGAGTTGGTAAAAGGCCTTGTCGTGGGCCTTTTCTTTCAGGTGCGCCAGTTCGTGCACGGTGATCATGCGCAAAAACGCATCGGGCACGCTTTTGAACAAAGAGGCAATGCGAATTTCACGTTTGGCCTTGAGCTTGTTGCCCTGAACGCGCGTCACGCTGGTGTGCGTGCCCAGGGCGTTCTTCACCACGTGCAGCTTGTTGTCGAACAGCACCTTGTTGACTGGCTCGGCGCCGCGCAGGTAATCGGCTTTGAGCGCCTGCACATAGTCAAACAGGGCGCGGTCGGTACGCACCGTGTGGGCCTGTGGGTATTTTTGCAGCAGCCAGTCGGCCACCTGGTCCTCTTGCAGCATGTGCGCCACCTGCGCCAGCGTGGCAGCCGGGTAGCTGTGCAGGTATTTCAAGACGCTCAAGACGCCAGGGCCAGGTCCTGGGTGACCACCTCACCACGCAGCGTGAAAGTGCGGGTTTGCGTGATCACGACATCCACCATC
>JBBINL010000162.1:0-4122 GCA_037443905.1 Burkholderiales bacterium | reverse complement strand
CGTACGCGCTGCCGCGCAGTCTGGGCGAGGCGCTGGACTGGCTGCGCCGCGAATCGGAACTGCACGAGGTGCTGGGCAAGGAATTCATCACCGTGTACTCTGAGGTCAAGGAACTTGAGTTCGACGAGTTCATGAAGGTGATTTCCCCCTGGGAGCGCGAGCACCTGCTGTTGCATGTCTGAGGCCAATTTACATTTTTTCTGCATCAAGGACGATCCCCATGAACGCACCAACATCTTCTCTGCCCCTGTCCACCCGGGAAATCCAGGCGCTCGACAGTGCCCATTTCATCCACCCTTTTACCGACCATGGAGACCTGGCCACACGCGGTGCGCGCGTGATCGTCAGGTCTGAAGGCATCTACATCTGGGACTCCGAAGGCGAGAAGATACTCGATGCCATGAGCGGCCTGTGGTGCGTCAACGCGGGCTATGGCCGCAAGGCGCTGGCGCAGGCGGCCTATGACCAGATGCTGACGCTGCCGTTTTACAACAGCTTTTTCCAGACCACCAACCTGCCGGCGGTCCAGCTCGCGACCAAACTGGCATCGCTGGCACCCAGGGTTGACGGCCGCAGTTTCGAGCATGTGTTCTACTCCAGCAGCGGCTCTGAGAGCAACGACTCCAACGTGCGCATGGTGCGCCGTTACTGGGACCTGATGGGGCAGCCGCAGCGCAAGGTGATCATCAGCCGCCACAACGCCTACCATGGCAGCACCATGGCCGGGGCCTCGCTGGGCGGCATGAGCGGCATGCACGCGCAGGGTGATTTGCCGATTCCCAACATCACGCACATCGGTCAGCCGTATTTTTTCGAAAACGGTTTGCCTGGCGAAAGCGCCGACGCCTTTGGCCTGCGCGCTGCAGGCTGGCTGGAAGAAAAAATCCTGGAGCTGGGCGCCGACAAGGTGGCCGCTTTCATTGCCGAACCGATCCAGGGCGCCGGTGGTGTCATCATTCCACCAGCGACCTATTGGCCAGAGATTCAGCGCATCGTCGACAAATACGGCATCCTGCTGATCAGCGACGAGGTGATTTGTGCCTTTGGCCGCCTCGGTCACTGGTTCGCCTATGAAAAATTTGGCTACAAGCCCGACCTGGTGACCTTCGCCAAGGCCGTCACCAGCGGCTACATTCCGCTCGGCGGCGTCATGGTGGGCGATCGGGTGGCCAAGGTGCTGATCGAGAAGGGTGGGGAGTTCAACCACGGCTACACCTACAGTGGCCACCCGGTGGCCTGTGCCGTGGCGCTGGCCAACCTGGACATCATGGAACAAGAGCAGTTGCCGCAACGCGTCAGGGACGACATTGGCCCCTATCTGGCCAAATGTTTCGAAGGCATCGCCGCGCACCCGCTGGTGGGGGTGGCCGAAACCTGCGGCTTGACTGCCGGCCTGGTGCTGGTGAAGAACAAGTCCAGCCGCGAGCGCTTCGACGAGGCGCTGGGCGTGGGCATGATGTGCCGGCGCCACTGTTTCCAGAACGGCCTGATCATGCGCGCGGTGGGCGACCGCATGATCATTGCACCCCCCTTGATCATGACGCACGCCGACATCGATGAAATGATGCGCCTGATTCGCCAGGCCTTGGACCTGACGCAGCAGGAACTGACCCAAAAAGGGTTGATTTGAACCCGTACCACAAAATTTGCATGGTCTGGTTTTTGCTAGGCTTAAACTAACGCTTCCCCTTAACGTTCTATTGCTTGGAGTTTATTGATGATGAAAAAATACCTTTGGTCATTTGTGCTTTCTGCCATCGTGCTGGCAGGTTGTGGCAAAAAAGAGGAGCCGCCTGCACCAGTTGCTGCGCCGGCTCCGGTTGCCTCTGCGCCAGCCGCCCCGGCAGCCCCGGTGAACACTGAAGAAAAAGTGCTCAATATCTACAACTGGCCCGACTACATCCCTGAAGGCATGATCGCCGAGTTTGAAAAGGAAACCGGCATCAAGGTCAATTACGACACCTTCGAGACCAACGAGGCACTGCACGCCAAGCTGGTGGCTGGCAACACCGGCTACGACATCGTGGTGCCCGGCAGCGTGTTTGCCAAGCCGCAGATCGAAGGCGGCATGTTCCAGCCCCTGGACAAATCCAAGATCAAGAACCTGGCCAACCTGGACGCGCCGATCATGGCAACCCTGGCCAAGTACACCGACCCGGACAACAAGTACCTGGTGCCGTGGGCCTGGGGCTTCACCACCGTGGGCATCAACAAGACCAAAGTCGCCAAGGCGCTGGGCAAGACGCCCATGCCAGAGAACGCCTGGGACCTGGTGTTCAAACCCGAGTACACGTCCAAGCTCAAATCCTGCGGCATCGCCTACCTGGATTCGCCGACAGAAATCATCCCGGTTGCGCTGCACTACATCGGCAAGGACGCTTATTCCAACGACCCCGCTGACTACAAGGCCGCGACCGACATGCTGGCCAAGGTACGCAAGGACGTGCGCATCTTCAGCTCGACCATGATCGACGACATTGCCGGCGGCAAAGCCTGCGTGGCGATCGGCTGGTCTGGCGACATCAACATTGCAGCCGGACGCGCCAAGGAAAACAAGTCCAAGGACGAGATCGAAGCGCTGTTGCCCAGCACCGGTGCGCTGATTTTCTTTGACACGATGGCGATCACCAAGGACGCCAAGCACCCCAACAACGCGATGGCGTTCATCGACTTTTACCTGCGCGCTGAAAATGCCGCCAAGATGTCCAATGAGATGAACTACCCCACCGCCAACAAGGCCGCCATCGCGCAGATCAATCCTGAAATCGCCGGCAACAAGACCATTTTTGTCGAAGGCGATTACTTTGCCAAGATGATTGCGCCCAGCAGCTTCACCAACGAAGCGCGCGAAGCCATGGCGACCGCGTACAACAGCTTCAAAAAAGGCAAGTAACACAGGCTTTGCCAAACTCACAGGGCTGTTTGTACGCTGAGTATGAGCAGCCCTTTTTCTTGGTCTGATTTTTCAAAACTGAGACGCGAACATGGCTGACGCAGCGCCCAAAGACAATTTCCTGGTGACCGAGAAACTGGTCAAACGCTTTGACGAGGCGGTGGCCGTCGATGAGGTCAACCTGTCGATCAAACAGGGTGAGATTTTTGCCTTGCTGGGCAGCTCGGGTTGCGGCAAATCGACCTTGCTGCGGATGCTGGCGGGGTTCGAGACACCAACTTCCGGGCGCATTTTGCTGGCGGGGCAGGATGTCGCCAAACTGGCGCCGTACGAGCGGCCGTTCAACATGATGTTCCAGTCGTACGCGCTGTTTCCGCACCTGGACATCTGGGAAAACGTCGCTTTTGGCCTGAAACGCGAAGGCTTGCCCAAAGACGAGATTTCAAAGCGCGTGGGCCAGATGCTCGACCTGGTCCAACTCACGCCTTACGCCAAGCGCAAGCCGCACCAGCTCTCGGGCGGGCAGCAGCAGCGCGTTGCGCTGGCGCGCAGCCTGGCCAAGCGACCCAAGGTGCTGCTGCTGGACGAGCCGCTGGGTGCGCTCGACAAAAAGCTGCGTGAGCAAACGCAGTTCGAACTGGTCAACATCATCGAAAAAGTGGGTGTGACCTGCGTCATGGTGACGCACGACCAGGAAGAAGCCATGACCATGGCCGGACGCATCGCCGTCATGAGCAAGGGTCGGGTGTTGCAGGTTGGCACGCCGCAAGCCATTTACGAATACCCCACATCACGGTTCGTTGCCGACTTTATCGGCAGCGTCAATCTGCTCGACGGCAAGATCAGCGTTGACGAGGCCGACCATTGTGCGGTGCAGACGGCCATTGGCGAGGTGCACGTCGGCTACAGCATCAGCGGTACCGTGGGCATGGCGGCCGCAGTGGCGGTGCGCCCCGAAAAGGTGAGCATCGGCAAGCAGGCGCCCGCAGGGATCAGCCGTAACCTGTTTACCGGTGTCGTCAAGGAGATCGCTTATTTCGGCTCCTACAACACCTACATCGTGATCACCCCGCAAGGCACCCGGATGAAGATCACCGAGCCCAACGGTTCGCGCCTGGAACTGCTCGACATCACCTGGGAAGACAAGGTGTTTTTCTGGTGGGACGACACCGATGCGCTGGTCTTGCGCAGTTGAAGGAGGACGGTGATGGCGCTATCTCTGGCGATTC
>JBBINL010000161.1:0-4214 GCA_037443905.1 Burkholderiales bacterium | reverse complement strand
GCGATTGTATGCAACCCGTCCGCTGTGTCGGTCGTGTCCGCTGGTGACAGGGCGATCAAAACGACATAACATCATCACATGCATACCAATGGCTTGAAACGCTTTCGATCAGTGGTGTTGCTGATCTGCGCCTGGACCGGTTTGATGGCCGCAGCGCAAGTCCTGGCGATACCCAGCACACCGCATGACTCGCGGTTCGAGCAAGCGCGTGCTTATGAGCACGGCGAGGGCGTGCCGCGCGACGCTCAGCTGGCCATGATTCTGTATTGCGAAGCAGCGCGTCAGGGCGACCGCGATGCCCAGTACAACCTGGGCTGGATGTATGCCAACGGCCGGGGCGTGGCGCGCGACGATGCCACGGCGGCCTACCTGTTTCACGCCGCCGCAGAGCAGGGAATCGGCGCCGCACAGCGCATGCTTTCCCTGCTGGGCGATCAGCAGGCCAAGATGCCCGAGTGCATGCGCGAGCCTGAACCTGAGTCCCAGCCCGAACCACCCCAGGTGACAGAGTTGCCGCGGGTGGATTACACCCTGATCGCTCCGCGCAAAATATTCAACCTGGTCATGAAGATGGCGCCGCAGTTCAATGTCGAGCCGCAACTGGCCCTGGCAATCATTGCGGCCGAGTCCAAATTCGACCCTTTGGCCGTGTCCACCAAAAACGCGCAGGGGTTGATGCAGCTGATTCCCGAGACCAGCGAGCGCTTCAATGTGAAAAACGCCTTCGATCCGGCACAGAACATTCGTGGCGGGCTCAATTATTTGCGCTGGTTGCTGGCCTATTTTGAAGGCGATGTGGCGTTGGTGGCGGCCGCTTACAACGCCGGTGAAGGCACTGTGGAGCGATATCGGGGCGTGCCGCCCTATCAGGAAACCCGCAGTTATGTGCAGCGCATTCTCAAATCCTTTGGCGGCAAGCACCACCCGTTCGAGGCCCATGTGGCGCGCCCGTCAGTGCACTTGACATCCATTCGGGCGCTACCACTGCAATGACCAGGATTCTGCTGGTGTGCATGGCCAATATCTGCCGCTCACCCATGGCCTGTTCGGTTGGCCGACAAATGGCCCGCAACACAGGGCACGCAGGCCGTTTCGTGTTCGACTCGGCTGGAACTCTGGCGCAAATCGGCAAACAAATGGACATTCGCGCCAGAACAGCGTTGTCAAGCCGGGGTTACGAGCCCGGCAAGAAACGCTCCAGGCCGGTGCGCGAACAGGATTTTCAGCGCTTTGACCTGATCCTGGCCATGGATGAGCTCAATCTGAAAGAACTCCAGCGTCAGTGCCCGCCGCTTTACCTCCATAAACTGCAATTGCTGATGTCGTTTGCGCCAGCCTTGGGCGTGAATGAGGTGCCGGACCCGTATCACGGCAATCAGGCTGGTTTTGCGCGGGTACTAGATTTGTGCGAAGCAGCCATGCTGGGCTTGCTGGAGAACCTGTAAATTTGGCAAACCGTCCAAGTCAGGCAGTAGGCGGATTGTCCGAGTTATGGGTGTCGGCAAAAAATGAATTGGCCAGTTTGACCGCAATGCCCATGATGCCTTCCTTGTGGTCCACCCTGACCACCTCACCCGAGCAGACCATTTTCAGGGCTTCGCCGTTCACGACCACCTCGACCGTAAAACTGACTTTGGAGCCAGGCGCTGGTTCGACGCTGGTTTCAAAATAGACGCCCGTGGCACTGATATTTCTGGTGATGCCTTTTGATCCATGGATCTCTACCGGCAGCTCAGAAATAAATCGGTCAGCGGCTCTTTGATTTTCGCCAGCTTGCATCGAATTTGATGGCTGAGTGCTTTTCATGACTCTGTCGATTTGGTCTTATCTTCATTCGTTCTACAAGCAGAAATTATGCCCAAACAATGACAATACTCAAATGCATGTTGAAAACAATGAGTTACGGTTGACCTGAAGTTGCTTTTTTGAAACCCAAAGGCGGCGCTGTAAATAATCTCGACACTCATTAACTACAGTTACAGCTTGTCACAAAGAGTAATCGATCGCTAAACTCAGGACAGCTTCATTTTTTGAGGTAAAGCCATGATTTTTTTCAGAGTGGGTGCAGAACCCGGTCAGTGATGCGCATTAAGCATTCCTTGAGCCAGGGCTTGCGCAGGCTGCTCGGGTTTTTGCCGCGCAAGACGCGGTTTGCCATCTATCGTTCTTTTGTTGAATGCGATGCCCACCCTGACCCCCGTCTGGTTCTTAAAATTGCCGAAACCCAGGAAGAGCTGGAGGCTTGTTTCAGGCTGCTGCATGATGCCTATGTGAGTAGCGGCTTCATGAAGCCTGATCCCTCAGGCATGCGGGTCACCATCTATCACGCGCTGCCGACCACCACCACTCTGTGCGCCAAGTTTGACGGCAAAGTGGTGGGCACCATGTCGCTCATTCGCGAGAGCCTGTTTGGGTTTCCCCTGCAAGCCATCTTCGATCTCAACCAGGTGCGCGCCCTCAAGGGCCATATTGCAGAAGTGTCTGCACTGGCGGTGCACCCCAAGTTCCGCAAGACCGGCGGCACCATCCTGTTTCCGCTGATGAAGTTCATGTACAACTACTGCACGACCTTCTTCGATACCCGCCACCTGGTGATTGCCGTCAACCCGAACCGCATCGAGCTGTACGAATCACTGCTCTACTTTCAGAGGCTCAGTGAAACCTCGGTAGAAAAGTATGACTTTGCCAATGGAGCACCCGCCATTGGTGCCACGCTCGACCTGCACAGAGCCCCGGCAATATTTGAAAAGGTGTACGGACACAAGCCATTGCGGCGCAATCTGCACCACTACTTCACTCAGGCCGTGTTACCCAACATTGTGCTGCCCGGTCGCCGCTACTTCACCACCAACGATCCGGTCATGACCCCGGAGCTGTTGGACTATTTTTTCAACCACCGCACCCAGGTGTTTGCCCAACTCAACCAGCGCAAAAAACAGTTGCTCCACGCCATTTACGATTTGCCGGCGTTTCAGGCTGTGTTACCCAGGATTGATGACGTGCGGGTGCAACAAGTGCAGCGCCATCACCAGCGCTATTCGGTCAAATGTCCTGGCGCGCTGTCGCTGCATGTTGCCTCCAGAGACCAGGTTTTTACCTTGATGGTGGTTGAATTGTCGTTGTTCGGATTCGAGGTTTTTTCACGCACACCATTGCCGCTTGATGTTTGGGGCGAAGCCACCATCGAGCTTGGCCAAGCCGAACGCTCCACCATCAAGGCCATCGCCGTGCGCGATCAGTCCAACGGCCTGCACGGGTTTTATGCCTTCAAATTGGCCGAGCCCGATTTGCCCTGGCTCAAGTTTGTCAGCGCCATGCAAGCAGGCACCACGCACGACGACCTGGAAAACTCCACCCGCTTCATGCCGGAGTCATGATTCCAGCGGCCAGTGTCAACGCACGGTGTGCTTTTGCAGCAACTCAAGCACAAACCGTGACGGAATGGCGTAGCTGATGCCGGACGGTTTCGTCAATGCAGATTCGCGTGTCCCCTTGATCAGCACCATGTTCACCACCCCTAGCACTTCGCCGGACTCCGGGTCAAACAGCGGGCCGCCGCTGTTGCCCGGATACGCCGTGCCATCGAGTTGGAAGATGTCAAAACTGCTGCCACCGCGCAGACTGCGAACGCTTTGCTCGTTGAGTTGGCGCGCGGTTGGCATCGGCAAGGCCATGGTGGCAATGGACGACACCGTGCCCCGGTGCGTCACCGGCGAAAACCCCAGTGCGCCACCCATCGGAAAACCCATGAAGGCAAGCGATTGCCCTTCGCGTACCGCATCGGAGTTGCCGACCCTGAAAGCGGCCGACGCCGGCCCATCAAAGCGCAGCAAGGCCAGGTCGTGCAGCGTGTCCACTTCGAGCACGGTGACCGGGCGCATCTGCCACTGGTTTTGGCCAACCTTGATTTGCATCACCAGACTGGCATTGGGTTCAGCCTTGTCCGGCAGCGGCAGCACATGTGCGTTGGTAACCAGCAGATTACCCTGGCCCTGCTGGTCTGGCGTCGCTACAAAACCCGTGCCGCGAAAGGTGAAGCGCGGACTGTTGGTGGCCTTGTAGGTGCCGACCAGCGCGATGGCCGGCTTGACCTGGGCGATGGTGCTGGCGAGGTCGGCGAACGACGGGTTGGCAACCCAGAACGGGATGGTCACCAATAAACCTAAATCCGGCAGTTACCCCGCCCCAGCAATAGCAGTTTGCGGTCCCTGGGT
>JBBINL010000160.1:0-4353 GCA_037443905.1 Burkholderiales bacterium | reverse complement strand
GACGCCGGTCGCATCGCCGGTCTGGAAGTCAAGCGCATCATCAACGAGCCGACCGCGGCCGCGCTGGCCTTCGGTATGGACAAGAACGAAAAAGGCGACCGCAAGATCGCCGTCTACGACTTGGGTGGTGGCACGTTCGACATCTCGATCATCGAGATCGCCGACGTCGATGGCGAAAAACAGTTCGAAGTGCTCTCCACCAACGGTGATACGTTCCTCGGTGGCGAAGACTTCGACCAGCGCATCATCGACTACATCATCGGTGAGTTCAAGAAAGAGCAAGGCGTTGACCTGTCCAAGGACGTGCTGGCATTGCAGCGCCTGAAAGAAGCCGCTGAAAAAGCCAAGATCGAGCTCTCCAGCAGCGCCCAGACCGACATCAACCTGCCCTACGTGACGGCTGACGCCACCGGCCCGAAGCACCTCAACATCAAGCTCACGCGCGCCAAACTGGAAGCCCTGGTCGAAGACCTGATCGAGCGCACCATCGCGCCGTGCCGCACCGCCCTGAAAGACGCCGGTGTCAGCGCGGCGGAGATCAACGACGTGATCCTGGTCGGCGGCATGACCCGCATGCCCAAGGTGCAGGAAAAAGTCAAGGAACTCTTTGGCCGTGAGCCGCGCAAGGACGTCAACCCCGACGAGGCGGTGGCCGTGGGTGCTGCCATCCAGGGTCAGGTGCTCTCGGGCGACCGCAGCGACGTGTTGTTGCTGGACGTGACCCCCTTGAGCCTGGGCATTGAAACCCTGGGCGGCGTCATGACCAAAATGATCGCCAAGAACACGACCATCCCGACCAAGTTTGCGCAGACCTTCTCGACCGCCGACGACAACCAGCCGGCGGTAACGATCAAGGTCTACCAGGGCGAGCGCGAAATGGCATCCGGCAACAAGTTGCTGGGCGAGTTCAACCTCGAAGGCATTCCGCCGGCAGCGCGTGGTGTACCGCAGATCGAAGTGTCGTTCGACATCGACGCCAACGGCATCCTGCACGTCGGTGCCAAAGACAAAGGCACGGGCAAGGAAAACAAGATCACGATCAAAGCCAATTCGGGCCTGTCCGAGGCCGAGATTCAGCAAATGGTCAAGGACGCCGAGCTCAACGCCGCCGAAGACAAGAAGAAGCTCGAAATCGTGCAAGCCAAGAACCAGGGCGAAGCCACCGTGCACAGCGTCAAGAAGAGCCTGACCGAGTACGGCGACAAGATCGATGCAGCCGAAAAAACCAGCATCGAAGCCGCCATCAAGTCACTTGAAGAAGCGCTGAAGACCGATGACAAGACGGCCATCGACGACAAGAGCGCCGCCTTGATGACGGCCAGCCAGAAGCTGGGTGAAAAGATGTACGCCGACATGCAGGCCAAGCAGGCCGCTGAAGGCGCGGGGGCCGGCGACACCGCCCAGCCGGGCGCGCAGGGTGGTTCGGCCCAGGCCGACGACAATGTGGTCGATGCAGAAGTGAAAGAGGTCAAAAAACCCTAAGTGCTTGCTTTCACGCTGTCTTACAACCGTTTGCTTGCGCCGCGCTGAACCGTGAAAAGTTCACCGCGGCGTTTGCATTGAAACATCAGGCAACCCCAGACCATGTCCAGAAGAGATTACTACGAAGTGCTGGGCGTTCCCAAGAACGCCACGGACGAAGAAATCAAGAAAGCCTATCGCAAACTTGCGATGAAGCACCACCCTGACCGCAACAGCGGCGACGGTGCCAAGGCCGCCGAAGAAAAGTTCAAGGAAGCCAAGGAAGCCTATGAAATGCTGTCTGACCCGCAAAAGCGCGCGGCCTATGACCAGCACGGCTTTGCCGGCGTCGACCCGAACATGCGCGGCGGCGCGGGCGGCGATGCCTATGGCGGTTTTGCCGAGGCCTTTGGCGATATTTTTGGCGACATGTTCGGCCAGCAACGCGGCCGCGCTGGTGGCCGCCAGGTCTACCGTGGCAGCGACTTGAGCTACGCCATGGAAATCACTCTGGAAGAAGCGGCCAATGGCAAGGACGCGCAAATCCGTATCCCGAGCTGGGACACCTGCGACACCTGTCAAGGTAGCGGCGCCAAGCCCGGTACCAAAGCCAAGACCTGCGGCACCTGCGGCGGTACCGGTGCAGTGCAAATGCGCCAGGGTTTTTTCAGCGTGCAACAAACCTGCCCGAGCTGCCGCGGCACTGGCAAGGTGATCCCTGAACCCTGCCCCACTTGCCACGGCCAGGGCAAGATCAAGAAGCAGAAGACTCTCGAAGTCAAGATTCCGGTGGGCATCGACGATGGCATGCGCATCCGCAGCGCGGGCAATGGCGAGCCCGGCACCAATGGCGGCCCGCCTGGCGATCTGTACATTGAAATCCGCCTGAAAAAGCACGATATTTTCGAGCGCGATGGCGACGACCTGCATTGCACTGTACCGATCAGCATGATCACCGCCACCCTCGGCGGTGAAATTGACGTGCCCACGCTTGCAGGCAAGGCCGCCATCGACATCCCTGAAGGCACGCAAACCGGCAAGCAGTTCCGCCTGCGCGGCAAGGGCATCAAGGGTGTGCGATCCAACTATCCCGGCGACCTCTACTGCCATATCCTGGTTGAAACCCCCGTCAAGTTGACCGAACACCAGCGCAAGCTGATGCGCGAACTCGACGAGTCGCTGAAAAAGGGAGGTAGCAAGCATTCGCCCACCGGTGACAGCTGGACTGACCGGTTAAAAAGCTTTTTCACTTGACATTTGTCGCTGGTTTGCGCCGAAAAAAGTCCAGAATCAAGCCACGCTGTTCATTCCTGCAGCGTGGCTTGATCCATCTGGCAACACAAGGAGACCTCGACATGAGCGTGACCATCTCTTTTCTGGGCGGCGCCAGCACCGTTACCGGCTCCAAATTCCTGGTCAAGCATGAAGACCAGCGTCTGCTGGTGGACTGTGGCCTGTTCCAGGGCTATAAACAATTGCGCCTGCGCAACTGGACGCCGTTGCCCGTGCCGCCCGATCAGATCAATGCGGTGGCCTTGACCCATGCCCACCTCGACCACAGCGGCTACCTGCCACTGCTGGCCAAGGAGGGTTTTGCCGGCCATGTCTATGCCAGCCGGGGCACGCGCGACCTGTGCCGCATCCTGTGGCCCGACAGTGGTCACATCCAGGAAGAAGACGCTGCCTTTGCCAACCGTCATGGCTTGTCCAGACACGCACCGGCCCTGCCCCTGTACACCCGCCAGGACGCGCTCGACGCGCTGCCGCTGATCAAGGCGGTGGAATTTGACAAAGCCGTGTCACCCATGAAGGGCTGGAAAATCACTTTCAGATCGGCCGGCCACATTCTCGGCGCCTCCAGCATCCTGCTGGAAGTGGCAGGCCGGCGCATTTTGTTTTCGGGTGACCTGGGCCGGCCGGATGACCTCGTCATGAGCCCGCCCGATGATGCGCCACAGGCCGACACGGTGCTGATCGAATCCACTTACGGTGACCGCATCCACCCCAGGGAAGACGTTCTGGCAGAACTGGCCCCTGCCTTGCAACGCGTGGCCAAGCGCGGCGGCGTGGCGGTAGTGCCGGTGTTTGCCGTCGGCCGCGCGCAGGCTTTGCTGCACGCCATTCACCTGCTCAAGATGAAAGGTGAATTGCCGACCTCTCTGCCGGTGTTTCTGGACAGCCCGATGGCCATCCACACCACCCATTTGTTTGAAGAGCACCCCGGTGAACACCGACTGAGCCAGCAGGACACGCGGGCCATGACGCGCAACGCCACCATGGTCAACAGCACCGATGAGTCGAAGGCTCTGGCCAGCCGCCACGGCCCGATGGTGATTCTGTCTGCCAGCGGCATGGCCACCGGCGGGCGCGTGCTGCACCACCTGGAACACTATGCGGGCGATCACCGCAACATGATCATCCTGACCGGCTACCAGGCACCCGGCACGCGCGGCGCCACGCTGGCCAGCGGCGCCAAGTCGGTGCGCCTCCATGGTCGCGATGTCGAAGTCAACGCTGAGGTGGTGCAGCTCGAGTCAGCCTCGGCCCACGCCGATGCCAACCAGTTGCTGGCCTGGCTGCGCACCATGCCGCAGGCACCTGACCAGGTCTACGTCGTGCACGGCGAGGCCGGTCCAGCCGACACGCTGCGCGGTCGCATCAAGCGCGAACTGGGCTGGCGCGCCGTGGTGCCGGAACACGGCTCAACGTGGCCGACTTGAATGCTCATATTCAAATGGCATCCAGGCGATGCAAAGTGGGAACCGAGGCTGCCTTGACTTGCAAAACAGTTGGTCTGTCAGTATGCATCCACAGGCAGCGCGGTCACGGCTGCAGCCCCCTCCACAATGCTGACCCTCAGCCCCGGCGCCCTGGTCAGGATGTGGTCGGCGT
>JBBINL010000159.1:0-4355 GCA_037443905.1 Burkholderiales bacterium | reverse complement strand
TGCAGCAAATCGCACCCGCCACCACACGCCCCTGGCCATCGAGGTATTTGGTGCCTGAGTGGATGATGAAATCGGCGCCAAACTCGATCGGGCGTTGCAGCGCTGGCGTGCAAAAGCAGTTGTCCACCGCGAGCAGCGCGCCGCCCGCATGGGCCACGTCGGCCAGCGCAGCAATGTCGCAAATGTCGGTCAGCGGATTGGTCGGGGTTTCGGCAAACAACAGTTTGGTGTTGGGCTTGAGCGCCGCACGCCACTGGGCCACATCCGTCTGCGAGACAAAGCTGGCTTCGACGCCAAATTTGGCAAACTCACCGGCAAACAGGCGCAAGGTGGAGCCGAAAACCGATTGCGAGCACACCACATGGTCGCCGGCGCGCAACAGCCCCATGCCCAGCAAAAATACGGCGGCCATGCCGCTCGAAGTGGCAATTGCCGCCTCGGTGCCTTCGAGCGCGGCCAGGCGCTGCTCCATGCCGGTCACGGTCGGGTTGCCGACGCGTGTATAAGTGTAACCGTCCTCCTCGTTGGCAAAGCGGCGGCGCGCGGTCTCGGCATCGGGCTGGACGAAGCTGCTTGTCAGATACAGCGCCTCGGAGTTTTCGCCATACTGGCTGGGCGCAATGCCGGCGCGCACCGCCAGCGTGTCACGGCGGAGGTGGTCAGGAAGCTTTTTGGCAGGCATGGTCAGTCTTCATGGTTGGGCAACGCCAGGCGCGAATTGTCTTCCTGGGTTTCATCGCTATCGACACGGTTCGCATTGAGCCGCACGATATCTGCCAGCGTGATGTCGCCAGTGACATAGATGCCGTCAAAACAGGAGGCGTCAAAGTTGGCAATGGCCGGATTGAGCGAACCGATGGCTTTTTTCATGCTGGCCACATCCTGGTAAATCAGCGCATCACAGCCAATGATTCTGCGGATTTCTTCCACGGTGCGGTTGTTTGCCACCAATTCATCCTGGGTGGGCATGTCGATGCCATAGACGTTGGGATAGCGCACAGGAGGCGCGGCGCTGGCCATGTACACCTTGTTGGCACCGGCATCGCGTGCCATTTGCACAATTTCCTTGGAGGTGGTGCCACGCACGATGGAGTCGTCCACCAGCAGCACGTTGCGGCCCTTGAACTCGCTGGCGATCACGTTGAGTTTTTGCCGCACCGACTTTTTGCGCACCGACTGCCCCGGCATGATGAAAGTGCGGCCCACATAGCGGTTTTTGACAAAACCCTCGCGGTAAGGCAAACCCAGCAGCTGCGCGAGTTGGGCGGCGCTGGGGCGGCTGGACTCGGGGATCGGGATGACCACGTCGATCTCGTTGGGTGGCACGGTCGAGATCACCCGCTTGGCCAATGTTTCGCCCAGGTTCAGGCGCGCCTGGTAGACCGAGATGCCGTCCATCACCGAGTCGGGTCGCGCCAGGTAGACAAATTCAAAAATGCAGGGGTTATGCACCGGGTGGTCGGCGCACTGCTGCGCATGCACCTGGCCTTGCAGGTCGATGAACACGGCCTCGCCGGGTTCGATATTGCGTTCGAACTTGTGGTTGGTGCCTTCCATGGCCACTGATTCGCTGGCCAGCATCACAGTGCCGTCGGCCGCGCCGATGCACAGCGGGCGAATGCCAAACGGGTCACGAAATGCCAGCACGCCATGGCCGGCAATCATGGCGATCACCGCATACGAGCCTTTGATGCGCCGGTGCACCTTGCGCACCGCCTCGAACACGTCGTGAGCTGTCAAGGGCAGACCGCGCGTGGTCTCGCCAATCTCGTGCGCCAGCACGTTGAGCAGCACCTCGGAGTCGCTTTCGGTGTTGATGTGGCGATGATCGGCACTGAACAGCTCGGCTTTCAGCGCATGGGCATTGGTCAGGTTGCCGTTGTGCACCAGCACGATGCCGAACGGCGCGTTGACGTAAAAAGGTTGCGCTTCCTCTTCGCTGAATGCATTGCCCGCAGTCGGGTAGCGCACCTGGCCCAGGCCACAGTTGCCGGGCAGCGAGCGCATGTTGCGTGTGCGAAACACGTCGCGCACCATGCCCTTGGCCTTGTGCATGAAAAATTTGCGCTCTTGCTGCGTGACGATGCCCGCGGCATCCTGGCCGCGGTGCTGCAGCAACAGCAGCGCGTCGTACAGCAGTTGATTCACCGGCGCATGACTGACCACCCCAACGATTCCACACATAGTTTTCCGATCTTTTCAACGACTTTTTCAAGCAGGCAAATACTGCACCCATTCACGCGGCAAAAGGGGTTTGAGGTCCTGCATGACAGCCAGCGACATGGCCACACCCCTGGACGCCTGCCAGGCCGGGCTGGTCTTGAACGGCGTCATGGCCGCCAGCACGGTGGCCAACAACAGCATCAAGACACCCCGCAGGGCGCCAAAACCCGCCCCCAACACCCGATCCACCGGCCGCAACCCTACACTGCTCATCAGCTTTTTCAGCAGCGCGGCCAGCAGACCCCCCAGCATGACCGTGACCACAAAGACCAGCAAGAAACCAGCCCCGTAGCGCATCATGCCGCTGGCGTCACCCATTGGCAAATAGTGCGCCACGTCCAGCGCCAGCCACTGCGCCAGCACGAACGCGGCCACCCAGCTGAGCAGGGACAACACCTCGAACACCAGGCCACGCCAGGCGC
This sequence comes from Burkholderiales bacterium, assembly GCA_037443905.1. GTDB lineage: Bacteria > Pseudomonadota > Gammaproteobacteria > Burkholderiales > Burkholderiaceae_C > Rhodoferax. The sequence goes on along the minus strand of JBBINL010000159.1, from coordinate 1,710 downwards.
CCAGCAGCACCGACAGCAGCAATACCGTGGCGAATACCCAGTCCAGCGCAGCCATGGTCATCCGTGACGCCTCACAGTGTCAGCAGGACGGCAGGCAAATTCAGATTCTTGATTTTTTCCGCCGCCTTTTCAGCCTCTGCCCGGCTTGTGAACGGCCCGACGCGCACGCGAATGCGTTTGCCATCCTTGGTCTCGGCCACATGGGTATACGTCTTGAGGCCGGCGCGCTCCACTTTCAGGCGCACCTCCTGGGCCCGCGCCGCATCGGCAAAAGCGCCCACCTGCACCACAACGCGGACCTCTGAGGCGGAAGCTTGTGCAGTGGTGCTCTTGCCGTCAAGCAGCGCCTGCACTTTGTCGGCTTCGGACGGTTTGGGAGCCAGCACCGGCGCAACGGGCTGGGCTGGTTTGGCGGGTTCTGCCGTCTCGGTGATGATGTCCGAATCAGTTGCCGCAGATGTCCTGGCTGCCACCGGTGCGGCGGCAACGGCTGGGGGAGCGGGCAGTGCTTGTGGCACCGGCGCCACTGCCGCCACACTGGAAGATGGCGGCTCAGGCAAAGCCAGCGGCGGCACCTGGTTTTTGTCGGGGATGTCAATCGGGGTATCAACCGCAATCGGCCGGGGCTGCTTGTCAAACAACAGCGGAAATCCGATCACGCCGATCAGCACCAGCACGGCGGCCCCGATCAGGCGATGCTTGGCGCGTTGGCGCATGCGCTCCACACTCTCAGGCTGAACCGACGCGCTCGGCGCAGCATCGCCTTTTTTGCGAAACTTGAAAAAGTCCATGCAGATAGTTGGGTGAGTATCAGGAACGAGGCAAATGCTTGGCCTGCAATTGGGGCACGCCATTGATGAGCACGCCGCCCACCGTCAGGAACGATCCAAATACGACAATTCTATCAGCGGGGTCTGCCGCGGCCAGCGCCGCCTGCAGGGCCGACTCGGGGTCGACACAGACCTCGGCAGAACAGTCTTTGCGCTTGTTGATGGCCTGCCATTGCGCCATCAAGTCGGTGGCGCGGGCGGCCCGCTCAGTGGGCAAATTGGTGAAATACCACTTGTCCACCAGCGGATTCAGGCGCGTCAGCACGGCCGCAATGTCCTTGTCGGCCATGGCGCCAAACACCGCGTGCGTGGTCGGGAAAAAACCCATGGCATCGAGATTGGCGGCCAGCGCAGCCGCCGCATGCGGGTTATGCGCGACATCGAGCACCAGATTGGGCTGGCCCGGCACAATCTGAAAGCGTCCCGGCAGATCGACAAAGGCAAAGCCATTGCGCACCGCCTGCGCCGTGACCGCAAGCCGGTCGCGCAACGCGGTCAATGCCGCCAGCACGCCGGCGGCATTGACCAGCTGGTTGGCGCCGCGCAGCGCTGGGTAGGCCATGCCAGCGTATCGGCGGCCGCGGCCAGCCCAGCCCCACTGCTGCTTGTCGCCACTGGTATTGAAGTCAACACCAACGCGCCACAGGTCGGCACCCACTTCCAGCGCCCGGTCGAGCACGCTTTGCGGCGGTAGCGGGTCACTCACCACGACGGGTTTGCCAGTGCGCATGATGCCGGCCTTCTCGTAGCCAATGGCTTCGCGGGTTTCACCCAGCAGCGAAATATGGTCCAGGTCGATGCTGGTGATGATCGCGCAGTCAGGCTCGATGATGTTGACCGCGTCCAGCCGCCCGCCCAGCCCCACTTCGAGCACCAGCAC
>JBBINL010000158.1:0-4412 GCA_037443905.1 Burkholderiales bacterium | reverse complement strand
AGATCGGTGTGCTGTTCACCGGCGCGATCCTGACCGAAACCATTTTTTCGTGGCCAGGCGTGGGCAAATGGATGGTAGAGGCCATTGGCCGACGCGACTATCCCGTCTTGCAGGGCGGCATCCTGTTGCTCGGCGGCATGGTGATGCTGGTCAACCTGTTGGTGGACGTGACCTACGGCATCATCAACCCACGCATCCGGCACTGAGGGCTTCACCATGACCACTCTGGCTGACACCCCTGCCCTGATCGAACCGCCGCACCGCCTGCGCGAGTTCTGGGACTATTTTTCCAGCAACAAAGGCGCTGTCGCAGGCCTCGTGATCGTGCTGCTGGTGCTGCTGTTGGCCGCGTTTGCGCCGTGGATCGCGCCCTACGCGCCCGACGCCACCGACCCCAGCGTGTTTCTGGTTCCTCCCGCATGGCAGGCGGGAGGCAGCAGCGCGCACCTGCTTGGCACCGACGCCATCGGCCGTGACATTTTGTCGCGCCTGATTCATGGCGCGCGCCTGTCGCTGGCCATTGGCCTGATGGTGGTCGCCCTGTCGGTGCTGATGGGCGTTGTCCTGGGTCTGACGGCAGGCTATTTCCGAGGCGTTTTTGAGGTTGCGGTGATGCGCATCATGGACATCATCCTGACGCTGCCCAGCCTGCTGCTGGCGATCGTCATCGTCGCCATCCTCGGGCCCGGTCTGGTCAACGCCATGCTGGCTGTGGCCGTGGTGGTGTTGCCGCATTACGTGCGCATCACGCGCGCGGCGGTCATCGCCGAGATGAGCCGTGACTATGTGACGGCGGCGCGCATGAACGGCGCGGGCCACCTGCGCCTGATGTTCAACGAAGTGCTGCCCAACTGCACCGCGCCACTGATCGTGCAGGCTTCGCTGGGCATCTCGGCGGCCATTCTGGATGCTGCGGCGCTGGGCTTTCTGGGCCTGGGTGCGCAACCGCCTTCACCCGAATGGGGCACGATGCTGGCCGACGCGCGCGAATTTGTGCTGCGTGCCTGGTGGGTGGTCACCTTCCCGGGTCTGGCGATTTTGATCACGGTGCTGGCCTTCAACCTGCTGGGTGATGGTCTGCGCGATGCGTTTGACCCCAAGCTCAAGCGCTGAAAAGGTTTGTCGATGGCGTTGCTGGAAATCAAGAATCTATCGGTACGGTTTCCGTCCAAAACCGCAGTCATGCACGCGGTGGACGGCGTGTCGCTGTCGCTCGACGCGGGCGATGTGCTGGGCATCGTGGGCGAATCGGGCTCGGGCAAAAGCGTCACCATGATGGCGCTGATGGGACTGGTCGCCTACCCCGGCCAGATCAGCGCCGACAGCTTGCGTTTTGACGGCCACGACCTGCTGCGCCTGTCGGACAGTCAACGCCGCAAGGTGATTGGCAAAGACATGGCGATGATTTTCCAGGACCCGACCACCAGTCTGAACCCGTGTTTTACCGTCGGCTTCCAGATGGCCGAGTCCTTGCGGCTGCACCTGGGGCTGGACGCCCGGGCGGCGCGCAAGCGTTCAGTCGAGTTGCTCGAACAAGTGGGCATCCCCGCACCCGAGAGCCGCCTGGACATCTACCCGCACCAACTCTCGGGCGGCATGAGCCAGCGCGTCATGATAGCCATGGCGATTTCCTGCAACCCCAAGCTGCTCATTGCCGACGAGCCCACCACCGCGCTCGATGTGACCATCCAGGCGCAGATTCTGGATCTGCTGCGCACCCTGCAGAAAGACCTCAACATGGCGCTGGTGCTGATCACGCACAACATGGGTGTGGTGTCCGAGATGGCGCAGCGCGTGGCCGTGATGTACGCCGGGCAGATCATGGAAACGCGCAACGCGCACGACATTTTCGAATCACCGCAACACCCTTATACCGAAGCCCTGCTGGCCGCCATGCCCGAGCGCAGCGAGGGCGCCAACCGTCTGGCCACCATTCCCGGCATGGTGCCAGGGCTCTATGACCGGCCAACAGGCTGCCTGTTTGCACCTCGATGTATCTACACCAACAACCACTGCCGCGCCGAGCGCCCGGTGTTGCGCGAGTTGCAAAGCGGCTGGGTGCGCTGCCATTACCCGTTGCAGGGGACGGTGGCATGAACCAGCCCAAGTTGACTCCTGATCCATCCACGGCACCCGTGGTGGTGGCCCGCGAGCTGAAGCAGGTTTACAAGATCAACCGGGGTTTCACGCGCCCCGCCGATCACCTGCAGGCGGTCAGCGGTGTTTCGTTCACAGTCATGGCGGGTAAAACGCTGGCCGTGGTGGGTGAATCCGGCTGCGGCAAATCCACCCTGGCACGCATGGTGTCGCTGATAGAGACGCCCACTTCCGGCGAGTTGCTGCTGGGTGGCGTCGATGTGGTCAAGACCAGCGCCACCGACCGCCACGCCCTGCGTCGCACCGTGCAACTGGTGTTTCAAAACCCCTTTGGCTCGCTCAACCCGCGCAAGAAAATCGGCGCCATTCTGGAAGCGCCGCTGGAGATCAACACCGAACTGGATGCCAAAACGCGTTCCGAACAGGCCCGTGCCATGCTGACGCTTGTGGGCTTGCGCCCCGAACACTACGACCGTTACCCGCACATGTTCTCGGGTGGCCAGCGCCAGCGCATCGCGATTGCCCGCGCGCTGATGCTCAAGCCCGCACTGATCGTGGCCGACGAGCCGGTGTCGGCGCTCGACGTGTCGATCCAGGCCCAGGTGCTCAACTTGCTCGCCGACCTGCAGCAGGAGCTGGGGCTGGCCTATCTGTTCATTTCGCACGACCTCGGTGTGGTGCGCCACATTGCCCACGATGTGCTGGTGATGTACCTCGGCCATGCGGTCGAGCAGGGCGAGAATAAAACCGTATTTGACCAGCCGCTGCACCCTTATACACAGGCGCTGCTGGCCTCCACACCCGGCATTGTCGGCACCGGCGTGAAAAAGAAACGCATCGTGCTCAGCGGCGAACTGCCCTCGCCGCTGAACCCGCCCAGTGGCTGTGTCTTTTCAACCCGCTGCCCGCATGTGACGGCACAATGCCACAATGAGCGCCCGGTATTGCGCGAGCTCGCTGGCAGGCAGGTGGCCTGTCATCTGGCTGAGCAATTCATGCAACCCGCTTAATCAACCCGCTGCTCGTCAGCTTTAACCTGTAGGAGTCTTCAATGAGTATTCACAAATCAAAACGCAGTTTCACGCTCAAGCGCAGCGCGCTGTGTGCGCTGGCCCTGCCCATGATGCTGGCTGGTGCCCAGGTCAGTGCCAAGACGCTGGTGTACTGCTCTGAAGGCAGCCCGGAAAATTTTGCCCCAAGCATCAACACCACCGGCACCTCGTTTGATGCCAGCGAGCAAATTTACGACAACATCGTCCAGTTCAAACGCGGCACCACCCAGGTTGAGCCGGCGTTGGCGCAAAGCTGGGATATCTCCAAAGATGGCCTGACCTATACCTTCAAGCTGCGCAAAGGGGTCAAGTGGCACAGCAACAAAAACTTCAAGCCCAGCCGCGATTTCAACGCCGATGACGTGATGTTCATGTTCGAGCGCCAGTGGAAAGAAAACGATCCCTACTTCAAGGTCACCAGTTCCAACCACGCCTATTTTGGCGACATGGGCATGCCCGAGCTGCTCAAGTCGGTGGAAAAGGTGGACGATTACACCATCAAGATCGTTTTGAACAAGCCTGAGGCGCCGTTCCTGTCCAACCTGGCCATGCAGTTTGCCGCGGTTCAAAGCAAAGAGTACGCCATTGCCATGCTCAAGGCAGGCACCCCCGAGAAGATCGACCAGGAGCCCATCGGCACCGGCCCCTTCACGCTGGTGCAGTACCAGAAAGACGCGTTGATCCGCTACAAGGCTTTTCCCCAGTACTGGGCTGGCAAAGCCAAGATCGACGACCTGATTTTTGCCATCACGCCTGATGCGTCGGTGCGCTGGGCCAAGCTGCAAAAAGGCGAATGCCATGTGATGCCCTACCCCAACCCGGCCGATGTGGCTGCGATGCGCAAGGACCCCAATGTGGTGGTGCTGGAGCAACCTGGCCTGAACATTGGCTACCTGGCCTACAACACCACCAAGAAACCGTTTGACGACGTGCGCGTGCGCAAGGCGGTCAACATGGCCATCAACAAGAAAGCCATCGTCGAAGCCGTTTACCTGGGAACCGGCGTGCCTGCCACGAACCCGATTCCACCCACCCAGTGGTCTTACAACAAGTCCGTCAAGGACGACGCTTACAACCCTGAAGAAGCAAAAAAACTGTTGGCGGCAGCGGGCCTGAAAGACGGCTTTGCCACCGACCTGTGGGCCATGCCGGTGCAACGCCCCTACAACCCCAACGCCAAGCGCATCGCCGAGCTGATGCAGGCCGATCTGGCCAAGGTCGGCATCAAGGCCGAAATCAAGAGCTTTGAATGGGGCGAATACC
>JBBINL010000157.1:0-4430 GCA_037443905.1 Burkholderiales bacterium | reverse complement strand
TGCACTGTGAGAACAGCATTGACCTGGTACTGTTCCTGAACGGCCTGCCGGTGGCCACCGTGGAGCTCAAGACCGACTTCACCCAGAGCCTGGGTGACGCCGTTGACCAGTACCGCTTTGACCGCCATCCCAAACCCAAGGGCCAGGCGGCAGAGCCTTTGCTCTCGTTCCCGTCCGGTGCGCTGATCCACTTTGCCGTGAGCAATTCCGAAGTGGCCATGGTCACCAAACTGGCCGGCCCGGCCACGGTGTTCCTGCCTTTCAACCTGGGCAATGAGGGCGCAGCCGGCAACCCGGTCAACGCCGCCGGTGGCCACCGCACCGCCTACCTGTGGGAGCAGGTGTGGGCACGCGAGAGCTGGCTGGAGATTCTGGGCCGCTACCTGATTGCCCGGCGCGACAAGAAAAAGCAGATTGAGGCCATCATCTTCCCGCGTTACCACCAGCTTGACGTGACGCGCAAACTGCAGACGGCGGTGTTGAAAGATGGGCCGGGCAGCAAGTACTTGATCCAGCACAGTGCGGGCTCGGGCAAAACCAATTCCATCGCCTGGACGGCGCACTTTCTGGCCGAGCTGCACGACGCGCAGGCCAGGAAGGTGTTCGACACCGTGCTGGTGGTGTCTGACCGCAACGTGATCGACGCGCAACTGCAGGAAGCCCTGTTTGACTTCCAGCGCACCACCGGCGTGGTGGCCACCATCACAAACCAGGACGGCAGCAAAAGCGGCAAGCTGGCCGAGGCGCTTTCAGGCGACAAGAAGATCGTGGTCTGCACCATCCAGACCTTTCCGTTCGCACTGGAGGCGGTGCGCCAGCTGGCGGCCACGCTGGGCAAGCGTTTTGCCGTGATTGCCGACGAGGCGCACAGCTCGCAGACCGGTGAAGCCGCCGCCAAACTCAAGGCCGTGTTGAGCCCCGAAGAGCTGCAAGAGCTGAACGACGGTGGCGAAGTCAGCACCGAGGACATCCTGGCGGCGCAGATGGCCAGCCGCGCAGATGACGGCGGCATCACCTTTGTGGCCTTCACCGCCACGCCCAAGAACAAGACCCTGGAGCTGTTTGGCACCCGGCCGGACCCCACGCGCAAACCGGCGCCAGACAACGTGCCGACGCCGTTTCATGTTTACTCGATGCGCCAGGCCATTGAAGAAGGCTTCATTCTGGACGTGCTGCAGAACTACACGCCTTACCAGTTGGCGTTCAGGCTGGCCCACAACGGGCAAGAAGTCAACGAGCAGGAGGTCGAGCGCAACGCCGCCATGAAAGGCATCATGGGCTGGGTGCGGCTGCACCCCTACAACATCGCGCAAAAGGTTCAGGTGGTGGTCGAACACTTCCGCGAGTTTGTCGCGCCACTGCTGGCCAGCCGTGCCAAGGCCATGGTGGTGGTTGGCAGCCGCCTGGAGGCCGTGCGCTGGCAACTGGCCATTGAGACATACATCAAGGACCACGGCTACGACATCGGCACGCTGGTGGCGTTCTCGGGCGAGGTCAATGACAAGGAGTCCGGCCCGGACGGCTTCACAGAGAACAGCAAGGCGCTCAACCCCAATCTGAAGGGCCGCGACATCCGCGAGGCCTTCAAGGGCGATGAATACCGCATCTTGCTGGTGGCCAACAAGTTCCAGACCGGGTTCGATCAGCCCCTGCTGTGCGGCATGTATGTGGACAAACGCCTGGCCGGCATCCAGGCGGTGCAGACGCTGAGCCGCCTGAACCGTGCCCACCCTGGCAAGGACACTACCTATGTGCTGGACTTTGTCAACGACCCCGCGGAGGTGCTGGAAGCCTTCAAGACCTACCACACCACTGCCGAATTGAGCGCCACCACCGACCCGAACCTGGTGTTCAACCTGCGCGCCAAGCTCGATGCCGCTGGCCACTACGACGACTTCGAGGTCGACCGCGTGGTGGCCGTGGAAATGAAGCCGGACGCCAAGCAGAGCGAACTGGTCGCGGCCCTGGCACCGGTGCAAGACCGCTTGATGAAACGCTACAAGGCGGCACAGGCGGCGCTGAAGACCGCCAAGGACAAGAAGGACGACGCGGCCATCAAAGCGGCCCAGGACGAACTCGACGCCTTGATCCTGTTCAAGAGCGACATGGGCGCGTACATCAGGCTGTACACCTTCCTGTCGCAGATCTTTGACTACGGCAACACCGGCATCGAAAAACGCGCCATCTTTTACAAGCGCCTGCTGCCCTTGCTGGAGTTCGGCCGCGAGCGCGAGGGCATCGACCTGTCCAAGGTGGTGCTGACGCACCATCACCTGAAAGACCAGGGCCAGCGCGCCTTGCCACTAAGCACCGGTGACACGCCCAAGCTGGCCCCGATCACGGAGGCTGGCAGCGGCAGCGTGCAGGAACAGCAAAAGGTGTACATGGCCGAACTGATCAGCAAGCTCAACGACCTGTTTGGCAACGACACCAGCGAGCAGGACCAGTTGCGCTATGTGAACGGCACCCTCCTTGGCAAGGTCGCCGAGTCGGCCACCTTGCAGCAGCAAGCGGCCAACAACACCAAGGAGCAGTTTGCCAACTCGCCCGACCTGCACACCGAGCTGCAAAACGCCATCATCGAGTCTTATGACGCACACACCGCCATGAGCACCAAGGCGCTGAATTCACCGATCGTGCTGCGCGGCATTCTGGACGTGTTGATGAACCATGCCGGGCTGTATGAGACGCTGCGGGGGCGGGCTGGGAGAGCGACGCCATGAGCGCCCCATCCGCAAAAACCGGCAACCCCAAATCGCTCTCAGGACTGTTGCCCTTCCTGCAACCCTACCGCGGCCGCATTGGCCTGGCGCTGCTGTTTCTGGTGCTGGCGGCCATGGCCACGCTGGCTTTTCCGCTGGCGCTGCGCAGCCTGATTGACGTCGGTCTCGTGCAGCCCGACAAGGGCGCACAGGTGATGGCCTTGCGCGAGCACTTTTTCGCGCTGTTTGCGGTGGCGGTGGCGCTCGGGCTGTTTTCGGCCGCACGCTTTTACATGGTGAGCTGGTTGGGTGAGCGCATCACCGCCGATGTGCGCAATGCCGTTTATGGCTATGTGCTGCAGCAGAGCCCGGCGTTTTTCGAGACCACCCAGACCGGCGAGGTGCTCTCAAGATTGTCGGCCGACACCACGCTGGTGCAAACGGTGGTGGGCTCGTCGCTGAGCATGGGGCTGCGCAATCTGGTAATGGGTGTCGGCGCCCTGGCCGTGCTGGTCTGGACCAAACCGATGGTGATGGTGCAGGTGCTCGGCGTGCTGGTGCTGATCGTGTTGCCGGCGGCCTGGTTTGGCCGGCGCGTGCGCAAGCTCTCACGCGTCAACCAGGACCGTGTGGCAGATGCCAGCGCCATGGCCGCCGAGGTGCTCAACGCGATTGCGGTGGTGCAGAGTTACACCGCTGAAGGGCGCGAGGCGGCGCGCTTTACCCAGGCCACGGACAACGCCTTTGAGGTAGCGGTGCGCCGCTCGCGAGCGCGCTCGGTGCTGGTGGCGTTCATCATCATTGCCACATCGGCCGCGCTGCTGTGGGGGCTGTACCAGGGCACGCAGGCGGTGATGGCCGGGCGCATCAGTGCCGGGCATCTGGGGCAGACCGTGCTGTATGTGATCATTTTGGCCAGCGCCTTTGCCATTCTGGGCGAAGTTTACGGTGACCTGTTGCGCGCGGCCGGTGCCACTGAGAGACTGATGGAATTGCTGGCCAGCCAGTCACCGATTGCTTCGCCGGTCCATCCGACCGCGGCCCCAGTGCCGGCGGCAGGAAGCAGCGTTCGTTTTGAGCACATCACGTTTCACTACCCGTCCCGGCCTTTGCAGGCGGCGCTCAGCGATTTTTCATTGGACATCGCGCCGGGCCAGACGGTGGCGCTGGTCGGGCCCAGCGGGGCTGGAAAAAGCACCGTTTTTCAATTGCTGCTGCGTTTTTACGACCCCGCGACGGGGCGTGTGCTCAAGGACGGCGTGCCGACGCGCGACCTGGCGCTGGCCGACCTGCGCCAGGGCATTGGCATCGTGCCGCAGGACGCGGTGATTTTTTCCAGCAGCGCGCTGGAAAACATTCGCTACGGCAATCCCGAAGCCAGTGACACCGAGGTCAGGGCGGCGGCACGAGCGGCGTTTGCCGAAGAGTTCATCAGTGCCTTGCCCCAGGGTTACGACACTTTTCTGGGCGAGCGCGGTGTGCGCCTGAGCGGCGGCCAGCGCCAGCGCATTGCGATTGCCCGCGCCATGCTGAAAAACCCGCCGTTGCTGCTGCTGGACTAAGCCACCAGCGCGCTCGACGCCGAGAGTGAACGCATGGTGCAGTCGGCGCTGGAGTCGGCCATGCGCGGGCGCACCACGCTGGTGATTGCGCACCGGCTGGCCACCGTGGTCAAGGCTGAGCGCATTGTGGTGCTGGACCAGGGCCGCGTGGTGGAACAGGGCACAC
>JBBINL010000156.1:0-4758 GCA_037443905.1 Burkholderiales bacterium | reverse complement strand
TCAAGGTCGTCGACGAGCCGGTGACGGTGGTTGTCAGCCAGAAAGGCTGGGTGCGTACACAAAAGGGCTGGGCGCGGGACCGTCTCAATGGCGCAGCTGCACCGGAATACACCTTCAAGGCCGGCGACGCGCTGTACGGTGCTTTCGAGTGCCGCAGCGTCGACACTTTGTTGGCCTTTGGTTCGAACGGCCGGGTTTATTCGGTGGCGGTCTCGCTCTTGCCCGGCGGCCGCGGTGATGGCCAACCGATCACCAGTCTGATCGAACTGGAGCCAGGCACCCGATTGCTGTACTACTTTGCCGGGCCGATCGAAGCGACCCTGTTATTGAGCAGTTCGGCGGCCTACGGGTTCACCGCAACGGTGGCCAACATGGTTTCGCGCCAGAAAGCCGGCAAGGCCTTTGTCACCGTGAACGAGGGCGAAACCCTGTGCCAGCCCTCATTGGTGGCCAATGCCGCAACCGCGGTTGCGCCAGCCACCCATGTGGCCTGTGCATCCACCGGTGGGCGCATCCTGAGCTTCGAGATCAGCGAACTTAAAGTCATGGCCAACGGTGGCCGCGGCCTGATGCTGATGGATCTGCAAGACAAGGACACGCTCGCCGGCGCTGCGGCCTACACCCGCAGCGTGCGCATCGAGGGCATCGGCCGTGGTGGCAAGGCGCGTGAGGAAACGCTGGAAATCCGCAGCCTCAACAACGCCCGAGCGGCCCGGGCGCGCAAAGGCAAGGTGGCCGATCTGGGCTTCAAGCCCGCGTCGATCACCCGGGTTGAATAGGTTCCCCGGCTTCTGGCGGCTTGAAAACCTCCCGCACCGTGCGCTGCAGCAGCGCCAATGTGGCTTGCTGCGTCAGTGTGGTGGGTCGCAGCGCGCTGGTGGCCATGCAGATTTTGGTGCGCAACACCGGGGCGGTGATGGTGCGCACGGTAAATGCGGAGGGCCGGATCGAACTGGCCACGGCGATGCGCGACAGCACGGCACTGCCGGCACCGTCCGCCACCAGATCCAGAATGGCTGAGACGCCATCAATTTCAAGCGCCGTGTTCAGGCGGCAACCCACATTGGCAAGTTCGGTTTCCACCTGCATGCGGATGGCGTTGGGCCGGGTCGGAATCACCAGCGGCAATTGGGCCAGTTCCCGAAGGGTGATGGGGCCGGGTGCCGGATCGTCGATCAGTCCTGGCGGGCGACGCTGCACCAACAGCAGGTCTTCTTCCTGCAGCGGTGTGATGTCAACCTCGGCGCTGGGCTGGGCGTTGTAGAGCATTACAATATCGAGCCGCCCGGCGATCAAGGACTCCTGCATGGGCACCGACAAGCCTTCGCTGACGGCCAGCGTGGCATCAGGCAATTCGGACTGGTGGGCCCGGATCAGCGGCACGGTCAGCACCCGCGCCAAGCTGGTGGGCAGGCCCACGGCAACTCTGCCCGCCAGCGAGCCGCGCACCCGGCCCAGCTCTTCGCGGGCGCGCGCCACCTGGTGCAATATGCCGCGGCCATGTGCCAGCAGCAGTTTGCCGGCCTCGGTGGGCAAGGCGCCGCGGCCATTGCGCGTCAACAGGTTTTGCCGTAGCTCGACCTCAAGCAGGCGCACCTGGCGGCTGAGCGCCGGTTGCGCCACGTTGAGGGCAATGGCGGCGCGGGTAAAACTGCCCAGTTCGGCCACGCGCACAAAGTATTCGAGTTGTTTCAGGTCCATGGGCTGCCAACGGTGAAATGCATGAATTTTTGGCTTAAGGGTTAACCATAACAAGGCTTCCATTATGCCAAGTTGTTATATCTGGTAGTGCTGGGGTCGGCTTTTGAACGAGGGCAAATGCCGTCAAAATCCGCCCCATGCAAACACCCATTCCCTGTCATTTCATGCGTGGCGGTACCTCACGCGGGCCATTTTTTCTGGCCTCGGACCTGCCCGCTGATGTGGCCACGCGTGACCGCGTGCTGCTGGCGGTGATGGGTTCACCGGACCGGCGCCAGATTGACGGCTTGGGCGGCGCGCACCCGCTGACCAGCAAGGTCGGCATTGTCAGCCCCAGCCAGACGCCCGGCGTGGCGCTTGATTTTCTGTTTGCCCAGTTGCAGCCCGAGCGCGACACGGTTGACACCACGCCCAACTGCGGCAACATGCTGGCAGCCGTGCTGCCCTTTGCCATCGAACGCGGCTTGGTGGCGGTGCAGGGGGACACAACCACGGCGCGTGTGCTCACCCTCAACACCGGCATGCAGTGCGACATCACCGTGTCCACGTTGGGTGGCCAGGTCAATTACACCGGCGGCGCACGCATTGACGGGGTGCCCGGTACGGCTGCGCCAGTCACCATCAATTTTCTGGACACCGCCGGCTCGGTGTGTTCGGGTTTGTTGCCGACCGGGCAGGTGCGTGACTCCATTACCGTCACCGGCGAAGGTTTCGCGTCCTTCACGCTGGACGTGACCTGCATTGACAACGGCATGCCGCTGGTGTTGTTCAAGGCTGCCGACCTGGGCTGCACCGGTTATGAGCCGGTGACCGAACTCAATGCCGATGACGACTTGAAGCGCCGCCTGGAGGCCCTGCGCCTGCAGATTTCGCTCAGGATGGGCCTGGGCGACGTGGCGCAAAAGAATTACCCCAAAATGACGCTGATTGCGCCGCCCCGTGCCGGCGGCAGCATCAGCACCCGCAGCTTTATTCCGCATGTGTGTCACGATGCCATTGGTGTGCTGGCAGCGGTCACGGTGGGGACGGCGTGTGTGCTTGAGGGCTCGGTGTGTGACGGTGTGGCCGTGATGCCGGCGGGCAAAACGCCCACGGTGTCGGTAGAGCATCCCACCGGCGAATTCAGTGTGGCGTTGGAGTTGGACCCGCAAGACCCGCAGAAAGTGACCCGGGCGGCCTTGTTACGCACGGCACGGCTGATCATGCGGGGCGAGGTCATGGTGCCTGCCACGACTTGGTCAGGGCATGCCTCGGCGAGTTGAAACACACGCTACCATTTGTACCGGACGACTTGGTTTTATTTTTACAACAGGAGACTACATGAAAGCATCACTCAAATCCTTCGCGGCACTCTCGGTGCTGGCCTGTGCCACTATAAGCGCATCAGCGCAAACGGTCACGCTCAAGGTGCATCACTTCTTGCCGGCCGGTTCAGCCGCACAGACCATGTTCATCAAACCCTGGTGCGACAAGATTGCCGCTGACTCCGGCGACAAAATGAAATGCCAGATTTATCCGTCGATGCAGCTCGGTGGCACGCCGCCGCAGCTGTTTGACCAGGTCAAGGATGGCGTGGTCGACGTGACCTGGGTGTTGCCCGGCTACATGGCCGGCCGTTTCCCCTTGTCTGAGGTGTTTGAACTGCCGTTCATGATGCAAAGTCCTGAGGGCACCAGCAAGGCGTTGTGGGACTTTGTCAACACCAATCCGAACGTGGCCGCCGAGTTCAAGGATGTCAAGCTGCTGGCGCTGCACGTCCATGGTGATGGTGTGTTTCACATGACCAACAAACCCATCAAGACCATGGCTGACCTGAAGGGCCTTAAAGTGCGCGCCCCTACCCGCCAGACCAACAAGCTGCTGGCCGCGCTGGGCGCCACACCGGTGGCCATGCCGGTGCCGGCGGTGAGCGAGGCGCTGGCCAAGTCGGTGATCGACGGCGCGCTGGTGCCCTACGAAGTGGTGCCTTCGGTCAAGATCCAGGAGCTGGTCAAGTTCCACTCCGAGACCGACCCGTCCGAACCCGCCATTTACACCTCCACTTTTGTGTTTGCCATGAACAAGGCCAAATACGAGAGCCTGCCGGCTGACCTGAAAAAGGTCATTGATGCCAACAGCGGCCAGGCCCTGTCCGGCCAGATTGGCAAAACCTTTCTCGCCGCCGATGGCATTGGCAAGAAGCTGACCGAAAAGAACACCCACAACGTGATCCCGGCATCCGAACTGCAAAGCTGGAAGAAGGCCGGCGAGCAAATCACAAATGACTGGGTGGCAGACGTGACAGCCAAGGGCGCCAACGGCAAGCAACTGCTGGAAAACGCACGCGCCTTGATCACCAAGTACGCGGTGAAGTAATCCGCTTCGGGGCGGCCACTGACATCGTAAAAGATGAAATCTGGCCGTCATGGCGAGGCGCGCAGCGGCGTGGCCACCCATCGATTCCGGGAGCCTGGATTGCCGCGCTGCGCTCGCAATGACGCTCTCGCTGGTTAATCTTCTGGATCATTCAACGCGGCTCCCTGGGGTCGCACGGTAGGAGTTCGTTCATGCATGAGCCCATTCCCGGCGCCGACCCTGGTGCCGCATCGCTTGCCTTTGGTCCGGTGGGGCAACTCTTGTTTCGCGCGTCCAAGGTGTCGGCCATCATGGGTGGCCTGGTCTTTGTGGTCATTGTGGTCATGAGCATCATCAGCATCGTCGGTCGCAAGCTGTTTGCCGCACCGGTGCCGGGCGACGTGGAGATGCTGCAAATGGCAGCCGCTTTTGCTTCTGCCAGCTTTTTTGCCTATTGCCATCTCAACGGCGGGGATGTCAAGGTCGACTTCTTCACGGCCAAGGCCAGCCCCGCCACCGTGCATCGGCTGGAAGCCTTTGGCTCCTTGCTGGTGGGGTTGTTTGGTGCGCTGATCACCTGGCGCGCCACTGTGGGGGCTTTTGCCATCAAGGCAGCCGGTGAAACCAGCATGATTCTGGGCTGGCCGGTCTGGATCGCCCAGGTGCTGATGGTGCCGGGCTTTTTGCTGCTGGCGCTGGCCGGCTTTTACATGGTGGGTAGGC
>JBBINL010000155.1:0-4758 GCA_037443905.1 Burkholderiales bacterium | reverse complement strand
TGGCGTTGGAGCCGCCGCCGACGCAGGCGGTGACCACGTCGGGCTGCGCGCTGTGACAGCCGGCGGCCTGGAGCAGCTCGGGCATTTGCACCAGGCATTCCTTGCCGATCACGCTCTGGAAATCGCGCACCATCATCGGGTAGGGGTGCGGGCCGGCGACGGTGCCGATGATGTAGAAGGTGTTGTCGACGTTGGCGACCCAGTCGCGCATGGCTTCGTTGAGCGCGTCCTTGAGCGTGCGGCTGCCGCTGGTGACAGGCACCACGGTCGCGCCGAGCAGCTTCATGCGGTAGACGTTGGGGCTTTGCCGTTTGACGTCTTCCGCGCCCATATAGACCACGCATTCGAGCCCATAGCGGGCGCAGATGGTGGCGCTGGCTACGCCGTGCTGGCCGGCGCCGGTTTCGGCGATGACGCGCGGCTTGCCCATGCGTTTGGCCAGCATCGCCTGGCCGATGGTGTTGTTGATCTTGTGCGCGCCGGTGTGATTCAAATCCTCGCGTTTGAGGAAGATTTGCGCCCCACCCATTTCACGGCTCATGCGCGCGGCGTGGTAGACCGGCGAGGGGCGGCCGACGTAGTGCGCCAGCTCGTACTCGAATTCGGCAATGAACGCCGGATCGTGTTGGTATCTGGCGTACGCGGCCTTGAGCTCGTTGATGGCGTGGGTCAGCGTCTCGGAGGCAAAACTGCCGCCGTAGATGCCAAAGTGACCACGCGGGTCGGGTTGCTGGTAGTCAAACATGCTTATCTCGAATGATGGATGTGGTGGTCAGCGCGCCGAACAGCGGCGACAAACTGGCGAATTTTTTCGTGGTCCTTGATGCCTTTTTGCCCTGGCACTTCGACCCCGGAACTGACGTCAACCGAGAGCGATTTGCAGCGCGGTTGCAGTTGAACGATGCCATCGGTCACGTTGGCAGCGTCGAGCCCACCACTCAAGACGAGGTGAGCGTTGACGTTTGGAGGAAGCAGTGACCAATTGAATGCTTGCCCGCCGCCACCATACCCGTCGACATGCGCGTCGAGCAAAATGGCCTGGGCCTGTGAATAATCCTGGCAGAATTTTAAGAGATCGAAACTGCTGCCGGCGTCACCCAGGGGAATCCGCGCGGCGCGCAGGTACGCATGCGCTCCCCGGCCACTGGCAAGCCAGCAGTCATGCGGCGATTCATCACCGTGAAACTGGGCCATGGCGCCAGGCACCTGGGCACAAGCAAGGCTTGCCTTGAACGGATCTTCGTTGACAAACAGCAGCACCGGCGTGACAAAGGGCGGCAGCCGGCGCGCCAGCTCGGCAGCACGCGCCAGCGACACATGGCGGGGGCTTTTATCATACAGCACGAAGCCGATCGCATCGGCGCCGGCAGCCACTGCGGCGTCGACATCCGCTTCACGCGTGAGGCCACAGATCTTGATGCGGGTGCGCTGCGCAGGGTGCGCCAGCGGCGAGACATCGCGCGTCATGGCAATCCATCCAGCAAGGGCGAATTTTCCGGCAAACCCCAGTGCGGTTCGTAGCGTGGCCCCAGGAAATACAGCCCGTCAGGCGAAAAAGTGGGCGCTGCGGCATCGCGGTCGCGCGCCGCCAGGACCTGATTGATCCAAGCTGGCAAACGGCGCTGCTCGCCAATGGCGATCAGGCAGCCCATGATGTTGCGAATCATGTGGTGCAAAAACGCATTGGCTTCAAACTCAAAGCGCCAGTAGGCACCGCGGCGGCTGATCTGGATGCGCAGCATGCGCTTGACGGGTGACAGCGCCTGGCAGGCGCTGGCCCTGAACGAGCTGAAATCATGCTCGCCAATGAGTTGCTGCGCCGCTTGTTGCATGGGCTCGAGCTGCAAGGGCCGATAGACCCATCCAACCCTGCCGTCATCGAGGCTGGGACGCACCGGGGACTGCATCACCACGTAGGCATAACGACGCGACACCGCGCTGGCGCGGCAATGAAACGACCTCGGAACCACTTTGGCCCATTGCACGGCGATATCACTGGGCAGCAAGGTGTTGGGACCGCGCACCCAGGCCTGCTCCGGGCGGTGCAGCAGCGTGTCAAAGTGCACCACCTGCATCAGGCCATGAACACCGGCGTCGGTGCGTCCGGCACACAGGGTGGAGACACGGTGATTGGCAAACCGGCTGAGGGCTTTTTCGAGTTGATCCTGCACGGTTTGGCCAGAAGGCTGGCTTTGCCAGCCCTGGTAATGCCCGCCGTGATAACTGACACCCAGGGCGACACGGACGAAAGTCTGGGGATCACATCCCATCCGGGAAAACCATTAAAGTCGGCTCAGTGCCTGTTGCGCCTTGACTTTGATGGCACCATCCGCCTCGGCAATGACCTGCTTGATCAGGTCACGCGCGCCGTCATCGTCACCACTTGCCTTGAATTCTTCCGCCAGCGCCAATTTCGACTCCAGGGGATCAGCGCCCGAATTGACCGGCAACCCGGCGGACGTTTCCTTGTCATCACCCAGATCAAGTGACAACGAGTCCAGGTCAAACGCCATCATGCCCGTGGGTGTTTCTGCTGCGGGGGCAACAGGGGCGGGTTGCTCGCCTGAAAAATCAAGATCCAGGTCAAGGTCAACAGCACTTTCATCCGCAGCGAGAGGGGCATCACCCGGACCTTTCTCGGGCCTTGTCGCCACAGGCGCGGCAGGTGGAGCCGCCGGCTGCGGTACAGCTTGCGCAGCTGCCAACTGAGTTTCAGAGAGGTACAAGGGATTGCCGGGGTCCAGGGACAGACCCGTCTTGCATATTTGAGCCCATGGCGCGCCGGCTGGATCGGTCAAGGGGCGCGCCAGGGTCGCCATGGCCGCATAAGCCTTGGCATCCTGACGCTTGGCATAAATGTCCAGCAGCTTTTGATGCAGCGCCAGGCGCTCAGGCTGGGCGCGCAATGCGTCTTTCAGGATTCCCTCAGCCTGGCCGTCCCGGCCATACGCCAGGTAAACCTCAGCCTCAGCCACCGGATCAGCGGCGTTCTCGGCATCAAGCAGACTGGGAGAGTAAGCCATAAGGGAACTGGGCACCTCGACCTCTGATGTATCGACCTTCTGGCCGCCATCGCCACCAAAAAAGGACTCGGATGGCATGCCGCTTTCCATGAACGAGCTGTCTTGCAGCACTTTCTGCTGACGCTGGCGGACCTTGTAAAAGCCCAGACCTGCAAGCAGCAAGACCAGGGCAGTGGCAGCCGTTGACAGCAAGGGGTTGGCGAGCAGTTGATCCAGAAAACTGGCGCTGCGCTCGGGCACGGGAGGTGGTGCAGCCACGGCCAGGGTTGTCGGCGCTTTGGCAGCAGGTGCAGAGGCGGGTTCGGCCGATGGGGGCGTGGTGGGCGCAGCTGCTGCCGACTCGCTCGCAGCGGCGGATGCAGCGCCCGAGGCAGCCAGCGCGGCAGCCGTTTTGGACAGCTCATTCAGATCAGACGTGTTTTTGCTGATCTCGGCTGCCCGGCTGGCACTGCCTTGGGCCTCACGCGCCAGGGCCAATTGTTCCAGATCAGCGGCATTTTGAACCGCACCCTTGGACAATGTCAGCTTGTCAGGTGTTTGCGCGGCAGACTTCTTGTCTTCAACATTCGCCTGTATGGTGCCGCTGATGTTGCGATCAGCGGGCGCCTGTTTGACAAGCGTCGCATTGGTGGCGAGTTCCTGGCGGAAACGGTTGAAATCATGACTTTGCGCCGTGATGATTTGACTCGCTTTGAGCGGCGTCACTTCTTTGGCCTGTTGCGCCGTCGGCATCGACAGAATGGCGCCAGCCTTGATGCGGTTGACGTTGCCTTCAATGAATGCCTTGGGATTGGTCTGCTGCATGGCCACCAGCATCTGGTCCAATGACACATCGGCTGATTTGTGCGCCAGGGCAATTTTGCTGGCTGTTTGGCCAGGTCTGACCACGACCTGTTGCGCGCTGCTGCTGGAAACTGGTCTGGCGGCGGGTGGGCGGGCAGCAACAGGGGGGGCAGACGGTGCTTCCGAGCGGGTTGCGGAAGGCGCCGTCGGGCTGGCCTTGGGCACCATCAACGGGGCCGTGATCGGCTGCGCCGGCGCACGCTGCACAGGCGGATCGAACAGCAAGGTGTAGTCGCGCACGATGCGCCCCGTGCTCCAGTTCGCCTCCAGGATCATGTCAACAAAAGGCTCCTGCACCGGGCGATCACCGCTTAAGCGCAGGTAGCTGCGCCCATCTGGGCGCTTTTGCAGGGTCATGCGCACACCCGGCAGCACCGGGCTGTACTCCATACCCGCCGATTGGAAGGCTGCCGGCAAGGCAATCCGGGTTTTCAGCGTGGACGCTTCATCGGCGCTGATTTCCGGGATGTCGATTTCTGCGCGCAAGGGCTCGCCCAAGGCAGATTGAACCGTGATCCGGCCCAGAGACAGCGCCTGCGCGCTGGTGCCAGCCAGAGCCAGCAACGTGGCGAATGCCACAGCAGTGAGTTCGCATCGATATGACTTAGCAATCAATTTTCTGACTCCAGTTTTCAACCTGCAAAAACAGGAACACCTGGCACCCTTGGCACCAGACAACAGCCTCTGAATAGCCATCAGAGGCAGACCAGGGTGACGCACAACTGGTCATTCTATATGTCGAAACAGGATCAGCCATCGTCAAAATCATGCGTTGCGTGAAACACACAATGCCCGTTCGGATCTACTCAGGCCTGCAACAAGATGCGCAATATGCGTCGCAACGGCTCGGCGGCACCCCAGAGCAATTGGTCGCCGACGGTGAACGCGCCCA
>JBBINL010000154.1:0-4827 GCA_037443905.1 Burkholderiales bacterium | reverse complement strand
CTGGCCAAGGTCGGCATCAAGGCCGAAATCAAGAGCTTTGAATGGGGCGAATACCGCAAGCGCATGCAGGCCGGTGAACACCAGATGGGCATGCTGGGCTGGACCGGTGACAACGGTGACCCGGACAACTTCCTGCACACCCTGCTGGGCTGCGCCTCGGCCAAGAGCGGCGGCAGCAATGTGGCCAAGTTCTGTTACAAGCCGTTTGACGACCTGGTCGTGAAAGCCAAATCGGTTACCAACACGGCCGAGCGCACCAAGCTCTACGAGCAAGCGCAGGTGATCTTCAAGCAGCAGGCACCCTGGTTCACCATTGCCCACGCGGTGGCGCTGAAACCCGTGCGCAAGGAAGTCATCGACTTCAAGATCAGCCCCTTTGGCCGTCACACCTTCTATGGTGTTGACATCGCCAAATAGGCCGAGTTCCCCACCCTTCAAAAAGCCAGCGCAAGCTGGCTTTTTTTATGCCCCAAAATCCATGAAAGCATGACCGCTGGTCTGCACCGTTACTCAAAATCCGGTTTGACCAGGCTTCACGCCAGCCGAATGCCCAGGCCTTTTCCGGGTCAAATCCGTTTAGACCATGAAGACTAGGGTTTTCCCTATGTTTCTTTGATTTTTATCAAAGGAGACCATGCAACCATTCACCACAATAAACATCATTAGTTTCGAATGTTTAAAACTAAATACGAAAGGTCGCCAATGATCTCCAAGTCAAACCGGGTCGCGCTTGCGCTCTGCATCGCCGGATGGATGGGGTTTGCCGCACTGGGTGGTGTGAGCGCCAGCGCCGAAGAGTCCAAATCAGTCAAACTCAACACTACAGCCGATCACACCAAGTTCAAGGAACTGCAGCGCGAGTTCACTTCTGGCCCCGAAGTCACCAAAGCCTGCCTGACCTGCCACACCGAAGCCGCAGGTCAGATTCACCGCACCAAGCACTGGAAATGGGAATATGTCAACCCTGCCACCAACCAGTTGCTGGGCAAAAAAAATGTGATCAACAACTTCTGTATCTCCATTGCTTCCAATGAAGCAGCCTGCAACAGCTGCCATGTAGGCTACGGCTGGAAAGATGCCAGCTTTGACTTCACCTCCGAAGAAAATGTGGACTGTCTGGTTTGCCACGACACCACCGGCGGCTACAAGAAACCCGCCGGTCTGGCTGGCAATGTGGTCACCAAAGACATCGAGCTGCCACCCGGCTCAGGGAAAATCCTGAAAGCTATTGACCTGACAAAGATCGCGCAAAAGGTGGGTAAATCCAGCCGTGACACCTGCGGTTCGTGCCACTTCTATGGTGGTGGTGGCGACGGCGTGAAACACGGTGATCTCGACAGTTCGATGGCATCGCCAGACAAAGAACTGGACGTGCATATGGACGCCACCGGTCTTGACTTTTCCTGCGGCACCTGCCACAGGACCTCCAGCCACGACGTGGCTGGCAGCCGATACGCCCCGACTGCCAAAGATGACAAAGGGAGGCTGGTGCGCAGTGCGACAGATGTGGCGAACCCGGAGACCTGCGTCTCCTGCCACAGCAGCGACCCGCACAAGCAGGATGTCAGGCTCAACCAGCATGCCACCAAACTGGCCTGCCAGACCTGCCACATTCCTGAATTTGCCCGTGGCGGCGTGGCCACCAAGATGAACTGGGACTGGTCCACGGCCGGCCAGCGCGATGCCGATGGCAATCAAATTACAAGAAAAGATGCCAAGGGACACCTTGTCTACGAGTCACGCAAGGGAGACTTCATTCTTGCCGAGAACGTCAAACCTGTCTATGTGTGGTTCAACGGCCAGGTCAACTACACCCTCAAGACCGACAAGCTTGATGTCAACGCTGATGTCACTTACATCAACAAGCTGGGGGGCAGCCCGACCGACGGCAAATCGATGATCTGGCCGGTCAAGCGCTTTGGCGGCAAGCAGCCTTATGACACCGTCAACATGACCCTGCTGACCCCGCACACCGCGGGCAATGACGACACAGGTTACTGGAAGAACCTGGAGTGGAACAAGGCCCTTGAAGCGGGCGTGAAGGTATCCGGCGTGCCCTACTCTGGCCTGTTTGGCTTCGTCAAAACCCAGATGGACTGGCCCATTACCCACATGGTGGCGCCCAAGGAAAAAGCACTGGGCTGCGTCGAATGCCACGCCAGGAATGGTCGCCTGGCCGGGCTGGATGGCATCTACATGCCAGGCAGCGGCACCACCCCTTTGCTTGACAAGCTGGGCTGGGGCCTGGTGCTGTTGACCCTGCTCGGCGTGCTGGGTCATGGCGCGATGCGCGTTGTTTTACGCCGCAAGGCATAAGGAGAATCAACATGACTGAACGTGTCTATTTATTCAAGGGATTCGTGCGCTTCTGGCACTGGTCACAAGCCAGCCTGATCATTTTCCTGATGCTGACCGGCTTCGAGATTCACGGCAGCATCATCGTCTTTGGATTTGAGAAGGCGGTGGCTTATCACACCAATGCCGCCTGGACTCTGGTCGGACTCTGGATCTTTGCCATCTTCTGGCATGTCACCACCGGCGAATGGCGCCAGTACATTCCCACCACGGACAAGGTGATGGCGATCATTCATTACTACTCGTCAGGCATTTTCAAGGACGAGCCGCATCCGTTCAAACCCACGTCAGTGCAAAAACACAACCCGCTGCAGCGTCTGACTTATCTGGCCATTTTGACACTGCTCAGTCCCCTGATCTGGATCACTGGTTGGCTCTATCTGTTCTACGCCGATTGGCCAGCCTGGGGCCTGAGCGCGCTGCAATTGCAGTGGGTCGCCACCGGTCACACGATTGGCGCGTTCCTGATGCTGACGTTTCTGGTTTCGCACCTCTATCTGGCCACCACCGGGCACAAGATCACTTCTCAGATCAAAGCCATGATCACCGGCTGGGAAGAATTCGAAGTATCCGATCGCAAGTAACCGTCATCATTTTTTAGGAGTTATCATGAAATCAACCAAGT
This sequence comes from Burkholderiales bacterium, assembly GCA_037443905.1. GTDB lineage: Bacteria > Pseudomonadota > Gammaproteobacteria > Burkholderiales > Burkholderiaceae_C > Rhodoferax. Next base: position 1,847 of record JBBINL010000154.1, on the reverse strand, counting down.
CTTTTCCCGTGATCGCCCTGCTCGCCTTGATGGGGGCTTCATTTTCTGCCCAGGCTTACGACGCGGACTGGAAACGCGGCAGGGTTTACTACCGCAGTGTCTGCACCTCGTGCCACGTCGCTTCCCCGATTGGCGCCATCAACCCTAGCACCAAAACCAAGGCAGACTGGAGCGCATACCTGCTCGCCGACAAACATGCGAAAGGCAAGGATACGGTCACCAAATACATCAGCAAGGCCTACCGTGCCAGCATCAAATCAAGCAACAAGGCGGCAGCAAAGTTTGCCGATACACCTGACCAGGAACTGTTTGAAGACATCAAGGCATTTTTGCTCAAGGGCGCCAAGGATGGCGATTCACCTGCCAGCTGCAGCTGATCAATCAGCAACGGTGCATGCATGACACGGACCATCTGTTTCGGCCACTTACGGTGCAGCGCGGCGAGCCATGCGTATCAGAGCGGCACATGGGTGAGGCCATCTGTAATTGTGAAAAGTTTTTAAAAGAAGTCCGTCATGAAGTTCAAAGGAATCCCACTCTATGCCGCCATACTCGTCTCCCTGATGGTGAGTTGTGGGCCAATGGTTTCAACTGCAGCCCTGGCGCAGGAAACCGCCACCGTGCAACCCAAGGCCAACTGGTACACCAAAGTGGTCGACGTCGATTTCGTCAAGCAGCAGGCCATAGTGCCGAAAATTGACGGTGTCATGGTGATCGACTCGCGCCCGACAGTGCGCAAATACGACCTGGGCCACATCCCGACGGCAGTCAATATTCCGGAATCTTCGTTCGACAAGCTGGCACCCACGCTGCTACCCGACGACAAAGCCACATTGCTGGTTTTTTATTGCGATGGACCCGAGTGCATCCTGAGCCACAACTCGGCCTTCAAGGCAGAAAAACTGGGTTACACCAACATCCGCGTCTATGCCGCGGGCTTTCCGGACTGGATAAAGAACGGCAACCTGCACGCCGTGAGCGTGGCACATATCAAGAAATTGATGGATGAAAAAGCTCCGTTGACGCTGATAGACGCCCGTCCCAAGGCGCGCAAATACGATGTCGGTCACATACCCGGCGCCATCAATTTGCCCGACTCGCAATTTGACAAACTGGCCGCTGAAATGCTGCCAGCCGACAAAGCGGCACCCCTGTTCTTTTACTGCGATGGCCTGGCCTGCAAGCTCAGCAACGACTCGGCCTTGAAGGCGATCAAACTGGGTTACACCAACGTCAAGGTGGTGCCCGAAGGCTATCCTGCCTGGGTCAAAGCTTACGGGCCAGGGCCAACGGCTAGCGCCGCAGCAGTTCCTGAAGCCAAAGCGCCGGTGATGGAGGCAGGCAAGGAAGCAGGGACCATCACCGTAGCCTCTTTCGAGCGCATTTACAAGGAAGCACCCGAAACCGTGTATTTGATCGATGTGCGTGATCCGCAGGAATTTGCCACGGGCACATTCAAGGGGGCGATCAACATGCCGGTCAATGCCCTGGAGAAAAACATCGACAAGTTGCCGACCGACATGCCGATCATTTTCTTTTGCGGCGCGGGTGGGCGCAGTGGCGAAGCCCACGACATGGTCAAACTCTACAAACCCGAACTCAAGACGGTATTTCTGGACGCCGAGATCAAGTGGCTGAAAGACGGCACTTACACCATCAAGGGCCATTGATTCAAGTGGTGTGAAGCGTGCGCTGGCCAACTCCCAGCGCCGCCACCACGCTGAGCAAAAGTACCACAGCCGCGCCCAACAGCGTGGCGCCGTACCAGCCACGATCCATGAAGGCGCCAAAAATCAGCGGCGAGATGGCAAAACCGGTATCCAGCCCGGAGTAGACCAGACCGTAAA
>JBBINL010000153.1:0-4847 GCA_037443905.1 Burkholderiales bacterium | reverse complement strand
AAAAGCGCCGTCTGGGCGAGGAGGGCGCGCGCCCGCATCGCATGCGCTTCAAGGCCTTGCGCTAACAGCAGACAAATCGGGAATCAGCGTGACAGCAGCCATTCGATCCGAGCAGTTCCTGACTTTGTTTCGTGCTGCACTGGGGCAGTCGGTGCGAGACAGCGAGGCCTTGTTGCGCGAGGTTTTGCATGCGGCACTGCGCTCTCTCAATGATGAAATTGAACATTCAGGCGAACGACAACAGCGTGAACAGCTGCAGTTGAGCCATCAATTGATGGATGGCAAGGCTCCTGCACTGTGCGCTCAGTTTCCGGCCATGTTGCGTCAGGTATTGCAAAGCCGGCAGGTTTTCAGCACCCGGTTTGGTGAACTGGGGCTGGGCGAACTCAACCATGACCAGCTGGAGCAGATGGACTCGACAGAGGTGCAGGAACGGGTTGAAATGGCGCGTGTTTTGCTTTGGGTGAACAACCTGGTGCAGATTCCGCTGAACGAGCTCAATGCCTGCATGAGTTTCATGCTGGGGTTCGACCGAATCAAGCCTGAGCACAATCCATTGCGGCCGCAAATTTATTTGAAGGTGTTACGGGAGTTGATGGTCGATGCAGCGGTGCCGACGCAAATGCGCATCCTCTGGTTCAACCATATGGCAACGGCTTTGGGCGAGTCTTTGCAGTCTGCTTACGCCTTGTTGGCTCAAAAAATCAAATCCTATGGTGTGACACCTCTGACGATGGCCGGGCCCCATGAGCTTGACCTGCAGCTTGCCCCGAATGAACCGGTCGCAGGGCGACAACAAACCAGGGCTGAAGCAGCATCGCCTCAGTCCCGTGTGTTGACCCTGGATCGGCTGCATGGTCTGCTGGCTGGCCAGCCAAAGGCACCGGAAAATGAAGGCCCTGATGAAGCTGAAACCCAGTTTGCCGGCCCTTTCGACATGACTGCCTGGGCGGGTTTGCAGGACGACACTGACGAGCCAAGCACCGACTTTTCCTCGACGATACCTGCTGCCTTTGAGGCCTTGCAAAACATGAACCAGATGGATGACGTGCTGGCTCGCCTGCAACAGCGACAACACACCGTCAAGGACACGGACAGCCAGCCTGAATCCGTCCGGCAAAAGTTTCGCCGTCGTTGTCAGAATTCTTCTCAACTCCTGAGTTTTGAAGTGCTTTGCCAGATGATGGACAACCTGGAGCAGGACACCCGATTGCTGGAGCCCGTGCGACTCGTCATCGAGAATCTGGAGTCAGCCCTGTTCCGGCTGATCAAGGTGGATGTGCGTTTTTTCAATGACAAGCTTCATCCTGCACGCCAGTTGCTGCAGGAGCTGACCCAGCGCGCTCTGGCTTTTGAATCGGTTGACGCGCCCGGATTTGCCCTTTTCATCAGGTCACTGCATCGCCATGTCAACCCCTTGTCGCGCATGCCAATCGACAGTGACGAGCCATTCGAGCTGGCGCTGCGCAACCTCAGAAGCATGTGGGCGCAGCAATCGGTGGTTTCCAGCCAGACTGTCGAAAAGGCCATTCAAGCCCTGGGCCAGGCCGAGGCGCGTAATCTGCTGGCAGAAAAAATGGTCGCCGCCCTGGTGCAGATCCCCGACATGGCGCGGGTGCCCGCCGCCGTGGTCGAATTTCTCTGCGGCCCCTGGGCTCAGGTGATGGCGCATGCCGAGCTCAGCCAACCCGGGGTCGAAGACCCTGGCGGGTACAAAAATCTGGTCAATCTGCTGCTATGGAGCGCTCAACCCGACTTGACACGGCAGGATATGACCAAACTGAACGAGATGGTGGCCGGGATGCTGGCCAAGCTGCGTGAAGGTCTGGCTTCGATCGGTTACCAGGCCACCCAGACCAGCCTGTTTTTTGAGGTGCTGATGAAGTTGCACCAGCAGGCTTATCGGCCCGTGCCAGCCAAACCTGTCGAACAAGCCATTGACCCAAGGGATGCCTTGCTCAGCAATCGCCAGCACTGGGTTGCACCAGCAGAAGCCCAGGCTTCAGGCTTCATGGACATGCCCGATGATGCTGCTGCCCCCACAGCCAGTCAGCCGACGCATCAGCCTGCCATGCCCATGCTGGACTCAGTGCTACCGAAGGTCAGCCAGGACCATCTGGTGCCTTCCAGCCTTGAAACAGGGCATCTGGCAGTGGGTGCCTGGATCGAAATAAGGGTCAAGGATGTATGGCAACGCAGTCAGCTGAGCTGGATCAGTCCGCAGAACTCCATGTACCTCTTTACCAATGCGTATGGCGGCACGCAATCGATGACACGGCGCATGCTCGAGAAACTGCTGGCGGCCAATGCCTTGCGTGTGGTGACAGAGCAGCCGATGGTGGACGTAGCGCTGGATGCGGTGGTTAACACCGCCATGCGCAACAGCCTTTACAGTGGCCAGCCGTAACCGGCAAACCAGGCGTATCCGCGGCCGGACCGACTCAGCCTGCCAGCGCTTTCTTGACCGCTTGCGACACCATGGCCATGTCGGCCTTGCCCGCCAATTGTGCCTTGACGACGGCCATCACCTTGCCCATGTCTGCTGGCCCTTTGGCGCCCAGGCCGGTCACAATGGTGTGCACCGCAGCATTGACTTCATCCGCGCTGAGCCGTTGCGGCAGGTAGGCTTGCAGCACCCTGATTTCAGCGCTTTCCTTGTCGGCCAGATCCATGCGCTGGGCCTGGGTATAGGCCGCCACGGAATCCTTGCGCTGCTTGATGAGCTTGTCAATGATCCCGATCATGGCTGCGTCGTCCAGCACCACGCGCTCGTCCACTTCTTTTTGCTTGGCCGCCGCCAGCAGCAAGCGGATGGTCCCCAGGCGCTCGCTGTCCTTGGCGCGCATGGCGTTCTTCATGTCTTCCACGACCTGGTCTTTGAGTGACATTTCGATTTCTCCTGTGAATGGGTTTTGCCCGCCATAAAAAAAGCCCGCCCGGGCGTCCCCGGCGAGCTTGTGCAAGAGGCTGAGACAGCCCTGTCAGAACAACAGGTTCAATACAGCTTCTTGGGCAATTGCATGGCGCGAATGCGCTTGTAATTGCGTTTGACGGCTGCCGCTTTTTTGCGCTTGCGCTCGGAGGTGGGCTTTTCGTAGAACTCACGCGCGCGCAAGTCGGTGAGAAGGCCCAGTTTTTCAATGGTGCGCTTGAAACGGCGCAGGGCTACGTCAAAAGGTTCGTTGTCTTTAACACGGATGGTTGTCATTACGTCAAGAGATCCTAAATGTGCAAACGCCGGGTTTCGGGAAGATCGGGCCTGAAACTCGACAATTTACGAAGTTCCCCGCTTAAAAATTGATCAGGCAGCGGAGTTTTGCCAGCAAAGCCACGAATTATAGCGATCAACTGGTGCTATTTGGCCTTTGGTATTGCAGATTTGGTGGCGTCACTGTAGTTTTTGCAGCAACCAGCCGACCACTTCGTCGTCCAGACACAACTCGAGGTGCCCGATCCCCTTGAACTCGGTGACTGCGGCGCCGTCCAGAACCTGCTCGCGCTGCGGGTAAACAATGTTGTCATGCTGCGACAGGGCAATGTGCATCAATCGCCGGCTCTGCGGCGACTCGCTGGCTTGCAAGGCATGCAGCCAGGAACTGTGCCACGCCATTTGCGCCACGTTGGTGGTGGGCGACCAGCCCGCCATCCTGGTGCCCTGGTGCGGTGTACCCAGGGTGATGATTTTCGCCACCGGCGCGCTGCCATGTTGTCGCAGCCAGGCGCGCAAGACCAGACCGCCCATGCTGTGGCCCACCAGCGCTAGCTGTGTGCGCCCGGTGGCCTGCTGCAATTGCGCCACGGCCTGCTGAAGCTGGGGAACGTAATCATCAATCGAGGTGAACAACGGCTCCAGCGTGATGGCCAGCACCGGGTGGCCCGCCTGGTGCAGCGCCAGGGCAATTTTGTCCCACACCCGGTGGTTGCAAATGTAGCCATGCACCAGCAGCACCGGCACCTGCGAGGGTTGTGCTTGGCGCGCTTCGTCTGGCAGCCATACGTCAGTCTTTGCATCAGCCCAGGGCATTTGCAGCCAGAATACCCGCAAGGCAGCCAGAAACTCGCCCCGATAAGCCCGCCACCACAACGGCCCGGCCTGCGTTGGGCGCGACTGGATCATGCTGACGCTGATGACGACAAACTGCAGCAACAGTGGCAGCAGCACGGCGCACAAGAGCACCAGTGCCAACGCGGCCACCCCGGTTTGGCCCAGCTGCCTGGCGCCATAGGTGCCCAGCAGGGCGCCGGTGAGCAGTTGAATGATGTAGATGCGGCGCAACAATCGGGCGAGCATGGGGTGTCCTGTTCATGGGAGGTCGATGACAAATATGCCTGCGGTATCTTTGCGGTATTGTCAGCCGTATTCATTGAATTCCGGATTTTTACCATGCCCCAACTGCTGAGTCTGAATACCTCCGGCGCCCGGCGCGTCGCCATCCATGGCCGCAGCGTCCTCACGGCCATACACAAACAGCCTGTTGCCGGCCCTGTTGCCGTGCTGAAGCTGGGACTGGCGGGCGATGAACAGGCCGACTTGTCGGTTCATGGCGGGTTGGACAAGGCGGTTTATGCGTTCCCCAGCGAACATTACGCCTTTTGGCAGCAGGCCCGCACACAGGCAGGTGCTGGCACGATCGACGACAGCCTGCCGTGGGGTTCCATGGGAGAAAACCTGAGCCTGGCGGGTTTGCTGGAGACAGATGTCTGGGTGGGTGACATTCTCCAATTTGCCCGCTGTGTCTTGCGTGTGACGCAGCCGCGCGAGCCCTGCTACAAGTTCAATGCCGCCATGGGTTTTGCGGCGGTCACGCTATTTCGGACAGTCGGCTAAGCTAAAGCTGACCGGTTGA
>JBBINL010000152.1:0-4860 GCA_037443905.1 Burkholderiales bacterium | reverse complement strand
AATGCAGCGCCACCCAGGCCTGCCCGAGCGCGATGCTGGCGTCCCCGGGGGATGTGCGCATGGGCGCCAGCACCGTGATGCCGTTTTGAACCAGATCCTGCCGCAGATGCAAGCTTAACAAGGCATTGAGAAAACATCCGCCACCCCACGCCACCGTGGTCACAGCGGTGGCACGTGCAGCGTCTGTCACCCAGTCGGCCAGGGCTGCCACCAGCGTGGCATGGAAAACTGCAGCGGCTTGACCGACATCACTGGCATCGATCAGCGCGCCCAGCACGGGCAGCAGATCAAGCTGACCATCGTCGCAGACTGAATAGCCGCCTGGCATGGGGGCTGGCCAGCCGTGATCTTCAATATAAATCGCTGCTGCCTGCTCCAGCAAAATGGCAGCCTGGGCTTCGTAAGCCATGGTGTGGCTGATGTCAAGCAGGCCTGAGGCGGCATCAAACATCCGTCCCAGGCTCGAGGTATTCGGGCTGTTGAACTGGCGCGCCAGCATGGTGGCCACCGTAGCCGCCGCCGGGCCGGGCCAGCGTGAGGTGATGGCTTCGTTGCGACCAAGCGTATGCAGCACGGCCGCGGCCATGCGCCAGGGTTCACGCGCGCTGCGGTCACCTCCCGGCATCGGCAAGGGGCGCAGATGGCCCAGGCGCTCGCAGTGCGCGCCATCAACGTGCAGCAGCTCGCCGCCCCAGGCGGTGTTGTCGCTGCCCAGACCAAAACCATCGAGCGCCAGCCCCAGCAGGGGGCCTTGCCAGTTGTGCTCGGCACACACCGCGGCGATGTGGGCGTGGTGATGTTGCACGGCCAAAGTGGTCAGGCCGTGGTGTTGCGCATAGGCCAAAGCCGCGTGGGTGCTGTAGTCGTCCGGGTGCAGGTCGTGCACGACAAGTTGCGGCTTCACGTCCAGCAAGTCGCAAAGGCGCTGCACTGTTTCATCGTGAAAACGGCAACTGGCCGCGTTGTCGAGACTGCCGATGTGCGGCGACAAAAACGCTTGCGGGCCGCGCGTGACGCAGACCGTGTTTTTCAGGTGACTGCCAAACGCCAGTACCGATGGCCCGCTGTGCGGCAGGCGAATGGCTGCGGGTGCGTAGCCGCGGCTGCGCCGGATGAATTGCGCAGCACCTGCTGCCACCTGCACCACGCTGTCGTCGCAGCGCGCCACGATGTCGCGGTCATGGTCCAGAAACGCGTCGGCAATGCCCGCCAGCCGGGCCAGTGCCTCGGCCATGTCGCGCACGATCGGCTCGCCGCCCGGGTTGGCGCTGGTCATCACAAGCGCCAGGGCTTGCGGCTCATTCAGCCACGCGGTGCCATCGGGCCGGCCTGCGGCTTCATGAAACAGCAAAAACTGGATGGGTGTGGTCGGCAGCATCACGCCAAGGCGCAGCAGGCCGGGGGCAACACCTGGCAGGATGGCATCGAGCGCGACCTGGGCGCGCAGCAACACCACGGGGCGCTCACGGCTCTCCAGGAGGGTGAGAAGCCCGTCATCGCGAATGCAAGCCAAGGACGCCACGCTGGCGCTGTTGGCCAGCATCACGGCAAAGGGCTTGGCCTCGCGGTTTTTGCGCATGCGCAGCCGTGCCACTGCTGCCGAATTGCGCGCATCGCAGGCCAGGTGGAAGCCGCCCAGGCCCTTGATGGCAACAATCTGGCCGCCTTGCAGCAGCTTCAAGGATTGCGCGATCGGGTCGCCTGCAATGGCCTGGCCCAGTGCATTCAACAACGTCAAACGCGGGCCGCATTGCGGGCAACAGGTGGTTTCGGCATGGAAGCGGCGATTCTCAGGCGCGGTGTAGTCCTGGCTGCAACTCGGGCACAGCGGGAATGCCGCCATGCTGGTTTGCGGCCGGTCGTAGGGCAGGGCGCGCGTGACCGTGTAACGCGGCCCGCAATGGGTGCAGGTGATGAAGGCGTGGCGATAACGCCGGTTTCCCGGATCGAACAATTCTTCCAGGCAGCTGGCGCAGACCGCAACGTCGGGGCCAATGGCGGTGCTGGCCTGGCCTGACTGGCTGGCGATGATGTCAAACGCGGTGAAGGGCTCGGCCACCACGTCTTGCGCCTGCACCGTGTCCACGCGCGCCAGCGGCGGTGACTCATGGCGCAGGCGCTGCAGCAGCTCGATCAGGCTGGGCTGGCTGCCCTGGGCCAGAATTTCGACGCCCTGGGCATCGTTGCGCACCCAGCCATGCAGGTCGAGCTGCTGCGCCAGGCGCCAGACAAAAGGCCTGAATCCAACGCCCTGGACGATGCCGGTGACGCGGATGTGCTGCGCACGCAAGGCCGATGCTGCCATCAGGCCCGGGTCATGCCGCCGCGCAGATAGGCCAGCCACTCGTCCATGCCTTCACCGCTGGTGGCGCTGAGCTGGATCACCCTGATCTGCGGATTGACCCGGCGCGCGAAGGCGATTGCCGCGTCCACATCGTATGCCAGGTGCGGCAGCAGGTCGATCTTGTTGAGCAGCATCAGGCTGGCGGCGCGGAACATGTCCGGGTATTTGATGGGCTTGTCCTCGCCCTCGGTGACCGACAGGATCACCACTTTGTGCGCTTCGCCCAGATCGAACGCGGCCGGGCACACCAGGTTGCCGACATTTTCGATCAGCAGCAGGCTGTTGTCTGCAAGCTTGAGTTGTTCCACGGCGTGGCCCACCATGTGCGCGTCGAGATGGCAGCCCTTGCCTGTGTTGATCTGGATCGCCTGCGCGCCGGTGGCGCGAATGCGGTCGGCGTCCTGGCTGGTCTGCTGGTCGCCCTCGATCACCGCCACCGGTTGCGCGCCCAGCAGTTCGATGGTTTTGCACAGCAGGGTGGTTTTGCCTGAACCCGGGCTGCTGACCAGATTGAGCGCAAAAATGCCGCGTTCGGCAAGCAGCCGCCGGTTGTCCCGGGCATAAGCGTTGTTTTTGGCCAGAATGTCCTGCTCGATCTGCACCATGCGGGCAGGCGCAACACCTGGGGCATGCGAATGCGCTGCGGGTGTATCCTGCGGATGGTCGTGCGAGTGATCGTGATGATGGTCGTGCGTATGCGGATGGGCGTGATCGTGCTCGTGAGGATGTTCATGTGAATGGCGCGTGCCATCGGCGTGCACATGCTCGTGCACATGCTCGTGCACATGCTCGTGCACATGCTCGTGCACATGCTGCGCTGCCTCTCCTTCGATGTTGACTTCGCTCTGACCACAACCACAGGTGACACACATTGCATTTCTCCTCGTTTGAATCAGTTCCAGAGAGCGCTGGTGCAGCGCACGGTATCCGTTCTGCTACCGTCATCTGGCCCAAAAATGTCAGCTTACCTCAAGTTCCTTGACCCGCATTTCGGTGCCGCCCGTCACCTGCAACTGGTAACCACCACAATCTGGACATTCACCAAATACCTCGGTCATCGGCACGGTTTTGGCGCAGGCCATGCACCAACCCTGACCTGGAATGTTGATGATTTCCAGCCGCGCTGCGTCGGCCACCGTGTTGCGCGTGACCGCATCAAAGCAGAACGCCATGGCCTCGGGCTCCACCCCCGAGAGTTGGCCGATTTCGAGCCAGACGGTCTTGACCTTGTTGAACTGGTCCTTGCGCGCGGCGTCTTCAATCAGCTGCAGCACACCTTCGGCCAGCGACATTTCGTGCATGGGTCAACCGGTTCAAAGCCCCAGGCGCACATGGTCTGTCAGCCGTTTGTCGCGGGTGGCAATATGCTGGGTGATGAAGCCCTGCATCTCACGGGCCTTGTTGATGAGCAGGGTGCCCCTGCCAGCAATATTCTGCGCCGCCATGTCACGCAGCACCTCAAGTATGTGGTTATGGTTTTCCTGGTGGTCTTCGTAGTCGTCGTAGCTTTTCATCCGCATCAGCAGCTCTTCGGACATGAAGTGGGCCGCGCTGTAATCCATCAGATCGCTGATGACCTGATGGATCGTCGTGGCCGGCGCGCCAGCCTCCAGTGCAAGGCAGAGTTTTTGCAACAATTCAAGCTGCACCTGATGCTCGCGGTCGGTGTCGTCATTCGCTGCATGATTGAATTCTTCAATGGCGGACATGTCTTGCCTCTTTGGTTTGGAGGTATGAAGTTTACGTTTTGCGAAAAGCCAAAAAACCGCGCCGTGAGAGCGTCGGTTTTTTGTCGACTTTAGCAGGTGTTTCATCGTGCTTGACCTCCGGCGCATTGAGCAGCCCGATCAGGGCGGCGCGCGCAGTCTGCACGGCCTCGAACTGGCTGCTGAATTTGGCCATGGGAGAAAACAGCGAACAACTCTGGTATTCGCCAAGCTCCTCCTCGATGCCACCCAAAAAGGCGAATTCGCCCGCCGGAAACTTGATGAATCGGCGCTTGTTCACCCCTACCGACTCCCAATTTCCGGTGCTGCCAGGCACCAGCATCAGGTTCATGCACCAAGGGGTGACCACCATGCCCAGCCAGTGTCCCTGCCAGCGTTGAAAGTCGATGGCCGCCACCGTCAGCACCGGATTCAGGATGGGCACGCCTGCCATGCTGGTTTGCTGAATGCGAAAAAAAGCCGCTTCAACGGCTTGCTCAGGTTTGACGGTGTGGACCCGCAGCGTCATGCGGCAATGCCTCTGGTTTCACCCCATTGGCGCGCATCGTCGGCTTGCGTCATGAGTTCATGCATCAGTTTGAGCGACTCTGCAGCTCGCTCGGGGTCGATGCGCTCAAAAGCAAAACCACCGGCTTGAATCAGCACATAGTCACCCACCTGAACCTCTTCATTCAAGAGGAGCAGGCTGACCCGGCGTTGCTCGTCAAAGCACTCGGTCAGCGCCATGCCGTCAGCAACTTCAAGCACACGCGAGGGGGCGGCCAGGCACATGATGCCGCCTCAGGCCAG
>JBBINL010000151.1:0-4905 GCA_037443905.1 Burkholderiales bacterium | reverse complement strand
GCGGCGGCATGTAAAAGTCGATCATCTTGGCGTGCTTGATGTCGCCCATGCCCTGGTTGTTGCCAATGGTCAGCGTCAGGAAAGACACCAGCATGAAGCGGCCGTCAGTCACGTTGCGGTCAAACAGCTCGATCGGATAGGCAATGCGCATGTCCTCGGTGGCTTCGTCGATGTAATACACCAGCGCGTCCACGCCGCGAGTGAAATCGTCGGTGGTCGAGACTTCGACATTGGTGCCGGTGGAGGATTCAGCGGCAAAATGCGCCGCAGCTTCCAGGTAACCCAGGCCGGTTTTGGGCGCCATTTTGTAGGCGACCAGGATGTGGTTGCCACCAGCGATCAGGTCTTCTTCCTTGAGGCTCAGGTCAGCGTAACGATTGGATTGGTCCATGGCTTGTCTCCGGTTGGGTTGTGTGGATGGGCAGATGGGTTGAACTATAGGCACGCTTATTCATCATGAAAATTCAAATAAATTGATTTTTTAATCAGTTTTTATTGATGAATACCGGTCTGCCGAGTCTGCCGATGAACGTGAAAAGTCAAGGACAATGGAGACCATTCATGCCAAGCCTCAAAGGAGTTGATGTATGCCTATCGTTGTGTTCAATCAAAAAGGCGGGGTGGGCAAGTCCACCATCACCTGCAATCTGGCGGCCATCAGCGCCAGCCAGGGTCTGCGCACCCTGGTCATTGACCTCGACCCGCAGGGCAACACCACCAGTTACCTGATGGGCGACACCGCCAGTGAAGACCAACCCAGTGTGGCCGGGTTTTTCGAACAAACCCTGAGTTACAGCTTTCGCACCGTGCCGCCGACAGACTACGTGGTGGAAACGCCGTTTGAAAACCTCGATCTGATGCCGTCGAGCCCGTCGCTCAACGAGTTGCTGGTCAAGCTGGAATCGCGCCAGAAAATCTACAAGCTGCGCGAAGCGCTGGGGCAGCTGGCCCAGAGCTATGACCGCATCTACATCGACACGCCACCGGCGCTCAACTTTTTCACCCGGGCTGCGCTGATAGGCGCCACCGGCTGCCTGATTCCGTTTGACTGCGACAGTTTTTCGCGCCAGGCGCTGTATGCGCTGCTGGACAACGTGCAGGAAATCCGCGCCGACCACAACCCCGATCTGCAGATTGACGGCATTGTGGTCAACCAGTTCCAGTCGCGCGCCAACCTGCCCCAGCGCATGGTGGCCGAACTCGTCGAGGAAGGACTGCCGGTGCTGGAGCCCTATCTGCCCTCATCGGTGCGCATTCGCGAGTCGCACGAGCAGTCCATGCCCATGATCCACCTCGACCCGAACCACAAGATCACGCTGGCGCTAGTGCAATTGCACGACGGGTTGCGGGCGTAGGACTTGTTCAAAGCGTCTTGAGCCCGACAGCTTTCAAATATTCAAAAGTCGGGTCGTAAAACGACTGTGATCTCGTTGCATCGTCTGTGTCGCCTTCTGGTACAACCAAGACCATGCCTTGCCGTGCCCGGGTGAGCAACACTCGGTACGCGTTTTTCAAATACCCTTGACGTTCTGGCTTATGGATGTGTTGCCACTTGGCGCCGACAAAAGAATAGTGCTGCCAGCCTGATTCTGCGAACCTGAAATCTGCATCCCAGACAACGCAGGCCCAGTCCACCTCAAGACCCTGAACGTGAAACTCAGTGGCAACATCCTCAAGGTAATACGACGACCGAATATCCTCTTTACCGTCGAGAAACCAATGAATCGGGTCCATTGGAGATTTGACGTCAATCGCGTGAGGTTTGAGGCGCTGGGCTTGAGATGAAACCACCATGCCATAGCGTTCCGTGCCCCGCGCTTGAGCCCTGAGCCAGGTCTTTGCTTTTTTCAGGCTTCGCGTCAACACGATCGGGTAACGATCTGCCAGTTCAGCCAGGACTTCTTTGGCTTTGTCGGTGTCGATGTCCAGTATATTTTTGACCAATGCTGAAACGTGTTCGGCTCGAAAGGAACGCATCGACACGTCAAGATGCAAGTCCGGATTGAAGTGCACGTTGCTCTTGTGTTTCAGTTGTTCCAGGACGCGTCCTGCGCCATATTCTGCTTCGTGCAGGCGTGGGGAGATGTGGATGTGCCATTGCGGAAATGAACGCTGCAGTGCAGCTATCCATTCTTCGATGCCAGCCTCACCCGTATTGATTTCCTGTCCGCCACCCACCAAGCAAATGACCACCGCCCAATCCTGGTGCCTGTTGAGACAGGAAATCAGGAACTCTGGTTCTGATTGCTTGAAGTCAGCCTTTTGTTTCTTGCGCAACATGAAAGAGGCCGTTTGCTCAAGGTTCCAAGCCCTTTGAGCCTCGTCGAAGATGGCGACGTGCTCAATAGGTGGTCGCTCGGTGTCAATCAGGCACTCGTCACGATAATGATGGACATTCTGGATGAACAACTTGACCTCACTCATGGCCTCGCCTTTTTTCACACGCCTGCCGGCCTCGGCCTCTCGTGCCACTTTGTCTCTGGCAAGTGCCTCTCGCAAGATGGCCACAAGGGGACCGTTGCCTGAGAGAAAAACGGCGTGATCGACGGTCTCCTTGTTGATGTGTTGCGTCGCAACGTTCAAACCCACGAGTGTTTTGCCTGCGCCTGGCACGCCCGTCACCAGACAAATGGATTTTTTCGACTCGGCTTGCGAAGCGCGAATGATCTCTGAAATGGCATCCGTCGTTCGTCCCAGATTGAATGCACTGGCGTCGTTACGGGAGATGTCGGCGACGGCATGGCCACCATAAAGCGCCATGGCAGCTTCCACAATGGTTGGCGTGGGGTGATACCCACCGGCGTCCCATAACGTTGGGTTGATTGAAGTCCCTTCGCAAAACTGCAGGACCCGATCCATCGCAGTACGAAGCTGATGTGATGAGGTTTGTATGGGTTGAAGAACTCCATCATTTCTGGCGCTGGTCGCAATCAGGGAAATACTTTCTTTTGATTCGGTGGCAATCAGCACGGGTGCGATCGCCTTGTCATGGCTTGTTTCGTGAAAGTTTTTTAAATCAACTGCGTAATCCCAAACCTGATCCTTGGCGCCGGATAAGAATTGGGCCTCGCCAACCTTGAATTCCAGAACAAAAACAACGTGATCAAGCAAGACCAGAACGTCAATGCGTTTGCCCAGCCGCGGCACGGCATATTCAAAATACACCTTGCCCCTGCAATGGTCATGCTCGAGCGTGTTCTTGAGGACAACAACCTGTTCCATCCAGGCATTGCGCTGGGTGGTTTCAACCGCGTACGGACTATGGCGACTCAGAGTACCCAGAATTTCGTCAGGACTTCGGTCGAGAAAGTCTTCTATCAAATCTGAATAATAAGCTCGGCTCATAGGTGACTTTCTTCATTCTTTTTCGACGTTTCCATTTGCAATGACGTCATCATCAACTCCATGCATCCATCAGCGCCTCGCCTTGTTCGATCAGAAAGCTTTTGAACGCCAGCGCGGCGGGGGAGAGTTTCTTTTCTCTCAGGTGGGTGACAAACCAGTGATTGGTCTGTGGCAGACCCTGCACGTCCAGCAGCGCCAGGTGACCACTGGAGAGTTCGTGGCGTACCGTGCGTATTGACAGAAAGCTCAGGCCCATGCCGGCCATCACGGCTTGCTTGATGGTCTCGTTGCTGGGCATGGTCATCACCACCTTGAGCGCTGTCCTGTTTGCCTCGAACAGCCGTTGCATGGCGGCGCGGGTGCCTGAGCCTTCTTCGCGCACCACAAATTCGTAATCGACCAGGGCGCTGAACGGCAGGTTTTTGCGCCGTGCCAGCGGATGGTCTGGCGGGGCCACCATGGCCAGCGGGTTGGTGGCGAACGCCGTGGCCTGGCAATTGAGGTGGCTGGGCGCCCGGCCCATGATGACCAGGTCGGCTTCACTGCGCGCCAGCAGGCCGAGCACGTTTTCACGGTTGTCGATGCTGAGCTGCACATGGATGCCGGGGTTGAGCTTGCCAAAGCGCACCAGCAGCATGGGAACGAAATACTTGGCGGTGCTGACCACGGCCAGTTCGATGCGTCCCTGTTTCAGGCCCACATGCTCGGCCATCTGCGCTTCCAGGTCCTTGAACTGGGCCATGGCTGCGCTGGCGTGTGTCAAAAAAATTTCGCCTGCCTGCGTGAGTTTGATGTTTCGCCCCATGGGTTCGATCAGCGCCAGGCCAAAGGCTTCTTCAAGCTGGCGGATCTGCATCGACACCGCCGGCTGGGTCACAAATAGCCGCTCGGCCGCTTTAGAGACCGAGCGCTGGCGCGCCACTTCCAGAAAGGTTTGAATCTGCTTGAAGGTATAGGGCCGCATGAATAAGTTAAATCTGATGATTTTTTGATAAAACGTGATTAGAGTTTATGGGTTTGGGCGATTAAAGTAAATCCATGCCACACAAGTGGCCAATGCAAGTCCATCCTACGAAAGTCGCCCATGTCCCTGTCCCAGATTGCCACCCCGCTGCAAGCGCTCATTTTCGATGTGGACGGCACGCTGGCCGATACCGAGCGCGCGCACCTGGCGGCCTTCAACCATGCCTTCAGGGAATTGGGCATGGACTGGGTCTGGGACGAGGCGCTGTACACCGAACTGCTCGAGATTTCGGGCGGCAAGGAGCGCCTCCTGCATTACTGGAAGCGCGTCAATCCTGACATCAAGGCGCTCGATGCCCAGGCTTTGAACGACCGCATTGGCCGCATCCATGAACTCAAGACCGCGGCCTATGAGAACGCGGTCAACCACGGTGAGGTGAGCCTGCGCCCGGGCGTGCTCAAGTTGATGGACGAGGCGCTCAAAGCCGGTTTGCAACTGGCCATCGCCACCACCACGTCGCCGGTGAACATCGCCGCGCTGTTGCGCCACGCCATCGGCGCCGACTGGCGGCTCAACTTCAGCGCCATTGGCGACGC
>JBBINL010000150.1:0-4966 GCA_037443905.1 Burkholderiales bacterium | reverse complement strand
GCCGAGGTGGTCGGTGTCGACCTGGAAGGTGCCGACACGCCGCTGGTGCAGTGACTGAATGAGAAACCATGACGATTTCAAGTTTTGACGACCTGTTGCTAGCGGCCTGCCAGCAAGCCCAGGGCCAGCGCCTGCTGCTGGTCTTTGCCGCCGCAGAACTGCCCGATGACGCCAGTCCCGAGCAACGCGCCGGATTTGCACAAGGCTCAGGTGGCGCCCTGGTGCCGACCATGTGCGTCGACAAAACACCCGACGAAATCGGAAATTTTGAGCGCTTGAAACTGGAAGCTGGCCAGTTTGATGCACCCTGGCGCGTCCTGTTTGCCAGCAGCCTTTCGGGCCGGGGCGATACGCCGCCTGACAGTGCCACCGCAGAGCCCGCGCTGCAAGGCATGATCGAAGCCATCAAGCTGGGCAAGTTCGCCAACATGATCGCCTTCGACACTTCAGGCAGCGCCATCAGCCTGGCATAGTTCAGGTCATGGAATTCCATCCTTTTGACTTGCAGCGCTTCCTTGCAGGTTCACCCCTGTTCAGTGGCTTGTCGCCCGACGAATTGTTGCGCATCTCGACAAGCTGCAAGCTCGTGAATTACGCCAAGGGTGAGATGATCTTCAGCATCGGCGAAGCCTGCAATGCATTTCATATCGTGATCAGCGGCCAGGTCAAGCTGTTCGTGACGTCGTCTGCAGGCCAGGAAAAAGTGATCGAAATCATCAGCCCCGGGCAAAGTTTTGCCGAGGCGCTGGTATTCCTGAACAAACCCTACATCCTGAACGCCCAGGCACTCACCGACACGGTGCTGGTCAATGTCAGCAAGACCGGCGTGGTCAGTGAAATCGAGCAGGATCCCCACCTCGCGCTGCACATGCTGGCCGGCATCTCGCGCCGGCTGCATGGCCTGATACAGGACGTCGAAGCCTATGCGCTGCGCAATGGCATGCAGCGCCTGATCGGCTACTTGTTGCGCGATGTCGCCATCGACAGCGTGGTCACCGGCAACACGGTGACAGTGACATTGCCCGCCAGCAAGGCCACCATCGCCTCGCGCCTGTCGCTCACGCCCGAATATTTTTCACGGGTACTGCATGAGCTTGAAGCACAAAAACTCATCACCATTGAGCGCCGCGACATCCGCATTCTTGATGTGTCCGGATTGGTAAATTACGGCTCGCATTAGAAAAATCTGCCAGCTTCAGCATGGCAAGGTTCGTCCGTGGATAAGGGCGGGCAGGGTTTGACGTGTCCTTGATACCCGACAGATTGTGATCGCTGTTTCTGGCATTTCGGCAGCCATCCCGGCCATTTCATTGCAAAATCCCGATACACTATATCTAGCTTTGTTAATAGGTATTTATACTAGCTATAGCGTTTTTATTTTCATTTTTTTGTGTCGTATTTGAGCAAAAGCATTGAACCGTGAAACTTCAGGAACTAATATTGCGACTCGTTTTTTTGGAAGGAATTCATGTCACAACTCACCTCCACCCCCATTTTGACCGCGCTGGAAACCCAACCCATCAGCATCGAAGTTCT
This sequence comes from Burkholderiales bacterium, assembly GCA_037443905.1. GTDB lineage: Bacteria > Pseudomonadota > Gammaproteobacteria > Burkholderiales > Burkholderiaceae_C > Rhodoferax. The sequence continues at coordinate 3,430 of JBBINL010000150.1, read as the reverse complement.
GATTGAAAAATACAGCAAAGGTACCGAAAAAAGCATCACCGATGTCAACCAGCGCGTGGCGAGCGCACTGGCAAAAGTTGAAGCGCCAGAGCAGCAAATGGCGTGGGAAGCCAAATTTCTGGCCGCACTCGAAGCCGGTTTTTTACCCGCCGGACGCATCCAGTCCGCCGCCGGCACTGACCTGGCCGCCACCCTCATCAATTGTTTTGTGCAGCCTGTTGGCGACTCCATAGCCCACATCGAAGACGTCCATCCCGGCATTTACACCGCACTCACCGAAGCCGCTGAAACCATGCGCCGCGGTGGCGGCGTGGGTTATGACTTTTCCCGCATCCGCCCGCGTGGCGCCTGGGTGGGCAGCACGCAAAGCAGCGCCTCCGGCCCGGTGAGCTACATGCGGGTTTTTGACCGCTCGTGCGAAACGGTCGAATCGGCTGGTGCCCGGCGCGGCGCCCAGATGGGCGTGCTGCGCTGCGACCACCCGGACATCGAGGAATTCATTCATGCCAAGGACAAAGGTGATCTGAGGAACTTCAACATCTCGGTGGGCGTGACCGACGAATTCATGAACGCGGTTCAGGCCGATGGCGACTTTTCCCTGGTGCACAAGGCCGAGCCCGGCATGGCTCAAAAAGAAGCCGGTGCCTATCACGACGATGACAAAGGCGTCTGGATCTACCGCAAACTCAAGGCCCGCACCCTGTGGGACCAGATCATGCGCTCCACTTACGACCATGCCGAGCCTGGCGTGCTGTTTCTGGACCAGATGAACCGCGATAACAACCTGTCCTATTGCGAAACCATCGCCAGCACCAACCCCTGCGCCGAGCAACCGCTGCCCCCTTACGGATGCTGCTGCCTGGGCTCGATCGACCTGACACGCTTTGTCAGGGAACCGTTTTCCGACAACGCCAGTTTTGATCGTGAAGCCTTTGCCAAAATCACCGGGGTGGCAGTGCGCATGCTCGACAACGTGCTCGATGCCACCGTTTGGCCGCTGCCGCAGCAGCAACAGGAAGCCGCCTCCAAGCGCCGCGTCGGCCTGGGCTACACCGGTCTCGGTGACACGCTGGTGATGCTCAATCTGCGCTACGACACGCAAGCCGCGCGCGACATGGCGCGCAGCATTACCGAACTGCTGCGTGACACCGCCTACCAGGCCTCCTGTGATCTGGCCATCGAGCGCGGCGCCTTCCCTCTGTTCAACGCCGACCTGTATCTGAGCGGCCAGAACTTTGCCTCGCGCCTGCCAGCCCCCCTGAAAAAACGCATTCACCAGCATGGCCTGCGCAACTCGCACCTGCTGTCGATCGCGCCCACCGGCACCATCAGCCTGGCTTTTGCCGACAACGCCAGCAACGGCATCGAGCCCGCGTTCAGCTGGACCTACACCCGCAAAAAGCGCATGCCTGACGGCAGCTTCAAGGAATATGCGGTCGAGGACCACGCCTGGCGCTTGTACCGACACCTGTTCGGCGCTGATGCGCCCCTGACCGACGCCTTTGTCACCGCGCTGGAAATGAGCGCCCAAGCGCATGCGGAGATGGTGGCCGCCGTGGCGCCCTACATTGATACGGCCATTTCCAAGACCGTCAACGTGCCCGCAGACTACCCCTACGAAGACTTCCAGGGCCTTTACACCCAGGCCTGGCAGTCGGGCCTCAAAGGCCTGGCCACTTACCGGCCCAACTCGGTGCTGGGCTCGGTGCTGAGCGTGACTGCGGCACCACCACCCGCCAGCGCCAAACCTCTGCAAATCGACGCCACCAACCACCGCCTGTTGCTGGAACGCCTGCCCGCTCCGGTGTTGTCTTCGCTGCGTTGGCCCGGCCGCCCCGACCTGCCGGGCGGCAACCCGGCCTGGACCTTCATGGTGCACCACCCGTTTGGCGACTTCGCCCTGTTCATTGGCGAACTCTCGCCCGAAGACGGCGGCGCGCCGCAGCCGTTTGAAGTCTGGGTCAACGGCGCCGAGCAGCCGCGTGGCCTGGGCGCCATGGCCAAGACCCTGTCGATGGACCTGCGCGCCAACGACCCCGCCTGGTTGCAGCTCAAGCTCGATGCGCTGGCCACGGTCAGCGAAGAGCATGCATTCGAGATGCCGTTCCCGCCGCATGGCGAAAAACGCCTGTTCCCGGGCGTAGTGGCCGCCACGGCGGCCGTGATCCGCTGGCGTTGCGAGCAGATCGCCGCCCGCTCAGCGCAAAAATCAAGCCATCAAACAGCTGTTGCCACACCGGTGATCGATGCCATGTTCAGCCGTAACGAGCCCGTCACCGGCCCGTCAGGCACGCTGGCCTGGGCGGTCGATGTGGACAACCCCGCCACCAGCGAAACCTTTACCGTCACGCTCAAGGAAGTCAACCTGCCCGGCCCGGACGGCAACATGGTGACGCGTCCCTGCGCGGTGGGCTTCAGCGGCAACTACCCCAAGGCGATGGACGGCCTGGCACGACTCTTGAGTCTGGACATGCGCGTGATCGACCCGGCCTGGATCGGCATGAAACTGCGCAAACTGCTCAACTATGCCGAGCCGCTGGGCCACTTCATGGCCTTTGTGCCGGGCTTGCCCAATGGTGAAAAGCGCCAGCAGACCTGGCCGTCCACGGTGGCTTACATCGCTCGGCTGATCATTCACCGCTACGCCATGCTCGGCATCCTGAATGAAGAGGGCTACCCGCTGCGCGACATGGGTGTGCTCGACACGCCCGAGGCGCGCGAGGCCGGCAAGACCATGGCCGGCAAGAACTGCCCCGAGTGCGGCAACCCGACCGTGATCCATAAGGACGGCTGCGATTTCTGTACCGCTTGTGGCTATGTGGGGCAGTGCGGCTGATTCAGCGTGCTTATTTGTTGTCGCGCACCACCAGCACCGGCAGTTTGGTGTGCGACAGCACGGCCTGCGCCACGCTGCCGAGTACCAGTTTTTCGAGCGCATTGCGGCCGTGCGAGCCCATCACGATCAAGTCAGCACGCAGCGACTCACCGGCCTCGACAATGCCGCGCCAGGCGGTGTGCGCCTCCACCACCAAGCTTTCAACGTTGACACCGGCATCGGTCAACGCCTGCTTGGCCACCTTGACCGATTCATTGGCCTCGGCCGTAGCCGCGTTCAGATATTCAGCCTGCCCGTAGGCAAAATCTGTACCGACACCGGTGAACGGGTAAGGATCGATGACATAAATCACTGTGACCTTGCTGGCAAAGGCCTTGGCCAGCGAAGTCGCCTTGTCCACGGCCTTCAGCGCAGTTTCAGAACCGTCAACGGGGACCAGAATATGGCTGAACATGACTCACTCCTTGAATGAAAGCTGAAAGCTTCATTTTGAATCAGATTCAGTGTCCAGGCCTGACAAAACGCATGAAACGACTCAAATCTCCTCGGGCACCATCTTGATCGCACCACAAGGGCATTCCGAGACACAGATGC
>JBBINL010000149.1:0-5005 GCA_037443905.1 Burkholderiales bacterium | reverse complement strand
TCAGGTGCGGAAACAGGTTGAACTGCTGGAACACCATACCGACTTCCTTGCGCACGCGGTCGATGGCCTTGACGTCGTCGGTGAGTTCGGTGCCGTCGACGATCAGGTGGCCCTGCTGGTGCTCTTCGAGCCGGTTGATGCAGCGGATCAGCGTTGATTTGCCCGAGCCGGACGGCCCGCAAATCACGATACGCTCGCCCTTGGCCACGCTCAGGTCGATGTCACGCAGCACATGAAAATTGTTGCCGTACCACTTGTTGACCTTGTCGAAAGTGATGATGGGGGAGGGGGTATTGGTGTCGGCCATGATGATGTTCGGTGAGGTTTTTGAATGTTCAAAAGAAATGGCGTCATTGCGTGGAGCATGCGGCAATCCTTGACGGCCTGGATGAACGCGTCGCTGAAGCTCCTCGCAATGACGACAGGCAAGAAAGTGACATTGACCTTATCGCAATTTGCTCTTGTTGACCTGTTTTTCAACCCAGTGGCTGTAGCGCGACATGGAGAAGCAGAAGACAAAATAGATCAACGCGATGAAGATGTAGCCTTCAATAGTGAAGGGCCGCCAGTTGGAGTCCGAGTTGAGCGCAAGGCTCATGGCGCCGGTCAGCTCGTACAGGCTGACGATCGTCACCAGCGAGGTGTCCTTGAAGGTGGAGATGAAGTTGTTCATGATGCCCGGCACCACCATGGCCAGCGCTTGCGGCAACACGATCTTGCGCTGCGTCTGCCAGTAGCTCAGGCCCAGCGTGGCCGCCGCTTCAATCTGACCTTTGGGCACCGCCTGCAAACCACCGCGGATCACTTCGGCCGAATAAGCCGCGGCAAATAGCGTGATACCCACCAGCACGCGCAGCAGCACATCGATCTTGACGCCGGGCGGCATGAACAGCGGGAACATGAACGAGGCCATGAACAACACCGAGATCAGCGGCACGCCTCGGATCAGCTCCACATAAATCGTGCAAAAGCTGCGGATGGCGGGCAGGTTGGAGCGCCGCCCCAGCGCCACCAGCAGCGCGATGGGGAATGACAGCACCAGCGACACCGAGGCCAGCAGAATCGTCAGCGGCAGGCCGCCCCAGCGGTCGGTGTCGACCTGGCTCAGGCCCAGCGTGTTGCCGTACATCAGGGTGAAGAAAATGGAAAACACCACGATCCAGAGCAATGGCAGCCATGCTTTCCAGGCCATGCGCATGCAGCTGAGCACCAGCAGTCCGGTCAGCAGTGTGGTGGCCACCAGCGGACGCCATTGTTCTTCGAACGGGTAGCGGCCAAAAATGATGATGCGGTATTTCTCGGTGATCACACCCCAGCAGGCGCCCACGCCATCGACGCGGCAGGCGTCATAGTCAGCCACCCAGACGGCTTTGACGATGGCCCAGTTCAGTATCTGTGGCACCAGCCACAGCAGCACCCCGCCAATGACGAGCGTGGCCAGTGAGGTTTTCCAGTCGGCAAGCAAATTGGCCCTGATCCAGGCCACCGGGCCCTCGGTGTTGACGGGCGCGGGCCGTGGCGCGATCGGTTGGAACGTGGTGGTGTTGGTGGTGTCGCTCATGTCAACGCTCCTTGATGGCGGCGCGGCTGTTGTACCAGTTCATCAGCAGCGAGGTGCCCAGCGACGTGATCAGGTACACCAGCATGACCAATGAAATGCATTCCACTGCGCGGCCTGTCTGGTTAAGCGCGGTGTTGGCGATCGACACCACATCGGGGTAGCCGATGGCCACCGCCAGTGACGAGTTCTTGGTCAGGTTCAGGTACTGGTTGGTCAGTGGCGGGATGATCACGCGCAGCGCCTGTGGCAGCATCACCAGGCGCATTTCCTGATTCCGGTTCAATCCCAGCGCCGAAGCCGCCTCGCCCTGGCCGCGTGCCACCGAGGCAATGCCGCCGCGCACCACCTCGGCAATGAACGACGCGGTATAGAGCGTCAGGCCCATCAAGACGGCCAGAAACTCAGGCGTCAAGGCGCCGCCATTTTCAATTGCAAAGTCGCCTCGGACGGGTCGGTTGAATTCGGTTGGCGCACCGCCCAAAGCCCACCCTGCCACGCTGGCCAGCAGCACGATCAGCAGGGGCAGCATCACCATGCTGCGCGGTTGGCCGGTGGCTTCGAACTGTTTGATCGCCCAGCGCCGGTACAACCAGCCCAATAGCATGCCGGGCAGCAGGCCGTAAGCGGCCCAGAGCTGTCCGGTGCTCCAGACCGGAATCGGAAAGTTCAAGCCGCCCTTGCTCAAAAAGAAAGGCCCCAGCGCCCAGGCCTCAGCTGAAGTGGGCAACACCTCGGTCAGGATCACGTACCACATCAGCAGTTGCAACAGCACCGGGATGTTGCGGAAGAATTCGACGTAACTCAGGCACAGTCCGCGCACCAGGGCGTTGCGTGAAAAACGTCCGACGCCCAACAGTGTGCCCAGCACGGTGGCCAGAATGATGCCCAGTACGGCCACCCGCAGCGTGTTGGTGACACCGACCAGAAAGGCACGCCAGTAGGATTCGCCCGAGTCGAAGGGGTAAAGGCTTTCGCCAATGTCAAAACCGGCTGCCTGACTCAAAAAGTCATATCCGCTCTGGATGCCGCGCACCCGCATGTTGGTGAGCGTGTTGTGCGCCAGAAACCAGACTACGCCCGCGATTGCCGCCATGGCGATCACCTGGTAGATCAGGCCCCTAAAGGCCTGGCTGCGCCAGGACCAGTTATTTTTTTTGGGAGGTGTTTTTGGCTTCATTGTGCTTGGATGCCATATGGTGGCTGATAAACACACAGTGCGCATCGGTTGGATGCATGAAAGAAAGCGCCGCGTGAATCGCTTTTGACGCGATCAGGCGGCGCTTGTGACGCTAAAGCGTGGATTAACGAACCGGGTAAGCGTACATCAGGCCGCCCTTGTTCCACTGGTTGTTGACACCGCGGGGCAGGCCCAGCGGTGAATTGGGTCCGACGTTGCGTTCGAAAATTTCACCGTAATTGCCCGTGGCCTTGATGGCGTTGGCCATCCAGTCCTTGTTCAGGCCCAGCAGTTTGCCGGTGTCTTCAGTGGTGCCCAAAATGCGTTGAACCACCGGGTCCTTGCTCTCGGTCTTGAGTTTGTCCACATTAGCTTGGGTGATACCGTATTCTTCGGCTTCGATCAAGCCATAGATGGTCCATTTGACAAGGGCGAACCATTCGTCGTCACCGCGGCGCACCATCGGGCCCAGGGGCTCCTTGGAGATCAGTTCGGGCAGGATGACGTGTTCTTTGGGGTCTTTGGCAACCTTGTTGCGGGTGGAGGCCAGACCGGAGGCATCGGTGGTGTAGGCAATGCAACGGCCAGTGAAATAGGCGTTTTCAGCGGCTTCGAGTTTTTCGAACACTACCGGCTTGATGTTCAGGCCGTTGGCCTTGGAGTAATCGGTGAGATTCTTTTCGGTGGTGGTGCCGGACTGCACGCAAACGGTTTGACCCTTGAGCTGCTTGGCACTCTTGATTTTGCTCTTGACAGGCACCATGAAGCCCTGGCCGTCGTAGTAGGTCACTGCGGTGAGGTTCAGGCCCAGGGAGGCATCACGGGTCAGGGTAAAGGTGGTGTTGCGCGACAAAATATCCACTTCACCGGATTGCAAGGCAGTGAAGCGTTGTTGTGCGTTCAGTGGCACATACTTGACTTTTTCAGCGTCACCCAATGTGGCTGCGGCCAATGCGCGGCAAATGTCCACATCAAGCCCGGACCATTTGCCCGTTGAATCCGCCGCTCCGAAGCCGGCCAGACCGGTATTGACACCGCAAACCACCTGGCCGCGGGTCTTGATGCCGTCGAGTGTTTTGCCAGCGTGGGCGGGAACAGCAGCCAGGGTGCCCAGGGCCGAGACAATGACTGCCATGTTTTTGAGATTGCTAATGCGCATAAGTAGACTCCAGTTATAAAAAATCGCGTGATGCTGAACCAACGAAAGTGCGAAACAACAAGCGTTGCACTGTAACAGTGCAACGATCTCATTGGCATTCGGGTTTACACTTGGAATGTATGCAAAAGAATCATAAGTTGATTCAATTCGTCCAATGAACGTCTCACAGCCAAAATGCTAGCAGTAAACATGCCAAGCTTGGCATTCACTGTCAGAATCCATGTTGACGAATCGACTTTTAGGTGATCCATGCCCCATGCCAACGATTTACTCGGCAAGCCCCTGACGGGCTGGCGCTTGCAGTTTTACACCATCATTTTCGAGGCCGACACCCGCGCCGGGCGCTGGTTTGACCAGGCGCTGATCGCGGTCATTCTGACCAGTGTGGCCGTGGTGGTGGCCGACAGCGTGCAGGGGATCAATCAGCGATTTCACTTCGAGCTGGTGCTGCTTGAATGGTTTTTTACTGCGGTCTTCACGCTCGAATATCTGGCGCGTTTGGTGTGCGTGCGCCACCCGTGGCGTTACGCTCTGAGCTTTTATGGCGTCATCGATCTGCTGGCGGTGCTGCCGACCTATGTGGCGTTGCTGGTGCCCGAAGTGGCTGCGCTGATCGACGTGCGCATCTTGCGGCTGCTGCGCGTGTTTCGGGTCTTCAAGCTCACAGCCTATGTGTCGGAGTACCAGGCTTTGGGCCATGCGTTGCGGGCCAGTGTGCGCAAGATCATGGTTTTTTTGACGGCCGTGCTGATGATCGTGCTGGTGATGGGCACGCTGATGTACGTAGTGGAAGGGCCGGAGAATGGTTTTGTCAATATTCCCACCTCGGTCTACTGGGCCATCACCACCATGACCACGGTGGGCTTTGGCGACATCACCGCCAAGACCGATCTGGGTCGATTCATCGCCTCGGCCATGATGTTGCTGGGATGGGGCACGCTGGCTGTGCCCACCGGCATTGTCACGGCCGAGATGACTTATGCCCGCAATGTGCCGACCACCACGCGCACCTGCCAGGAATGCCTGACTGAAGGACACATGCCCGATGCCAACTTTTGCCGCCATTGCGGAGCCCGGCTGCAGGACTATGACCATGAATAGGGCAGGG
>JBBINL010000148.1:0-5157 GCA_037443905.1 Burkholderiales bacterium | reverse complement strand
CGACGGCTTTCATCGTCGACAAGTTGACTGGCGAACCGCCGGAGCATATTCAGCATATGGTTGAAGCGGTGCGTATCCCGCGCGGCTCCAAGCGGGTTGACGGTGCCCACTAAGCGCAAGCCAAGGACCTGAGAGAAACCCTTGCCCATCGCCATGGGCCGGGGTGACAATCAAAGCCCTGTCGGTCAACGTGCTGGCAGGGCTTCTTAATTTGTACTGGAGCTTGGCATGGAGTTTGATATCAGCGTCGCGATGACGTGGATTCTGTTTCTGGCGCTGTTTCCGATCAGTTTTGTCTGGCTGCGCCGGGCCTGGTGGATCGTTGTCAAGCGTGATTTTTCCGAAGTGGCCATCAGGCGTGGCGAGCCCCCGCCAGATCCGGAAAAATTTGCGCCTTATGAGATGGCGATCAATCTGATCGCCGGGGTGATTGTGGTGGCTGTGATTTTGGCCGTGCTGGGCGGTTTTTGGGAATACAGCGTCTGGAGCGCGGTGGCCGGCAGCACCATCTGGTGCAAGTTTTTTGCCAGTTTTGCGCTCAGCCGCCATGCCCATGCGGGCTGGTCCAAAGGCAAGGCCTGAACGCAGGCGGTCACTTTTTTTGCAGGCGAATTCATGGCCAGCAGTTTGACAACGCCGCGCCTGGTGGCATTGTTTTGTGTTGGCTGGCTGGTGTTGAACTATCCTCTGCTGGGCTTGTGGGACGTCGATGCCAGCGTATTCGGCCTGCCCCTGTTTCCTACGGCCCTGATGACCCTTTGGACACTGTTGATTGTGGTGCTGGCGTGGTTGATGGAGCGGCACAGCACCGCTGACGGGGACGACTAGCCATGTTGTCGCCGGTATCGGTCGTAGGGGCTTCGTTTGCCTACCTGCTGCTGCTGTTTGCGGTGGCCACGTTTGGTGATTGGCGCGCCGCCCAGGGCCGCTCGATCATTGCCAACCCCTGGACCTATGCCTTGTCGCTGGCGGTTTACTGCACTGCGTGGACCTACTTTGGCAGCGTGGGCCGCGCGGCCTCGGGCGGCATCTGGTTCTTGCCGATTTACCTCGGCCCGACGCTGGCCATGACGCTGGGCTGGCTGGTGCTGCGCAAGATGATCCGCATTGCCAAAACCTACCGCATCACCTCGATTGCCGACTTCATTGGCAGCCGCTACGGCAAAAGCCCGTTGCTGGCCGGTCTGGTCACGCTGATTGCCGTGGTGGGCATCGTGCCCTATATCGCGCTGCAGCTCAAGGCGGTCTCGGCCGGCTATGGTTTGCTCACGGCAAAAGTTTCGGGCGTGCTGCCGGTGCAGGCGCATTGGTCGCAGGACAGCACCTTTTACATGGCGCTGGCGCTGGCGGGTTTCACCATGGTGTTCGGCGCGCGCCACCTGGATTCAGCCGAGCGCCACGAGGGGCTGGTGGCAGCCATTGCCTTCGAGTCGGTGGTCAAGCTGATTGCATTTCTGGCGGTGGGCCTGTTTGTGGTCTACGGTCTGTTCAACGGGCTGGAGGACCTGTTTGCGCGGGCCCATGCGCTGCCCGACCTGGCGAGGTTGCTCAGGCTGGAACAGGGCGGCACCTTTGCCTGGGCGCAGTGGTTTGCCCTGACGCTGCTGTCGATGCTGTCGGTGATTTTTTTGCCACGCCAGTTTCAGGTGATGGTGGTGGAAAACGTGCGCGAAAGTCATTTGCGCCGTGCCGTCTGGGTGTTCCCGCTGTACCTGCTGGCGATCAATCTGTTTGTGCTGCCGATCGCCCTGGGCGGCTTGCTGTATTTCGGGCCCGGACAGATGAATGCCGACAACTTCGTGCTGTCGCTGCCGCTGTCGGCAGGGCAGCCGGCGCTGGCGCTGTTTGCCTTTATTGGCGGTCTGTCGGCGGCCACCGGCATGGTGATTGTGGAGACCATTGCGGTGTCGACCATGGTCTGCAATGAACTGGTGATGCCACTGCTGCTGCGCACCGCCCATTTCAAATCGGAGGCGGGGCACGACCTGACCAGAGTGCTGCTGCTGATTCGTCGCGCCGCGATTTTGCTGGTGCTGGTGCTGGGCTATGTGTATTTTCATCTGGCGGGTGAAGCCTATGCGCTGGTCAGCATTGGCCTGATCAGTTTCGCCGCGGTGGCGCAGTTTGCCCCTGCCGTGCTCGGCGGCCTGTACTGGAAAGGGGCCACGCGCCTGGGTGCGCTGGTGGGTTTGCTGGCCGGTTTCGTGATGTGGGGTTACACGCTGATGCTGCCCTCATTGGCCAAGTCGGGCTGGTTGCCCGATGCCTTTCTGACGCAAGGCCTGTGGGGTTGGCACTGGCTGCTGCCTGAGCAATTTCTGGGGCTGCACGGCCTGGACAACCTGACGCATTCGCTGTTCTGGAGCCTGTTGGCGAACATCGGCGCTTACGTTGGTCTGTCGCTGTGGCGCGCGCCCAGCGGCCAGGAAGCAAGCCAGGCGCTGTTGTTTGTCGATGTGTTCAAGCGCACCACCAGCGCGCGCCCGGTGTTCTGGCGTGGCCGCGCCACGGTGCCGGGTTTGTTGCGCCTGTGTGAGCGCTTCATGGGCATGGAACGGGCGCAGGACCTGTTTGCGGCGTATGCGCGCCAGGTGGGGGCAAACAGCCTGGACGGCATCACGCCTGATGCGCGCCTGGTGCAGTTTGTCGAGACCCAGCTGGCCGGTGCGGTCGGCAGCGCCTCGGCCCGGGTGCTGGTGGCCAGCAGCGTCGAGGAAGAAACCCTGACGCCAGACGACGTGATGCGCATTCTGGACGAAACTTCGCAGTTGCGCGCGCACTCGCTGGAACTGGAAGAAAAGTCGGCCTCGCTGGAGCGCGCCACGCGCGAACTGCGTGCCGCCAACGAGCAGCTCAAGAGCCTGGATCGGCTGAAAGACGACTTCATGTCGTCGGTCACCCACGAACTGCGCACGCCGCTCACCTCGATCCGCGCGCTGGCCGAGCTGATGCGCGACGACCCGGCCATGCCCGAGGCGCAGCGCTGCCAGTTCATTGCCATCATCGTCAGCGAGACCGAGCGCCTGTCCAGGCTGGTGAACCAGGTGCTGGATATGGCCAAAATCGAGTCGGGCCATGCCGAGTGGCACAACGCGCAGGTTGATCTGTGCGCACTGGTGCAGCAAGCGGTGGTGACCACCTCGGAGCTGTTCCGGGAACGGCAGGCGCAGGTGACGGTCAGCGTGCCAGCGACGGCGCTGATGCTGATGGCCGACCCTGACCGGCTGACCCAGGTGCTGCTGAATCTGCTCTCCAACGCGGCCAAATTTGTACCGGTGCCCGGTGGTCGGGTTGATGTAAGCCTGAGCAGCGACGATACCGGCGTGACCGTGGTGGTGCGCGACAACGGCCCCGGCGTGAGCGCAGAACAGCAGGCGCTGATCTTCGAGAAGTTCCGCCAGGGTGGCGACGCCGCCAACCGGCCACAGGGCACTGGCCTGGGCTTGCCGATCAGCCGCCAGATTGTGGAACACTTTGGTGGCAGGTTGTGGCTGGAGTCACAAGCCGGGCTTGGGGCGGCGTTCTGTTTTTACCTGCCCTTCACAATATAAAGAGGAGAGCGAGATGAGTCCAAAAATACTGGTGGCCGACGACGAGCCCAACATCGTGATTTCGCTGGAGTACCTGCTCAAGCGCGAAGGCTACACCGTGCTGATTGCGCGCGACGGCCAGGAGGCGGTGGATGCCATTGTGCGCGAGCAACCCGATCTGGTGCTGCTGGACGTGATGATGCCCAAGAAGACGGGTTTTGAAGTGTGCCAGGAAGTGCGCGGCATGGAGGCGCTGCAGACCACCAGGATCCTGATGCTGACCGCCAAGGGGCGCGACACCGATATTGCCAAGGGTATGGCGCTGGGCGCCGACGCTTACATGACCAAGCCGTTTGCCACCCGTGAGCTGGTGCAGAAGGTGGCCGACATGCTGGGCCAGGCGACATGAACCGGTTGCGCCTGGACAGGCGGCTGATCCTGGCGATTGCCGTGATCGGTCTGGCGACTGTCATCTGGCTGCTGCTGACGATCGGCCTGATTGCCTCGACGCTCGAGCCGGCGCAGCGCGCCCTGCTGGCCGAGCAGCTCGCGCCGCGCATGGTGCTGATCGGCCTGACCTGGGCCTTCGGTCTGGTGGTGATTGCCTCCACCCTGCGCTGGCTGTTCCGGCGCTACGCCAGTGCGCCCGGGCGCCTGCTGGAGCAGACCAAGGTCTTGCTGGCGGCGCCGCAGGCCGCGCCGATGAACCACAAGGGCACCGCCGAGACGCAGGCGCTGGCCGAGGTGATCTTTGAACTTGCCGCCCAGCGCGATACCCTGCGTGCCGATGTGGCCGCCCAGATCGCCCAGGCCAGCCAGAGCGTGCAGCAGGAGAAAAACCGCCTGGCCGCATTGATGTCTGAACTCACGCAAAGCGTGGTGGTGTGCAATCTGGACGGCCGTATCATCCTGTACAACAACCGCGCCCGGCTGCAGTTCAAGGCCCTGTCGGTGGCGCCCGCGCTGGCAGGTGGCGCCGAGCTGGTGGGCATCGGCCGCTCCATTTACGCGGTGTTCGAGCGGCAATTGGTGGCGCATGCGCTGGAGAGCATCCAGCAGCGCATCAGCCGCGGTGCCGGCAGCCCGTCGGCGCAGTTCGTCACCACCACCCAGGCCGGGCAGTTGCTCAAGGTGCAGATGGCACCGGTGCGCAATGTCGATGCCGCGGGCGCAGCCACCGAGATCAGCGGCTTTGTGCTGATGCTGGACAACGTGACGCGCGCCTTTGAGGAGGAGCATATGCGCGACCAGTTGCTGCACGGCCTGACCGAGGGCAGCCGTTCCTCGCTGGCCAACATGCAGGCCGCCGTCGAGATGCTGGCTTTCCCGGATCTCGAAGCGCCCATGCGCGAGCGCTTTCTGACCGTGGTGCGCGAAGAGGTGCACAGCATGAGCGCGCGCATCAACGACATGACGCAACAGGCCGCGCAGGGCCTGAAGGCACGCTGGCCACTCGAGGAAATGCTGGGCTCCGATGTGCTGCTGGCCAGCCAGCGCCGCATCGAGGCGCGCCACAAGCGCCCTGTCACATTGGAAAACCTCGACGCCAGTGTCTGGCTCAAAGTGGACAGCTTCAGCCTGACGCAGGCGCTGGACTACCTGGCGATGCGACTGGTCGATGAATTCG
>JBBINL010000147.1:0-5175 GCA_037443905.1 Burkholderiales bacterium | reverse complement strand
AGACATGGCGAGCAACACGCTCTGGGTGGTGCAAGGGCACGACCACCCCTGGCTGCTGTCAAAAGAACTCTCTGCGCAGGAAGCCAGTTGGGTTGCTGGCCAGGCGCCCAGTTCCACGGCACTCGCCGCCAAAACCCGTTACCGCCAGCATGATGCCCACTGCCACTTTCAGGCCACTCTGGCTGACAGCTTCCGGCTCAGCTTCAACGAGCCGCAATGGGCCGTCACGCCCGGACAATCGGCCGTTCTGTACGACGGCGACATCTGTCTGGGTGGCGGCATCATCACGGGGTAGTGACACTCGGCACAGCCCGAGGCGAGTCTGTTGCAGTTCGGACTTGCCAGAGTGATGCCGGGTGCCCTTAGCCCATACGCGACAGCAGGCTTTCCATGTCTTTGAGCATCGCATCCATATTTTCTTTTTGCGCTGCGTCAGGCTCGACACAGGTGGCCAGTTCCTGAGACATGAAGCACATGGTCATGCGCAGATACGTACTGTCAAGCGCCTTGCGCACGGCAGAGAACTGCTGACTGATCTTGAGGCAAGACTCGCCCTCTTCGATCATGCGCTGCACGCCGCGGATTTGGCCCTCGGCACGCTTCAGACGATTGAGTACGTCGGTACGAGCGGCTTTATCGGTCAGAACAGTCATACCGCGCTCAGAGTTTAGTTGGCACAGCCAATTTTCGTTTCCGGCACACCCAGCTTTTTAAGGATGGTGCCGAGCGGACAAAAATTGGTAAAACCAGACTGAAACAGGTTGGCGCCGACAAACGCGGTAAAGGCCAGCGCCCATTTGCTGACGAACAGCGGACTGCCCTCAACCCCCAGAGCCAGCGAAATCATGATGAACAAGCCGGCGAATACCAGGATGTAACGTTGCACGGTCATGACAATGGTTCCTTTCAGCTTACTTGTTTAAGCGGTTGACGCCCAACAGGCCCATGATGTATTTTTCATAGATGGGTTCGGACGTGCCTTTTTTAAGCTTGCGCATGAAGTATTTTTCGTAGGCGATTTTGGCCAGGTGCACCCATTTGCCTTTCTTGAACCAGTTCACATTGCGCGGCGGAATCTGCGGCAGCGCCACAAACGCCGCGCCGGTGTCGCCCATGTCGGCCAGGCACACGGCGTTCCAGGTGCCTTTGGCCACCGCCGGCTTGCCCGCCAGCTCATCGACGATGTTGTGACAGATGGCGCTCATCATGCTCTCGATCATGTAGCCGGTCTTGGGCGTGCCAGTGGCCACTGGGGTCACTTCCACTGGCGGAATCATTACGCAGACACCGGCTGAAAAAATGTTTTTATAGGCCTTGCTGCGCTGGAATTCGTCGATCAGCACAAAGCCGCGCGGATTGCACAGGTTCGTTACTGCGGCCACGGCGGGCACGCCTTTGAACGAAGGCAACATCATCGACAGCTTGAAGTGGACTTCGTGGTCTTTGAGAACGGCCCCCTGATCATTGAGCTCGGTGACAAACATCTTCCCCTCATCGACTTTGGTGGTCTTGGCGTTGGTGATCCATTTGATGTGGCGGTTGCGGAACTCGGACTCGAGCATTGATTTACTGTCGCCGACACCGCCCAGGCCCAGGTGGCCGATGTAGGGCTCGCTGGTGACAAAAGTCATCGGCACTTTGCTGCGCAGTTTGCGCCGGCGCAGGTCGGTGTCGACAATCATGGCGAATTCATAGGCCGGGCCAAAGCAGCTGGCACCGGGCATGGCACCGATCACGATCGGGCCCGGGTTTTTCAGGAATTCCTGGTAGTTGGAAAAAAATTCCTGTGCGTGATCCACATGGCATATGGAGTGGGTATGGCCACCACCGCCAGATTTCAGTGGACCGGCGCCAGGAACCTCATCAAACGCCAGTTGTGGGCCGGTGGCGATGATCAGGTAGTCATAGCTCAGATTTTCACCGTCGATCAGCATCAGCTTGTTGGCCTCGGCGTCAATCTTTGTCACCTCTTTGGCCACGAAACCGATCTTCTTGCGCTCCAGATACGGCGCAATCGGCAGGGTCACCGTCTCGCGCTCGCGCCAGCCCACCGCCAGCCAGGGGTTGCTCGGAACAAACTGGAAATAGTCGGTCTTGTTGACCACCGTGATGCGATGCTCGGGGGGGAGCATCTCGCGCAATTCATACGCAGCGGGCATGCCGCCGATACCTGCACCCATGATGACGATGTGAGCCATGTCTTGTCTCCTGAAAAGTAAAAAAGTTAATGCGTCTTGCCGAGGGAAATCGGCGCTTCTGCGAGCGCCTTGTTACGGCGCCAGTACAGCGCGTAATACAACACCGGTATCACCACCAGCGTGAGCATGGTGGACACCAGAATGCCAAAAATCAGCGATATGGCGAGCCCGTTGAAGATCGGGTCGTCCAGAATGAAGAAAGCGCCAATCATGGCCGCCAGTCCGGTGAGGGCAATGGGCTGCGCGCGCACAGCCGCCGACTGGATCACCGCCTTCTTGAACGCCACACCTTGCGACACCTGGAGCTCAATGAAGTCGACCAGCAAAATCGAGTTGCGCACGATAATGCCCGCCAGCGCGATCATGCCGATCATCGAGGTGGCGGTAAATTGGGCGCCCAGCAGGGCGTGCCCCGGCATCACGCCGATGATGGTCAGCGGAATCGGCGCCATGATCACCAGGGGCGTCAGGTAACTCTTGAACTGCGCCACCACCAGCAGGTAAATCAGAATCAGGCCGACACCATAGGCAGCGCCCATGTCGCGGAAGGTGTCATAGGTGATTTGCCATTCCCCATCCCACTTGACCGAATATTGCCGATAAGGGTCGCTGGGCTGGGTGATCCAGTACTCGCCCAGTTGTCCTGTTCCCGGCAGGGCTGCGGTCTGCAGCTTGTCGCGGATGGCAAAGAGACCATACAACGGTGAGTCGAGTTTGCCCGCCATATCGCCAAAGACGTAGCTGACGCTCTGCATGTCCTTGGTAAAAAGGGGTTTGTCGATGACGCCGGATTCCACTTGCACCAGCTCTGACAAAGGCACCATCTGGCCGTTGGCGGCGCGCAGCGGCATTGCCAGCACCGCATCCAGGCCGACCTGATCCGCCAGCGGCAGTTGCAGGCGCACCGGCACCGGGTACTTGGAATGGCCATCGTGCAGATAAGCCGCATCGACCCCGCTGAGCGCCATGGCGGCCGTTTGGGCCACCATCGCCACCGGAATGCCAAGGGACTCGGCCCGCTGACGGCGCACCCGCAAGTAAGCTTTCGGGGCATCGGCCTTGAGCGACGTGTCCACTCCCACAATGTCTGGTGTGGCGTTGAAGGCCAGCGCCAGCCGCATCGCCAGCGCCTGTCGTCCGGCCTCGTCCGGGCCATACACCTCGGCCACCAGGGGCGACATCACCGGCGGCCCGGGCGGCACCTCCACCACCTTGATCAGCGCATGGTGGCGAGCACCAATCTGCTCGAGTTCAGGGCGCAAGCGTTGCGCAATGACATGACTTTTGTCGCTGCGCTGATGCTTGTCCACCAGGTTCACCTGCAAGTCGCCCTGCTCGGCATCGGCACGCATGTAGTACTGGCGCACCAGGCCGTTGAAGGTGATCGGCGACGCGGTGCCGGCATAGGCCTGCAGGTTCAGCACTTCGGGCTGCTGCGCCAGATAAGCGCCTAGTTCGTGCAGTGTGGCGGCGGTGTTTTCCAGCGGCGTACCAGCGGGCATCTCGACCACCACCTGGAATTCGCTCTTGTTGTCAAAGGGCAGCATTTTCAGCACCACCCACTGCACCAGTGTCAGACCCACCGACATCAACAAGGCCACAAGAATGCCCAGCAGCAGCAACCAGCGCTTTTTGGCGCTGTTGAGAAACGGAGTCAGCGCCCAAGCAAACACCTTTTGCAAGGCGGGGCCCAGACCCTTGGGTTGCGCTGACGTGGCATCAGCATGCTGGTGCTGACGCATCACCTTCAGTGCCATCCAGGGCGTCACGGTGAAGGCAATCGCCAAAGAAATCGCCATACCCAAGCTGGCATTGATCGGGATCGGACTCATGTAGGGCCCCATCAGGCCAGTCACAAACGCCATCGGCAACAGCGCGGCAATCACCGTCAAAGTGGCCAGAATGGTGGGGCCGCCAACCTCGTCCACCGCGGCTGGAATGATGTCACGTAAGCTGCGCCCGGGGTGCAGATTTTGGTGCCGGTGGATGTTCTCCACCACCACGATCGCGTCGTCGACCAGAATGCCAATGGAAAAAATCAGCGCAAACAGCGATACCCGGTTCAAGGTAAAGCCCCAGGCCCATGATGCGAACAGCGTGGCCATCAGTGTCAGGATCACGGCTGTTCCCACAATCACCGCTTCGCGTCGGCCCAATGCCAAGCCGACCAGAAGAATCACCGAGCCGGTGGCAAAGGCCAGTTTCTGGATCAGCTTGTTGGCCTTTTCAGCCGCTGTTTCACCATAGTCCCGGGTGATGGTGGTCTGGATGTTCGTCGGGATCACTGTGTTGCCCAGTTCCTGAACTCGGGCGCGCGCGGCTTTGGCCACGTCCACCGCGTTGGTGCCGGGCTTTTTGGTGACCGTCAGGGTCAAGGCCGGAAAGACTTCGCCAGCAGCCTGGTTCTGTCCAGCAGGTGCATCAGCGCTGGCCGCCCCAGGCGTGAACCAGACGTAACGCTGAGGCAGTTGTGCTCTGGGCTCGATTCGGGCCACTTCGCGCAGGTAAACCGGCAAGCCCTGGTTGACACCCACCACCAGATCGCCGACATCCTGTGCCGAACGCAAAAACTCACCGGTTTCGACACTCAACATCTGGCCGCCTGGCACTTGCGGGTCGATCACCGCACCTGAAGGCATGCTGGCATTGGCAGCAGCCAGCGTGGCTTTGAGTGCCAGCACATCAACGCCGCGCTCTCGCAGGCGCACAGGGTCCAGCCATACCTGCACCGCCTGTTGCGGTCCGCCGATGGTCTGCACTTCTCGGGTGCCAGGCACACGTTTCAATTCAGCCTCGATCGTGTGCGCGACGCGCTCCAGCTCCACCGCCGGCAGAGCATCCTCGCTCCACAAGGTGACCGCCAGCACCGGCACGTCGTCAATGCCCTTGGGTTTGACGATCGGCGGCAAAGTGCCCAGGTCGCGCGGCAGCCAGTCCTGGTTGGCGTTGAGCACGTCGTACAGGCGCACCAGCGCCT
>JBBINL010000146.1:0-5204 GCA_037443905.1 Burkholderiales bacterium | reverse complement strand
ACGGCAACATGCAAGAGGGCAGTTTCCGCTGTGACGCCAACGTTTCGGTGCGCAAGCCCGGCGCGCCGCTGGGCACGCGCCGCGAGATCAAGAACCTCAACAGTTTCAAGTTCATGCAGCAGGCGATCGACTATGAAATTCGCTGGCAGATCGAAGAGCTTGAAGACGGCCGTGCCATCGAGCAGGCCACGGTACTGTTCAACCCCGATAGCGGTGAAACGCGCGCCATGCGCAGCAAGGAAGACGCTGCCGATTACCGCTATTTCCCCGACCCCGATCTGCCGCCGCTGGTGATCGCGACCGAGTGGGTGGAGCGGGTGCGCGCGGCCATGACCGAGTTGCCGCGCGTGATGGCCGGGCGTTTTGCCAAGGACTACGGTTTGTCAGACTATGACGCCACTGCGCTGACCCAGAGCCGGGAAGTAGCCAGCTATTTTGAAGCGGCTGCGCAAGCAAGCGGGCAGCCCAAACTGGTGGGCAACTGGATCATGGGCGAAATTTCGCGGCGCCTGAACCTGGCCGAGGCCGACATCGGCGCCTGCCCGATCACGCCAGCGCAACTGGCGCAGCTGGTGGGCCGCATCCAGGACGGCACCATTTCCAACAATGCCGCGCGCCAGGTGCTTGATGCGCTGTGGTCAGACCCGCGCGGCACGGTCGACGCCATCATCGATGCCAAAGGCCTCAAACAAATGAACGACACCGGCGCACTGGAAAGAATTGTCGACGCCGTGCTGGCCGCCAACCCGAAAAACGTGGAGCAATACCGCGCCGGCAATGCCAAGGCGCTCAATGCGCTGGTGGGTCAGATCATGAAGGGCAGCCAGGGCAAGGCCAACCCGCAACAGGTCAACGCCCTGCTGCTGCAGAAGCTTTCATGACTGTCGGTGTTGCGGCGCCGCACGTGGCGCAGCATGCCGATGGCTAGTGTGGTGTTGCAGACTAGCGCGCGCTCGCGGCTGATGGGCCGGTCTGGTTGGCCTGCCACAAGGGCTCCAGGCGCTTGAGCTCTTCATCAAAGCGCGTATTGACCCGGTTGATCTCGCTGTACTGCTCGGTTAAAAAACGCTCCTGGGCTGCCAGGGTTTCTTTCATATCCTTGACCTGCTGCTGCAATTTGGCAGGCGCTTTGCTGGGGTCCTTGGCATAAAAAGCCATTTCATCGTCCAGTTTGACGCTTTGAGCCTTCAGTTCAGCCACCCGCGCTGCAGCCGCGTGCTTGACGAGCAAGAGCTGGGCTACCGCCTCCTCGCGGTCTTTCTGGTGCGCGGCCTGGTTGGGGTAGCGAATCAACAGCGACCGGTTCAGGCTTTTTTCTTCTTCCTTGCGGGCGCGCTCCTGCTGCTCAGCCATTCTCTTGGCCTCGACCTGGCTGCGTTCAGCAGCGGTCAGGACCGGCCCGATTCTGGCCTTGACGGTTCCGCTCGGATTGAGAATGGTCTGTTCGCGGTCAAGGCACTCCATGATGGGACGATCAGAGTTGAGCTTGCGCCCTTTGGCATCGATGCAGGTGTAAATCTGCGCGCCACTGGCTGGAATGGCAGATTGCGCCAGCAGTGTGCAGGCGAACATCGCCATGCCCAGCCCCAAGAAGGCCCGGCGCAGCCCCATGCCGATAGCGCTTGTCATCATGCCGCCGCCTCGCTGACGCCATAGCGCGCACGGTAAGCCTGCACCCGTTGATGGGCATCAGCCAGCCCGGGCACACGATGTTGTTCCAGGTAATGCATCAGGTCGTCAAGCCGGGCAATGGCGCACACCTGCAAACCCAATTGCTGGCGCACATATTGCACCGCGCTGTGATTCACATCGAGCCCGCTTTCGGTGGCTTTTTCCTGCCGGTCCAGGGCAATCACCACGGCATGCGCCCGAGCTCCGGCGGCCCGGATCAGGGCGATGGACTCGCGCACCGCCGTGCCCGCAGACATCACATCGTCGACGATCAAAATGCGCCCCTGCAGTGGCGCGCCGACCAGCGTGCCGCCCTCACCGTGGTCCTTGGCCTCTTTGCGGTTGTAGGCAAACGGCACGTTGCGGCCCAGCCGGGCCAGTTCCACCGCCAGTGCCGCCCCGAGCGGAATTCCCTTGTAGGCCGGGCCAAAAATCATGTCGAATTGGAGCCCGCTGGCGATTAGGCGCTGCGCATAGAATTGCGCCAGTCGACCCAGTTTGGCACCATCGTCAAACAGGCCGGCGTTGAAGAAATAAGGGCTCATGCGCCCCGCTTTGGTTTTGAATTCACCAAAGCGCAACACCCCGCAATCCACCGCAAACTGCACGAAATCCTGGGCCAAAGCGTCACGGACAGAATTTTGGTCGGCTTGCATTTCACATGGCTCTGTCATGAAAAAGTCCTTGTTCAAATTAACCAGCCTCAATCTCAATGGTATCCGCTCTGCCAGCAGCAAAGGCTGGCAGGCATGGGTCGGGCAGATAGCGCCCGATTGTATTTGTGTGCAGGAAATCAAGGCCCAGGCGGACGATGTGCTGGGCCGGTTTGACCAGCTGGCCAACCTGCGCGGCCATTTCCATTTTGCCGCCAAAAAGGGCTATTCAGGCGTCGGCATATACAGTCGCCTGGAGCCCAGCGACGTCATCACCGGCTTGGGCGAACCGGAATTCGACGCCGAAGGACGTTATGTAGAGTTGCGTTTTGATTCATTTGCCGCAAAGCGCGCCATCATCAGTTGCTATTTTCCAAGCGGTTCGTCAGGTGAAGAGCGGCAACAGGCCAAGTTCAGATTTCTGGAGACGGTGTACCCGCACTTGCAGCGATTGAAGGCCGAGCGCGAGTTTGTGCTGTGTGGCGATGTCAACATCGCGCACCAGGAAATCGACCTCAAGAACTGGAAAGGCAACCAGAAGAATTCGGGTTTTCTGCCCGAGGAGCGCGCCTGGATGAGCAAATTGCTCAGCGACGGAGGCCTGGTGGATGTGTACCGCCGCCTGCACCCCGACGCCACTGACGAGGCCTACACCTGGTGGAGCAACCGGGGCCAGGCTTACGCCAAAAATGTCGGCTGGCGGCTCGATTACCATCTGGCCACGCCGGCTCTGGCCGCTGGCGCCAGGGCCGCCAGCATTTACAAGGCCGAAAAATTTTCCGACCACGCGCCCATCACGATCGAGTACGACTGGGAGTTTTGATGGGACGGCCGACCCTAAAATCAAATTTCTTCAAAGGGCCGACGCGTGACTCGTGTTGCCAAGGCCTTACCGCAACCCCGACTGAATTGCCATGACGCTTCTGATGTTTGCCGGCGGCCTGATAGCCCTGATTCTGGGCGCCGACCTGCTGGTGCGTGGTGCCTCCAAGCTGGCGCTCACCCTGGGCATTTCGCCGCTGGTGGTGGGGCTCACCGTAGTGTCCTTTGGCACCAGCGCGCCCGAGGTGGCGGTGGGCATTGGCGCGGTGCTGGAGGGCAAGACCGACCTGGCGCTGGGTAACGCCATCGGCAGCAACATCTTCAACGTACTGTTCATTCTGGGCGTGTCGGCGCTGATCACGCCGCTGATTGTCAACATTCAGTTGATCCGGCAAGAGGTGCCAATCATGCTGGGGGCCAGCTTGCTGCTGTTGCTGTTTTGTCTGGACGGGCAGCTGGGTTGGTTGGATGGCATCCTGTTGCTGGGCCTGATGGTGGGCTACACCGTGTTCTTGGTGTTGCAATCGCGCCGCCAGGGACAGGCCGCGCAGGATGAATACGCCGATGAATTTGTGCCGCTGCCCCAAGGCGGTTGGCGCGACGGCGTGCCCGCGCAATTGCTGTTGATTGGTGTCGGCCTGGGCTTGCTGGTGCTGGGCTCGGACTGGCTGGTGCAGGCCTCGGTGGTGTTTGCCAAGGCGCTGGGGGTGAGCGACCTGGTGATTGGCCTGACCATTGTGGCCGCGGGCACCTCGATGCCCGAGGTCGCCACGTCGGTCATGGCAGCCATCAAGGGTGAGCGCGACATTGCCGTGGGCAACGTGGTGGGCAGCAACACCTTCAACATTCTGGGCAGTCTGGGCATCTCCAGCGTGGTGGCTGCAGCCAGTGGCAGTGCCGGGCTGGAGGTGCCACCGTCGGCGCTGAATTTTGACCTGTGGGTGATGAGCGCGGTGGCACTGGCGTGTGTGCCGGTGTTCATGACCGGCCGTGAAATTGCGCGCTGGGAAGGTGCGGTGTTTCTGGCCTACTACCTGGCTTACGTGACGTATCTGGTGCTGGCGGCGCAAAAGCACGCCGCGCTGCAGGCGTTTTCCGGCGCCATGCTGAGTTTCGTGCTGCCGTTGACCGTCATCACGCTGATCGCTGTGAGCTTGCGCCATCCCGATACCAAGGGCAAAGACAGCCCTTAAAATCATGGCCTCCAAGGAGCGTTGCAGCGGGCTTGATGCCCGTCAGGCTTGGAAATCCTCCCTTAACGACGCTTGCCTGATCACGATTGAAATCCACAGGTGAGTCGTATGTCTGAAGTTCTCGTCCCCCCCATGAAGTTGTCCGGCCTGGAGCCGCTGGTCATCGGCGCTGCGCCTGCTGACAGCAGCGACGGCGCGCCGGTGCAGGCCAGGTTTGTCAACGTGGGTGAGCGCACCAACGTCACCGGCTCCAAGGCCTTTGCCCGCATGATCCTCAACGGCCAGTTTGACCAGGCGCTCTCCGTGGCGCGCCAGCAGGTCGAAAACGGCGCGCAAATCATCGACATCAACATGGACGAGGCCATGCTCGACAGCCAGGCGGCGATGGTCAAGTTCTTGAACCTGATAGCGTCGGAGCCAGATATATCAAGGGTTCCGGTGATGATTGACTCCAGCAAATGGAGCGTCATCGAAGCCGGCCTGCGCTGCGTGCAGGGCAAGCCGGTGGTCAATTCGATCAGCATGAAAGAAGGCGTTGACGTCTTCAAGCACCACGCCAAGTTGCTGCGCCGCTACGGTGCCGCTGCCGTGGTGATGGCGTTTGACGAGCAGGGCCAGGCCGACACTTACCAGCGCAAGATCGACATCTGTGCGCGCGCTTACCGCATCCTGGTCGACGAAGTCGGCTTCCCGCCGGAAGACATCATCTTCGACCCCAACATCTTCGCCATTGCCACCGGCATTGAAGAGCACAACAACTACGCGGTCGATTTCATCGAAGCCACGCGCTGGATCAAAGCGCATCTGCCGGGCGCCAAGGTCAGCGGCGGCGTGAGCAACGTGTCGTTCAGCTTTCGCGGCAACG
>JBBINL010000145.1:0-5358 GCA_037443905.1 Burkholderiales bacterium | reverse complement strand
ATCGTGAACGTATCTCCCTGGGCATCAAGCAACTCGACTCCGACCCGTTCACCACCTTTGCTTCGATCAACGACAAAGGCGCTGTCGTGACCGGCAAGGTCAAGACCGTGGACGCCAGGGGCGCTGAAGTCGACCTCGGCGACGACATCATCGGCTATCTGCGCGCCTCTGAAATCAGCCGTGACCGCGTTGAAGATGCGCGCAACGTGCTGAAAGTCGGCGACGAAGTCACTGCAGTGGTGGTCAACGTGGATCGCAAGTCACGCAACATCCAGCTGTCGATCAAGGCCAAGGACGCGGCTGACCAGAGCGAAGCCATGGCTGCTTTGAGCCAGCAATCGGCGCGCGAAAACGCCGGCACTACCAGCCTGGGCGCCCTGCTGCGCGCCAAGCTCGACAACAATAACTAAACGTTATTGCCTGGCTGAACGAACGACCGGATGCCTTGTGCTCCGGTCGTTTTTTTCTTCCCCATTATTTGGAAATTGCGCAAATAGTCTGTCCCGCAAAGGTATTGGTTTATGACCCGCTCCGACCTCGTTGAAGAACTTGCCGCCAGATTTGGCCAAATTACCCAGCGCGATGCCGAATTCGCGGTCAAGGCAATCCTGGAGGCCATGAATGATGCACTGGCTCGTGGTCATCGCATAGAAATCCGGGGTTTTGGCAGTTTCTCTGTCAACTATCGACCACCACGCATGGGGCGCAACCCGCGCAGCGGTGAAAGCGTGGCCATACCTGAAAAGCAGGTACCCCATTTCAAACCCGGCAAAGCACTGCGCCAGGCGGTTGACCAACGCACGAAAGAGCTGCCGCCTTCAGCTTGACAGCGGCACTCATGGCCCGGTTTTCGACTTGTCGGTTTTCGACTGCGTCAAACGGTAGAATCATTTTCAACACCGGGATAAATCGATGAAACACCTCCTGTGGTTGCTCAGGTGGATCCTCAAAGCAGCCATCTTTTTTACCCTGTTTGCCTTCGCGCTGAACAATCAGCAAGTCACGACTGTGCACTTTTTCTTTGGCAACCAGTGGCTCGCCCCGATGGTGCTGGTGGTGCTCGGCGCCTTCAGCATCGGCGTGGTGGTGGGCGTTTTGGGCATGACTCCCTGGTGGTGGAAACATCGTCACGCCACGAAGGAACCCCAGACTGCGCTCGCCGAGCCGGCCGCGCCAGGCCAGGCGCCAACCGCCACACCTGTCTACGTCGATGGAATTTGACCTGAGCTGGGCCTTGCTGGGCCTGCCACTGGCCTTTGGCCTGGGTTGGATGGCGTCGCGCCTGGACCTGCGCCAGATCCGGCTGGAAAATCGCCAGGCGCCCAAAGCCTATTTCAAGGGCCTCCATTATTTGCTCAATGAGCAACAGGACCAGGCCATCGACGCGTTCATCGAAGCAGTGCAAAACGACCCCGACACATCGGAGTTGCATTTCACGCTGGGCAACCTGTTTCGCCGTCGCGGCGAGTACGAGCGTGCGGTGAGGGTGCATCAACACCTGCTGTCACGCGCCGACATCAGCCAGGCGGACCGCAACCGGGCCCAGCACGCCCTTGCGCTGGACTACCTCAAGGCCGGGCTGCTGGACCATGCCGAGACTGCTCTGCTCAAACTCGAGGGCACGCCCTTTGAAGCCGAGGCCCACCTGGCCCTGCTCGCCAACTACGAGCGCAGCCGTGACTGGGCGCAGGCCGTCCAAATGGCAGAAAAGCTCGAGAATGCAGGTCAGGGCAATTTCGCCCAGCGACTGGCCCATTACCTGTGCGAGCAGGCTGCCACCCAAGCGGCCCAGGGCCAGCTGGAAGCGGCCCAGCAACTGCTGCATGGCGCCATCGCCAAAGCGCCGCAGGCACCACGGGCACGCCTCGATCTGGCCCAACTGCAGGCCAGCATGGGACAAGCTGACCAGGCCTGGGACACCTTGATGCAGGCGCTCGACGCTGCCCCCGCAGCCGCACCCCTGATCGCCCTGCCTCTGGCCGACATGGCACTGCGAAGCAGTCATGGCGCAGCCACCCTGGCTTGCTTGCAACAATGCTATACCGTGCAGGCCTCGCTGGATGTGCTGGAAGCCATCGTCAAGCTCTCCAGCGCCAACGCTGGAGCACCCGCCAGCGCGCGCGACTGGTACGCCCGACACCTAGAACTGGAACCTTCCCTGGTGGCCGCCACCCGATGGATTGCAGGTGAAAAGCTGGAACACGAGCAATTTCATCCGCAGGTGCAACGCGCCCTGGACCATGCCATTCAACCGCTGCTGCGCTACCGCTGTGCGGCCTGCGGCTTTGAGGCCACAAAACATTTCTGGCAATGCCCGGGTTGCCAGGCCTGGGACAGTTACCCCGCACGCCGGGTCGAAGAATTATGAGCATTTCAAAAGAACAACTGCAGCAAGCCCGCGTGCTGGTGGTGGGCGACGTGATGCTGGATCGCTACTGGTTCGGTGCCGTTGACCGCATCAGCCCGGAAGCCCCGGTGCCGGTCGTGCGTGTCACGCGCGAGGAAGAACGCAACGGCGGCGCAGCCAATGTGGCGTTCAACGTGGTCACACTGGGGGCCCAGGCCTCGCTGCTGACGGTGGTTGGCGAAGACGAAGCCAGCCACAAGCTGGAGTCGCTGGTTGCCAACACCGGCATCCAGACCTATTTTGGCCGCGATGCGCAGCTCAAAACCACCGTCAAGCTGCGCGTCATCGGCCGCCAGCAGCAATTGCTGCGCATGGACTTTGAAAACACCCCAAAAAGCGAGGTGCTGGCATCACAAACCGCCACCTTTCTGGAACTCCTGCCGAGCCATCAGGCGGTGCTGTTTTCAGACTACGGCAAGGGCGGCCTGGCGCATGTGAGCGACATGATCGCGTGGGCCGTGCAAGCCGGCAAGCCCATCCTGATCGACCCCAAAGGTTCGGACTATTCTCGCTACCAGCATGCCAGCGTGATCACACCCAACCGGGTCGAGTTGCAGCAAGTCATCGGACACTGGCAGAGCGAGTCGGAATTGCGGACCAAGGTGCACAATCTGCGCCAGCAGTTGGGGCTGGCGGCGGTGCTGCTGACCCGCAGTGAAGAGGGCATGACCCTGTTTGACGCGCAGGGTCAGCTCGACGTCAAGGCCCAGGCGCGCGAGGTGTTTGACGTGACTGGCGCTGGCGACACCGTCATCGCCACCCTGGCCACGTTGGTGGCAGCCGGTTTCAGCCTGCGCGAGGCCCTGCCACTGGCCAACCGGGCGGCAGGCCTGGTGGTGGGCAAATTTGGCACGGCCACCATTTCTTTCGAGGAGTTGTTTGCATGACCCGAATCGTTGTGACTGGTGCCGCCGGTTTTATCGGCTCCAACCTCATCCTGGGCCTCAATGAACGAGGCATCACCGACATCATTGCGGTCGATGACCTGACCCAGGGCGACAAGTTCCGCAATTTGGCAGACCTGAAGATTGCCGACTATGTGGACGCCGACATTTTTTACGACGCGTTTGCCGCCGATGCCTATGGCAAAGTCGAGGCAGTTTTTCATGAAGGCGCCTGTAGCGACACCATGGAAAGCAACGGCAAGTACATGATGCACAACAACTATGCCACCTCGGTGCGGTTGTACCAGACCTGCCAGAAGCGCAGTGCCCGCCTGCTCTACGCCTCCAGCGCGGCCACCTACGGCGGCTCGGCTACTTTTCGGGAAGATCCCGCCTTCGAGCTGCCGCTGAATGTCTATGGCTATTCCAAATTGCTCTTTGACCAGCGCATGCGCCGCGAATGTGGTCCTGCGTTTGAGCATGCCCTGGCCGGACTTACCCTACAAGTGGTTGGATTTCGCTATTTCAATGTCTATGGCCCACGCGAACAGCACAAGGGGCGCATGGCCAGCGTCGCCTTTCACCAGTTCAACCAGTTCAAGGCCGAGGGAAAGGTGAAACTCTTTGGTGACTACGGTGGCTTTGCAGCTGGTGCGCAAATGCGCGACTTTGTCTTTATCGACGACGTGGTCGCCGTCAACCTGTGGTTCTTCGACCACCCGGGCATCTCGGGCATCTTCAACCTGGGTACTGGCCGTGCCCAACCTTTCAATGATGTGGCCAGTTCGGTCGTCAATGCCATGCGCCAGATCAACGGCCAGCCGGTGCTGTCACTTGCCGATCTGACGGAGCAAGGCCTGCTGGAATATGTTCCCTTCCCCGATGCACTGCGCGGCAAATACCAGTGCTTCACCCAGGCCGATTTAAGCGCCTTGCGCGCGACAGGTTGCAACCATCAGTTTGCCGACGTGCAAACCGGTGTGGCCAGTTACATGGCAAGATTGGCACAGACTGGCTGAGACTGACGTATTTTTCTCACACTCGAACCTAGGATTTCACAATCACAAGTCGCGCAGGATTACACTGACAGGACCAATGATCGGCCATCAACACGTCGGACATTGGCACCGTTGTCATTTTTTATTTTTTTGGGAGTCATTTCATGTTGAAGAAAATTTTGGCCATCACGGCCATGCTGGTGTCCGCCGCTTGTTTCGCCGCGGTCGATGTGAACAAGGCCACGTCTGCAGAACTCGACAGCATCAAAGGCATTGGCCCGGGCACCTCCACCAAGATTCTTGAAGAACGCAAAAAAGGCAACTTCAAGAACTGGTCTGACTTTATCTCTCGTGTCAGCGGTGTAGGCGAAAGCAATGCCGCCAAATTTTCTGCTGAAGGCCTGACGGTCAACGGTGAAGCCTACAAGGCCGCCGCCCCGGCTGCCAAGACGAGCACCAAGTCTGATGCAGCCAAACCAGCTGCCAGCAGTGCCAAGAAATAAGGCCTATTTTTGAATCTTTCACAGGCCCGCTATAGCGGGCTTTTTTGATCACACCATCTTCCTCAGTATGATGCGCACCTGATGATGTCTGTCTTCGCCATTTGTCTGGGTGCCTGTAGCGGCGCGTTGGCGCGCTGGGGTTTGGGTATGTGGCTGAACCCGGGGGCACTGATTCCAATGGGAACATTGGCTGCCAACCTGATTGGCGGCTATCTGGTCGGTGTGGCAGTGGCTGTCTTTCAAGCCCTGCCGCACATGGACCCCGCGTGGCGCCTGGCGATCATCACCGGTTTTTTGGGCGCACTGACGACGTTTTCAAGTTTTTCTGCGGAGGTGGTCGGCATGCTCGGCCAGCAACGCTACCTGCTGGGCTTTGGCACCGCCGCCTTGCACCTGTTCGGATCTTTGCTGCTGACCCTGGCCGGTATCAAGACTGCAGCATTTTTTATAGCTGCTCGCGCTTGATTGACAGGGTCTTTAGCCTTATTTTATTCAAGCATCCAAGGCGCCCAAGCATTAGCCCCCACCCCGCTGCATGTACAGGTCAAAGCGCGTCATGAACGCGT
>JBBINL010000144.1:0-5380 GCA_037443905.1 Burkholderiales bacterium | reverse complement strand
TGCAGCAATGCAGCTTGCCGTTTGGCGCAGTGGCGCTGGTGCTGGAGTGGCACGTGATCGGCATGTTCGCACCCGGCTTTGTCACCGGTCACCTGATCAAACGCTTTGGCGTGTTGCCGATCATGGGCTCGGGCGTGCTGCTCAACGCGCTGTGCATTGCGATAGCGCTCTCGGGCGTCGATTTGCAGCAGTTCTTGGCGGCCTTGTTTCTGCTCGGCGTCGGCTGGAATTTCTTGTTCACCGGCAGCACCACCTTGTCGCTGCAGACCTACACGCCCGAGGAAAAAGACCGCGCCCAGGGGGCGCTCAATTTCTTTGTCTTTGCCACCACGGCGGCGAGCTCGTTTGCCTCGGGCGTGCTGGTCACCACGCAGGGCTGGCAGTTGCTCAATACGGGTTCATTGATTCCGGTGGCGCTCACGGGCGCAGCCATTGTCTGGCTCAAGACACGGCCTCATGCCGCGCGGCCTCTCGCGCCGTAATGGCCTGGCTTATTTGGCCTGCAAAATCCGCTCGCTCTTCCAGTACACGTCATCGCCTGTGGTGCCGTCGGTGCGGTAGCGGTTGAGCACGCGCGCCAGCACGAACATCAGGTCTGACAGGCGGTTGAGGTAATGCCTTGGCGTTGCTTTCAAGTCTTCCTGATCGTTCAGCGCCACCACCGCACGCTCCGCCCGGCGCGCCACGGTGCGGCACACATGCGCCTGGGCCGCGGCGCGGGTGCCGGCTGGCAGAATGAATTCCTGCAGTCGCGGCAGCGCTTCGTTGTACCGGGCAAGGGCGTTGTCCAGGTTCAGCACGGCTTCAGGCTTGAGCAGCTCAAAGCCAGGAATCGACAGCTCGCCGCCCAGATTGAACAACTGGTGCTGAACCTCGACCAGCAGGGCGCGCACATCGTCAGGCATGGCTTCGCACAGCAGCACACCGATGTTGGAATTGAGCTCATCGACGTCGCCCATGGCGTGGATGCGCAAGCTGTTTTTGGAAACGCGGGTGTTGTCACCCAGGCCGGTGGTGCCGTTGTCACCGGTGCGGGTGGCGATCTGTGTCAGTCGGTTGCCCATGGAATGTTCAAATCAGGATAATGCCGGAGATTATGACGGAGACCCATCGTGAACGCCTCAAGCCCCCAATTGCACCCCGAAGTCGAGCATCACCCCGCGCCAGCAGCATTGCTGCAAGCCCTGGCCGAGCGCTTTGGCGCCCGCTATTCTGCCGCGCAGGTGGTGCGCGAGCAGCATGGCCGAGATGAATCGGCCTTCAGCGTGCCGCCGCCCGCTGCCGTGGTCTTTGCCGAAAGCACGCAGGATGTGGTCGACGCCGTCAGGTTGGCGGCGCAATACAAGGTGCCGGTGATTCCGTTTGGCGTTGGCTCGTCGCTGGAAGGCCATTTGCTGGCGGTGCGGGGCGGCATCAGCATCGATGTGAGCCGCATGAATGCGGTGCTGGCCATCAACGCCGAAGACCTCACGGTGACAGTGCAGCCCGGTGTAACGCGCAAACAGCTCAACGAGGCGGTCAAATCCACCGGGATGTTTTTTCCGGTTGATCCTGGTGCCGATGCCACGCTGGGTGGCATGGCAGCCACCCGCGCCAGCGGCACCAATGCGGTGCGCTACGGCACCATGCGCGAAAACGTGCTGGCGCTCGAAGTGGTCACGGCGCGGGGCGAGGTGATCCGCACCGGCACGCGGGCCAAAAAGTCCAGCGCCGGCTACGATCTGACCCGGCTCATGGTGGGCAGCGAGGGAACGCTGGGCGTGATCACCGAAGTCACGGTCAAGCTCTACCCGCTGCCCGAGGCGGTGATGGCCGCCACCTGCTCCTTCGACAGCCTGGCCGACGCGGTCAACACCACGATCCAGATCATCCAGCTGGGCATTCCGATTGCGCGCTGCGAGCTGCTTGACGCCAACACCATCCGCATGGTGAACAGGCACTCCAAACTGTCGCTGCGTGAGGGGGCGATGCTGCTGATGGAATTTCATGGCTCGCCCGCCAGTGTGAAAGAGCAAGTCGAAATCGTGCAAAACATTGCTGCCGACCAGCACGGCCAGACGTTCGAGTGGGCCAGCACGCCCGAAGAGCGCAC
This sequence comes from Burkholderiales bacterium, assembly GCA_037443905.1. GTDB lineage: Bacteria > Pseudomonadota > Gammaproteobacteria > Burkholderiales > Burkholderiaceae_C > Rhodoferax. The sequence continues at coordinate 3,288 of JBBINL010000144.1, read as the reverse complement.
CCGGCTGTGGACGGCGCGGCACAATGCCTACTTTGCCGGCATCCAGTCGCGCCCGGGATGCAAGGCCATCACCACCGACACCTGTGTGCCCATTTCAAGACTTGCCGATGCTCTGCTGGACTCTGTGACCGAGGCTCAGGCCAGCGGCATTCCCTACTTTCTGGTGGGGCACGTGGGCGACGGCAATTTCCACATGGGTTATCTGATCGACCCGGATTCAGGCACCGAGCGTGCCACTGCCGAGCAGCTCAACAGCCAACTGGTGCAGCGCGCGCTCACATTGGGCGGCACCTGCACCGGCGAGCACGGTGTGGGCCTGCACAAGATGGATTTTCTGGTGCAGGAGGCAGGCAGCGGGGCCATTGCCATGATGCGTGCCATCAAGCAGGCCCTTGACCCCGACAACCTGATGAACCCGGGCAAGATTTTCAGCTAGCCGCTTATTCGATGGTCAGGCGTTGCGCACCACTCATGGCCTGCTTCTTGGGCAGCGTGAGCGTCAGCACGCCGTTGTCATACTTGGCTTTGGCCTGGGTCTGGTCAATCTCGGACGACAACTGGAAACTGCGAGAGACGGCACCGTAATAGCGCTCGCTACGCAATACCTTTTCGCCCTGGTTGGTGCTATCCTGTTGCTTGACCTCGGCGCGCAAGGTCACCACATTGCCGTCCACCGCAACCTGGATGTCTTCTTTGGGCACACCGGGAATTTCGGCCTGTACCGTGTAGGAGTCGCCGCTTTCCTTCACGTCGACCTTGATTTGTGACGGGCTGGGCAAGCCATCGCCATGGAGGGGTTTAATGTAAAAGCCGGGGGCAATATCGCGGAAGAATTCGTCAAACAGACCGCCGCGCGTCATCAGTGCATTCATGAGATTCTCCTATTTCAACAGTGAGTCGGATGAGCGGCCCGCAATCCCCATGACTGCGAACCATCACTGTACGAAATGGGGCTGGCGCCACTTTTTTCAAGCCTTGCCAGCACACTTTTGCAGCGCTTCGAAGCAGGTCTACTTGCCGTTGATCCCCAGCAATTCCACCTCGAAAAGCAGCGTGGCATTGGGTGGAATGGTATTGCCGGCGCCGCGCGTGCCATAAGCAATGGATGAGGGGCAAGTCAATTTGGCCTTGCCGCCGACTTTCATCAGCTGCACCCCTTCGGTCCAGCATGGGATGACGTTGCGCAGCGGGAATTCAATCGCCTGGTTGCGCTTGTAGGAGCTGTCGAACTCGCGTCCGTCGGGGAACATGCCACGGTAATTGACCTTGACGGTGTCGCTGGCCCTGGGGCTGTCGCCCGTGCCGTCCTTGAGTGAGCGGTAAACCAGGCCGCTGGCGGTGACGATGGCGCCGGGCTCTTTGGCTGAGGCTTCCAGGGCAGCATCGGCCGCCTGGGTGAGCGTTGCGAACGACATCAAAGAGCCCAGCAAGACATTGGAAAAAACGGATTTCATAGCTTCGGGTTTGAATCAGTAAGGTGGATGAAGAACAGCACGATTCTCGCTCAGCCCCGGGCGACAAGCCAAAACCCTCGCATGATTGAGGCAAAAGAATTTGTCAGAAGGGCTCGACGTGTCAGCCAAAACGAGGGATACCGGTGCCAAAATGGTATTGTTAAGATGGCATTTATACATTTTGTAGCAGTGAAAGGGGTTGTTCGGCGTGACAAGTCAGGTGACTCAGGGAATTGACAGCAAGGCGGGCGAAAGCCGCAGGGGCTTTGGATCACTGCATCTTTTTGCCATTGTCAGCCTGGTCGCATTTGTGATGGTCGCCCTTCTGATGGGCTATTTGTTTCGCGCCCTGGCCGTGGACGGTCTGATCAAGGTGGCTGAGGTTGAACACGTCAAACTGGCCCAACTCATCGGCAACGAGACCTGGGATGATGTTTTTGGCCCCTGGATTCTGGCGACACAGGGCAGGACGGCGCAAGAACTCAGGGCGTCGCCGGAACTGCCCGCCATCGAACGCAAGATCAGGCTGATGCTCAAAGGCACGCGTATCTGCAAGATCAAGGCCTATGACTTGAATGGAATGACGATTTATTCCACCGACCTCAAGCAGATTGGCGAAGACAAGCGAGGCAGTCCTGGCGTCAAGGCGGGTTTGCTCGGGTTCAGCAGTGCCAGCCTGGTGCATCGCGATCAGATCAGTTATTTTGAATGCGAGGCACTGACGCGCGATTTGGTCGAGACATATGTGCCACACTTTTCCAGAACTACCGGCAAGGTCACCGGAGTCTTTGAAATCTATGGAGATGCGACCGAAGTGCTCGCCGAAATCGACCGGCGCGAATGGTACCTGATGTTAGTCGTGATCGGTCCCCTGGCGCTGCTCTACCTGGCACTGTTTTTCATGGTCAAGCGCAGCCGCGATGATTTTTTCCCGGGCAAATGAGCGCCAGCGCAAGGGGCCGAAAATAAGCGCTGACCCGGCTCAGGCCAGCAACGCGTTCACCCGTTTCACATAAGCCGCAGGATCTGCTGGCAGACCGCCTTCGGCCAGCAGGGCCTGGTCGAACAGGATGTGCGCCATGTCATTGAAGTGCACCGAGCCGTCGAGCTTTTTCATCAGCGGGTGTTCGGCGTTGACTTCGAGCACCGGCTTCACATCCGGAGCCGCCTGGCCGGCTTGTTTCAACATGCGCGCCAGTTGTGTGCTCATGCCGTTGTCCTGCACTACCAGGCAGGCCGGTGAATCCACCAGCCGGGTCGTCACGCGCACATCTTCAGCCTTGTCCTTGAGCGCTTCTTTGAGCTTGGCCAGCAGCGGCTTGAAGGCTTCGGCTGCTTCCTCGGCGGCCTTTTTCTCGGCCTCGTCCTGCAGCTTGCCGAGGTCGACCGCACCCTTGGCCACGCTTTGCAGAGGCGTGCCGTCAAATTCGTGCATGTAGTTGAGCGCCCATTCGTCGACGCGGTCGGTCATCAACAGCACTTCGATGCCTTTTTTCTTGAACACTTCAAGTTGCGGACTGTTCTTGGCGGCGGCCAGTGTGTCGGCGGTGATGTAGTAGATGGCCTCCTGGCCTTCTTTCATGCGCGCCTTGTAGTCGGCAAAGCTCACGCTCACCGTGTCGGTGCTGGTGGAGGCAAAGCGCAGCAGCTTCGCGATGCGCTCGAGGTTGGCGTGGTCCTCGCCCGTGCCTTCCTTGAACACCGCGCCGAATTCCTTCCAGAAGGTCGCGAACTTGTCCTTGTGGTTCTCGGCCAGGTCGTCCAGCATGCCCAGCACCTTCTTCACCGAGCCGCCGCGGATCGCCTCGATGTCTTTCGATTCCTGCAGGATTTC
>JBBINL010000143.1:0-5444 GCA_037443905.1 Burkholderiales bacterium | reverse complement strand
ACTTTTTGTACGCCTTGTTCCAGTCGTTGCCCAGCTCGTGCATGGCAAACAAGACGCGCCGATGCACCGGCTTGAGCCCGTCACGGGCGTCGGGCAAGGCGCGCCCGACGATCACGCTCATGGCGTAATCCAAATAGCTGCGGCGCATTTCCTCTGCCAGGCTGGTGGGCAGAGTTTCTTTGGCGAATTGGGTCATGGGGGAAGGCTTGATGCAAGCAATATCTGAGTTGGCAGTTCATTTTAAGCTGTGAAAATGTGGCTCCTGCACAACGATTCATGTGAATTGTCAAAGTGGGCAATCTTTATCCTGCGCAGTATGTGCTGGCACTCCGTTGACCGGGTTTGTTGTGGCACAATCTTTCCAACGCTTGGAGTGATGGGCATTTTGAGCGTCTTACTCAAGTCAGCAAGTTTCGCAGCGTGGCTGCGGTTTTATCCAAAGGAGAACCATGATGAAATTCAACAATCTGGCAGTGCTGTTTGCAGCAGCAGCTATCGCCTTACCCATGGCTTCAAGCGCAGCAGATCTGGTGCAGCCATTTCCAGCCAAGCCAATTGCCAACCCCACTGCTGAAGATTTGAAGTACGCCAACGGTGAAAACCAGTGGCACTCCAACTATGGCATCCCTGTCCTGAACGGTTCCAACGAGCTCTGCTGGCGCAATAACTACTGGACACCCGCCACGGCTCACCCTGGTTGTGACGGTTCCATCCTGAAACCTCTGCCTGTGGTTGCCCCGGCTCCTGCCCCTGCGCCAATTGCCGAACCAGCGCCGGCTCCGGCTCCGGCTCCCGCTCCAGCACCCGTGGCTGCTGCCAAGGTGACCTACGCGGCTGACGCCTTCTTCGACTTTGACAAGGCGGTGCTCAAGCCGGAAGGCAAAGCCAAGCTCGATGATCTGGTCGCCAAGGTCAAAGACATCAGTCTTGAAGTCGTGATTGCCGTCGGCCACACTGATGCCACCGGCCCCGATGGTTACAACCAGAAGCTGTCCGTGCGTCGTTCTGAAGCTGTCAAGGCATATCTGGTGTCCAAGGGCATTGAGAGCAACCGCATCTACACCGAAGGCAAGGGCGAAGCCCAACCTGTGGCTGACAACAAGACCCGTGAAGGTCGCGCCAAGAACCGCCGCGTTGAAGTTGAAGTTGTGGGAACGCGTGCCAAGTAATTGGTTCATGAGCTAGCGTTTCACGCGCAACAAAAAACCCGCTTCGGCGGGTTTTTTGTTGTCTGCCTGGAAGATCGCTGCACTGTCAACTAGGGTTTACCCTAAATCACTTCACAATTAAACTGGCCCTCATTGGCTGAACCTGGATGGATATGAATTTATCTCTGGATAACGAACTGATCGAGAACTACACCTTTCCCGAGATCAAACTGGGGCAAAGTGCCCGCATGCTGCGCACCTTGACGCTCGAGGACATCCAGGCTTTCGCCGCTGTGTCAGGCGACACCAATCCGGCGCATGTCGATTCCGTCTATGCTGATGACAGCCTGTTTCATGGCGTGATTGCCCATGGCATGTGGAGCGGCGCCTTGATTTCTGCGCTGTTGGGCACCCAGTTTCCTGGTCCTGGCACCATTTACCAGGATCAGGCCTTGCATTTTGTCAAGCCGGTCCGTATCGGTGACACCCTCACCGTGTCCGTGACGGTGACGGTATTGCACCCAGAAAACAACAGCGTGGAGCTTGATTGTCAGGTTGTCAATCAACGCGGCGAACTTGTTCTAAACGGCGTCGCCAAGGTGCAGGCGCCCACCCGCAAGGTACGCCTGCCGCGCGTGGTGGTGCCGCAAATTCAGTTGTTTGACCCTCAATCGCGTTTCAATCAATTGTTGGCACTTGGCAACAAGCTCGAAGCGGTGCGCTGCGCCGTGGTCCACCCCTGTGACGCGGGTTCGCTCAGCGGTGCAATGGATGCCGCCCGCCATGGACTGATCGTGCCGGTGCTGATCGGCCCCGAAGTGCGCATTCGCCATGTCGCCACCGAGGCTGGCATCGATTTGACCGGCGTTGAAATCCTGCCCGTCCAGCACAGTCACGCGGCAGCGGAAAAAGCCGCTGAAATGGCGGCAGCCTGGGAAGTCGAGATGCTCATGAAGGGCAGCCTGCACACCGATGAGCTGATTCTCGCGGTGCTGGCCAAGCCGGCGTTGCGCACGGGTCGGCGCATGTCGCATGTGTTTCGCTTCGATGTGCCGCTCTACCATAAACCGCTGCTGATCACCGATGCTGCGCTCAACATCCGTCCCACGCTGAATGAGAAAGTGGACATCATCCAGAATGCCATCAACTTTGCCCGTGTCATGGGCGTCGCCGAGCCCAAGGTGGCGATTTTGTCGGCGGTCGAAACGGTGAATCCCAACATCCCCTCCACGCTCGATGCGGCGGCCCTGTGCAAAATGGCAGAGCGCGGCCAGATCAGCGGCGGCGTGCTGGATGGCCCCCTGGCTTTTGACAATGCGGTGTCGCTCCAAGCGGCACAAATCAAGAACATTGAATCCCCGGTGTCTGGTCATGCCGACATACTGGCCGTGCCTGATCTGGAGAGCGGCAACATGCTTGCCAAGCAGCTCGAATACCTGGCCGGCGCCAGTGGCTCGGGCATCGTGCTGGGGGCCAGGGTGCCGATTGCCCTGACCAGCCGTGCTGATGGACCGTCGAACCGGGTGGCGTCGGCTCTGCTGGCTTTGCTGGTGGCGCACAACGCGCGTCGCGACCAGCCGCGCCCGGTCTGGTAAATCTTGTATTGATCGGGCTGAACCGCACACTGCGCATTTGTCCTGCGGCCTGAGCGCAGAGCCTTGGCGGCTGGCCACTGTGCAGCTTGAGGCCGGCCGAGTGTCAAGCTTTGCGATACTCGGTCCATGCAACTGCAGGAAATTCTTTATTCACAAGGCTTTGGCACCCGGCGCATTTGTGCCGGTTTGATTCAGCAGGGGCTGGTTCAGGTGTATGCATCCGGCCCGGTCCGCGCTGCAGTCACCTGTATGCAGGCAGCGGCTGAATTCGATGCCGCAGGACTGTGGTTTCGGGTGCAGGGTGTGGACTGGCCTTATGCTGAAAAAGCCTTTCTCATGTTGCACAAGCCAGCGGGCACCGAGTGCTCGCAAAAACCGTCCACTTACCCCAGCATCTACACCCTGCTGCCCTCCCCGCTGCGCCAGCGGCCGCAAAAAGGGGCAGTGCAGGGTGTGCAGGCCATCGGCAGGCTTGACCAGGACACCACCGGCCTGCTGCTGCTGACAGACGACGGCAAGTTCATCCATCGCATGAGTTCGCCGCGCCATCATGTGCCCAAAGTCTATGAGGTCACGGTCAGGCACCCGCTCGATGCGCGCCATCTCAGCCAGTTGCTGGCCGGTGTGGTGCTCGACGACGACCCCAAGCCGGTGCGCGCCGCAGCCTGCGAGGCGGTGGGTGAATTTCACCTGCGACTGACCCTCACCGAGGGCAAATACCACCAGGTCAAACGCATGGTGGCGGCGGTCAGCAACCGGGTTGAAGGCCTGCACCGCTCACAAATCGGCGGGCTGCGTTTGCCCGACGATCTGGCGCCCGGCCAATGGCGCTGGCTCGGTGAGGCGGAGCTGGCCAGCATTTCCGGAGCTGCGGTATGCTCAACAACATGAGCCTGCTGTTTGATTCATTCTGGCGTGCGGTGGTCTATGGCTTGCGGCCCCGGGTTGTCGTGTTGTCGTTATTGCCGCTGCTGCTGATGGCCGGCCTGGCCCTGGGACTGGGCTACCTTTACTGGGACGGCGTGCTGTCAAGCGTGCGCTTGTGGCTCGAATCCTCGACGCTGGTGGGCAGCATTGCCGGCTGGTTGCAAACCATGGGACTGGGCAACCTGAAGGTGGTGCTGGCACCGTTGATCGTGATTTTTGCGGTGACGCCACTGATTGTGGTTGTCTCGATGCTCGTGGTGGCACTCATGATGACGCCGGCGCTGACCTCGCTGGTGGCTGCAAAGCGTTTTCCGGCGCTGGAGCGCAAGCGCGGCGGCTCTTTGCTGGCCAGCATGTGGTGGTCCCTGGTGTCCACCCTGCTGGCACTTGTGGCGTTGATCGTGTCGGTGCCACTCTGGCTCATTCCCCCGCTGATCCTGATTTTGCCGCCGCTCATCTGGGGCTGGCTCACCTACCGGGTCATGGCATTCGACGCGCTGGCCGAACATGCCAGTGCCGAGGAGCGCCAGGAAATTTTTCGACGTCACCGCTTGAGTTTGCTCGGCATCGGCCTTTTTTGCGGCTATCTGGGCGCGGCCCCAAGCCTGATCTGGGCCTCCGGGGTCTTGTTTGTGGCGGCATTTGTGGTGCTGGTGCCGGTGGCCATCTGGCTTTACACATTGGTGTTCGCCTTTTCCTCGTTGTGGTTTGCCCATTTTTGCCTGGCGGCCCTGCAAGCGCTGCGGGCCGAGCGCGCTGCCGCCGCTGTGGCCCCCATACCGCCCGACGCCGTGAAGATTGAACCATTACCCCAGTTCCTCAGCCATGAACCTGATCGAAGCGAACCACCCACTTCAGCCTGCAACTAGCATGCCGCCCAAATTTGGCCTGATCATCATCGGCGATGAAATCCTGTCGGGCAAACGCGCTGACAAGCATTTGCCCAAGGTGATCGAACTGCTCAAGGCGCGCGGCCTGTCATTGGCCTGGGCCGAGTATGTGGGCGACGACCCTGAACGCATCACGCTCGCCCTGCGGCGTGCCTTTGCCTCTGGCGACGTGGTGTTTTCCACCGGCGGCATTGGCGCCACGCCTGACGACCACACGCGCCAGTGTGCCGCGCAGGCGCTTGGTGTTGAACTGGCGCTGCACCCCGAGGCCAGGGCATTGATTGAGCAGCGCATGCGAGAGATGGCGCAGCAGCAGGGCAAACCCTTCGAGCCCGATCAGGCAGACAACCTGCAGCGTCTCAACATGGGCGTGTTTCCAATGGGTGCACACATCATCCCCAACCCTTACAACAAAATTCCAGGTTTTTTCTGCATCAGCGACCCAGACGCAGTGGACAAGCGTGCGGGCGTGTATTTCGTTCCAGGTTTTCCGGTGATGGCCTGGCCCATGATCGAGTGGGTGCTTGAGAACCATTACCGTGGCTATTTTTCAACAGGCAGCTGGATCGAGCGCTCGGTGATCGTTTTTGGTGCCATGGAAGCCACCTTGACACCGCTCATGGAACGCATCGAGCGGGATTATGCCGGGATCAAAGTGTTTAGCCTGCCCAGCGTGGATCACCCCGAATATGGTCGCCATATCGAGTTGGGCGTCAAAGGGTCGCCCCGCGTCGTGGCTGATGCCTTTGCTGCCCTGCTGAAGGGGCTGGAAAGTTTCAATCTCAAGCTTGGCCCTGAATTGGTGCGTCACTGAAAGCAAACTCCATTCAACCTAAATCCGGCAGTTGTCAAACTGAAATTGGGTGGAAACCCAATGCTGGTGC
>JBBINL010000142.1:0-5596 GCA_037443905.1 Burkholderiales bacterium | reverse complement strand
TACAAGCTGGCCAATCTGCCGCAGGCGTTCCAGATTCTCGACACGCAAGACCAGCTCTCCAGCATCAAGCGCCTGTACAAACAGTTTGGCATTGACGACCAGCGCTTTGCGCCCAAACAAATGCAATGGTTCATTGGCGGCTGCAAGGAAGACGGCCTGCGCCCCAGCATGGTCGAGGCGCGCGACGACGAAACCCGCAAGAAGATCGAGATTTACCAGCTCTACGAGGAGCAATGCCAGCGCGAGGGCGTGGTCGATTTTGGTGAGCTGATGCTGCGCAGCTATGAGCTGCTGCGCGACAACGATCCGGTTCGGGAGCACTACCAGCGTCGCTTCAGGCACATCCTGATCGACGAATTCCAGGATACCAACAAGCTGCAATACGCCTGGATCAAGATGCTGGCCGGCACGGGCGCCCACAGCAGCGTGGACGGTGCATTTCAGCCCACCGGCTGCGTGCTGGCGGTAGGCGACGATGACCAGAGCATTTACGCCTTTCGTGGCGCGCGCGTGGGCAATATGGCCGACTTTGTGCGCGAATTTCACGTCCGGCACCAGATCAAGCTCGAAGAAAACTACCGCAGCGGCAGCAACATCCTTGACAGCGCCAACGCCTTGATCAGCCACAACGCCAAACGTCTGGGCAAAAACCTGCGCACGAACCAGGGCCCGGGCGAGCCGGTGCGGGCGTTCGAGGCCCCCAGCGACTTTGCCGAGGCGAAGTGGATGGTCGACGAGATGCAGCAACTGGTACGTGAGGGCTGCGAGCGCAAGGAAATCGCCGTTCTGTACCGCAGCAATGCGCAAAGCCGGGTGATCGAGACAGCCCTGTTCAACGCCGGCATGCCATACAAAGTGTATGGCGGCCTGCGCTTTTTCGAGCGCGCTGAAATCAAGAACGCGCTGGCCTATCTGCGCCTGCTGGAGAATCCGCGCGACGACACCAGTTTTTTGCGCACCGTGAACTTTCCGCCGCGCGGCATCGGCATGCGCAGCCTGGAGCTGTTGCAGGATGAGGCGCGCGCCAGCGGTTGTTCGCTCAGCGATGCGGTCAGCGGCCTGAGCGGCAAGGCGGGCAGCAAGATTGGCGCCTTTCTGGCGGGCATCGATGTGCTGCGTGAGCAGACGCAGGGCTTGAGCCTGCGCGAAACGATTGAACTCACCCTGGATCACAGCGGCCTGATCGAACACTACAGGGCCGACCGCGAGGGCGCCGACCGGGTGGAGAATCTGGAGGAACTGGTCAACGCGGCCGAGAGTTTTGTCTCGATCGAAGGCTTTGGCCGCGATGCGGTCGCGCTGCCGGTGGATGAACTGGGTCAAGCCTTGACGCAGTCGCCTGCTTCCCAGGGGGTTGACACGAACCAGCCGCTGCTCGACAGCGCCACGCCTGATGCTGAAACTGGCGAAACCCTGTCGCCACTGGCGGCCTTTTTGACCCATGCCGCGCTCGAGGCTGGAGACAACCAGGCGCAGGCTGGGCAGGACGCCATTCAGCTCATGACGGTGCATGCCAGCAAGGGGCTGGAGTTTGACTGCGTGTTCATCACCGGCATGGAAGAGGGCTTGTTCCCGCACGAGAATTCGATGACGGACAAGGAAAGCCTGGAGGAAGAACGCCGCCTGATGTATGTGGCCATCACGCGCGCGCGCAAGCGCCTGTACCTCAGCCACGCGCAAACGCGCATGCTGCACGGCCAGACGCGCTACAACATGGCGAGCCGGTTTTTTGACGAACTGCCCGACGAGGCGCTCAAATGGATCACGCCCAAACAGTCTGGCTTTGGCCAGCCGGACCGCTTTTTCGGCGCCATGCATTCAGGCCATTCGAATCCCCATGGGAGCCGGCCTGCAGGGATATTCGGTGCGGATGTCGCGCGCTTTTCAGCGTCGGCGCATGCGCCAGAGGCGCAACCCAGGGCCGAGGCGCAGGGCAGCCTGCGCAGTGGGCAAAAGGTGTTTCACAACAAGTTTGGTGAAGGCACGGTGTTGTCGCTGGAAGGCAATGGCGCTGATGCCCGTGCGCAAATCAACTTTCCGCGCCACGGCGTCAAATGGCTGGCGCTGTCGGTGGCCAAGCTCACGCCGCTGCCCTGATCTTGCTGGATCAGGCCTGGCTGGGCACTTCCAGCTCGAAACAGTCGCGGTAGGTGAAATACAGCGAGGTGAAAAACATCGACGCCAGCAACATCAGCGCCGGAAACAACAGCATGCCGGAAACGGCGGGGTTGTCCAGCAGGGTGCCCAGGATGCTGACGAACAGAATGACAAGCACAATGGCGCCCACCCAGGCGATGCCGAACCAGGTGAAAGCCCAGAAGTTCCGGAAACACGCCACGATGCTGAAAAACATGCTTTTGAGCGGCGGCAGGTCGTGCCAGAACACCAGTGCCGGGGCGTGCCAGAACATCAGCGACACGGGCAGGTGCAGGCCAATGAAGACCCACATGGCGCCCTGAAAGCCGGGCGATTCCAGCAGTTCTGCCGTGGGTGTGCTGCTGCCCAGGTAAAGCCGGGCAAAACCGCCGCCATCCATCAGGTACGAGGCACCCATGGCCAGCAGAAAGCCGGCCGCGTAAAGCGCCCCCAGCAGCAGCATGGCGCGCGCCTTGACCGGTCCGGCGCGAAAGGCGGTGAACAGCATCAATGGCATGGGAAACCTGCCTTGCATGGCTTCACGGGTGGCTGCCATCAGCCCCAGCGTGATCGCTGGCAGCAGCGTCATGGCCAGCGGCAGGCCCAGGATGGGCAGCATGGTGAGCACTGACAAGACCGCCATGAAGATGAAAAAAAGCCCGGCCAGCGCCAACGGCTGCTTGAAGAAGGTCTGCATGCCCAGCTTGACCCAGGTGGCACCGGTGCGGGCGGGAACGAGTTTGAGCTTCATGTTGGTGATTCCAGTGCGGGGTAGTCGTGCCTGTGGCTGGCCCTGTACCGCAGGATGCGCTCGAAGTGCCCGGGGTCATGGGCTTGCAGCAGGTGCGCCGGGCGCGGCAAATAATAGTCCCACAGGCGCGACAGCCAGAAGCGCAGAGCGGCGGCGCGCAGCAATACCGGCAACAGTTCTTTTTCTTGCGCCTGCAAGGGGCGCACGCTGTTGTAGGCTCGCAGGAAATGATGGGCATTGGACGCATGGTGCGCGCCGCTGGCCTGGTCGATGCACCAGTCGTTGAGACATACCGCGAGGTCGAACAGCCATGTGTCGACCCCGGCAAAATAAAAATCAAAAAAACCGCGCAGCACCGGCTGGCCCGCCACGGTCTCGAACATCACGTTGTCGCGAAACAGGTCGGCATGAATCGGGCCGCGGGGCAGGGCCGCGTAGCCGGGTGTGGCGGCGATCCGGTTCTGCAGGGCCAACTCCTCGGTGAGCAAATGGGTCTGGTCGGCGTTCAGGTAGGGCAATACCACAGGCGTGGTGTCGTTCCACCAGCCCAGGCCGCGCAGGTTGCGCTGGCTCATTGCAAAATCGCGCCCGGCCAGGTGCATGCGCGCCAGCATGGCCCCCACCAGTGCGCAATGCACCGGTCCGGGGTCAGCTACTTTCTGACCGCGCAATTTACCAACCACGGCGGCCGGTTTGCCCTTGACTTCGAACACCAGCGCGCCTTGGGCATTGGCTTGGGGTTCGGGCACCGCAACGCCGCGTTGCGCCAGGTGCTTCATCAAGCATAGGTAGAACGGCAATTGCGCAAGCGTCAGGCGCTCAAACAACGTCAGCACGTAATCATGGCGCTGGCCGTGAGCTTGCGTGGTGACAAAGTAATTGGTGTTTTCTATGCCGCCTGTGCATCCTTCGAGATGCAGCAGCTGGCCCAATTGAAGATGTTGCAGCAGTTCACGGGCTTCGTCGAATGAGACTTCTGTGTATACCGCCATGGGTCAGAAGTCCAGCACCTTCCAGGAGCTTTCCCCGGTTTTGGGTTCAACCTGATAGGGTGGCAATCCGGCTTCGCCTGTAGGTTGCACGGTGATGCTTTTGGTCTGGCCACCGATGCGGACTTCGTCAATGCGAACTTTGCCGCCTTCCACCTGGATATGTTCCACGCGCGCTTCAATGGGCTTGGCCGCATCGGGTTGCACGATGGCGCTGGCAGGCGCTTCAGGCGCCGTGGCGCCGGGTGTCTGGCTCCAGGCCGGGCTGCAAGCGAGCAGCAGAGGGGGAATAAAGTGACTGATACGCATGCTTTGCATTGTAGATAAAGTCATCACCCGCGCGGCTGCAGGCAAAATGCCGGCATGAACAATGCCCCCGCCAAAACCCTGCTGCTGGTCGACGGTTCCAGCTACCTGTACCGCGCCTTCCACGCCATGCCCGACCTGCGCGCCGTGCCTGGCGACCCTGCCAGCGCGCCCACCGGGGCCATTCGCGGCATGATCAACATGCTGCAAAGCCTGCGCAAGGAAGTGCCTGCCCAGTATGCCGCCTGTGTTTTCGACGACAAAGGCCCCACCTTTCGTGATGATTTGTACCCGCAGTACAAGGCCCACCGTTCGCCCATGCCTGACGACTTGCGCGCCCAGATCGAGCCGATTCACGAGGTGGTGCGCCTGATGGGCTGGCGCGTGCTGGCAGTGCCCGGTGTCGAGGCCGACGATGTCATTGGCACGCTGGCAGCCAACGCGGCCGCGCAAGGCATGCAGGTGATCGTGAGCAGCGGCGACAAGGACCTGGCGCAACTGGTCAATGACCGCATCACCATCATCGACACCATGAACGGCCGCCGCCGCGACGTGGCCGGCGTGACCAGCGAATTTGGTGTGCCGCCGAGCCTGATGGTGGACTATCAGACGCTGGTGGGCGATGCCATCGACAATGTGCCCGGTGTGCCCAAGGTAGGGCCCAAGACCGCCGCCAAGTGGTTGCAGGAATACGGCTCGCTCGATGCCATCGTGGCCCAGGCTGACGCCATCAAGGGGGCGGTAGGTGAGAACCTGAGAAAGTCGCTGGACTGGCTGCCCATCGGGCGCAAGCTGCTGACCATCAAGACCGACTGTGATCTGAAAGAATGGCTGCCCGATCTGCCTGCCATGGATGACATCACCGTGGGCAGCATGGACACCGCGGCGCTGGCCGATTTTTATGAAAAATACGGCTTCAAGGGACTGGCACGGGCGCTGACTGCTGGCGCATCGACAGCAATTGGGGTCGGATCCGCGGCGCGCAGCGGCGACGGCTCTGACCCCAATTGCGCTGCCAGTGCAACGGTCAATGCCCTCACTTCCGCTCAAGAACGTGACCTATTCGACGACCCTGAAGCTGCGGCCCCGCCCGTCAAACCCAAGGTCAGCGCCGTCCATTACGACACGATCCTGAGCTGGGACGCGTTCGACGCGTGGTTCGCCCGGCTGCAGGCCGCCGAACTGGTCGCGATCGACACCGAAACCACCTCGCTCGATGAAATGCGCGCGCGCATCGTCGGCATCAGCTTCAGCGTCACGCCGGGGCAGGCGGCTTATATTCCGCTGGCGCACGCCTACCCCGGTGCCCCGTCGCAGTTGCCATTGAATGAGGTGCTGACCAGGCTCAGGCCTTGGCTGGAAGATGGCAGCCACAAGAAGCTTGGTCAGCACGTCAAGTACGACCGCCATGTGT
>JBBINL010000141.1:0-5916 GCA_037443905.1 Burkholderiales bacterium | reverse complement strand
AGATTCGCGGTGCCGGTGAAGTGCTGGGCGAAAACCAGAGCGGCAACATGATGGAAGTGGGTTTTCAGCTCTACAACGAAATGCTCACCGAGGCGGTGCGTTGCCTCAAGGCCGGCATCGAACCCGACTTGCTCAATCCCCTGAACGTGGCCACCGACATCAACCTGCACGCCCCGGCCCTGTTGCCCGACGACTTTTGTGGCGACGTGGCGCTGCGCCTGAGCTTCTACAAAAAGCTGGCCACGGCCAAAACCAGTGAGCAGATCGACAGCCTGATGGAAGAGATCATCGACCGCTTCGGCAAGCTGCCCCTGCAGGCGCAAACCCTGATCGACGTGCACCGCCTGCGCGTCCTGAGCCAGCCTTACGGCGTGACCAAGGTCGATGCGGCGCCGGGTGTGATCACCATCACGTTCAAGAAGGACCCGCCGATCGATGCCATGAAGATCATCGCGCTGATCCAGAAAAACAGGCATATCCGCCTGGCGGGCAACGAAAAGCTGCGCATCGAGCGTGCCCTGCCCGAGGCCGTCGACCGGGCCAGAATGGTGCGCGACGTGCTGCGCAATTTGGGACAACCTGTGGCCGCCACTGCGGCGGCTGTGGCATGACCGGGGATCTACTTCCATGTGCCTGATCGCCTGGAACTGGCAACCCGATAGCCCCAACCCATTGCTGTTGATCGCCAACCGCGATGAATACTATGCGCGCCCCACCTTGCCGCTGCACTGGTGGCAGGACGCGCCGATTTTGGCCGGTCGCGATCTGCAGGCCGGCGGCACCTGGCTTGGCATCAGCCGCACGGGCCGTCTGGCGGCCCTGACCAACCACCGCGACCCGGCCAATGTGCGCATCGATACGCCGTCGCGCGGCGAGTTGGTCAGCGCTTTTTTGCAAACCAAGGCCTGCGCCAGCGATTACCTGACCGGGTTGGCCGATTGCGCCACCAATTACAACCCGTTCAATCTTCTGGTCTTTGACGGTTCCGAATTGCTGGGCATGGAGAGCCGCCACGCCCGTGTCGTCACCCTGCAGCCGGGTATCGGCGCGGTCTCCAACGCCGATTTTTTGACGCCGTGGCCCAAGCTGACAAATTTGAGCGGCAGCCTGCAAAAGCTGCTGACCCTAACCCATCCCAGCGACGCCCAGTTGCTGGCGCTGCTGCACAACCCAAGCCTGGCAGCCGACGCCGACCTGCCAGCCACCGGCATTCCACTGCCTCTTGAGCGCGCACTTTCGGCCGCCTTTGTGGCCCTCCTCGATTACGGCACCCGGGCCTGCAGCGTGGTGCGGTTTGAGAAGCATCAAGTGCAGTTTCTGGAGCAGGGCTTTGATGCCAAAGGCAGCATTGGCACCCGACAATTCACTGCGACTTTTTAGTCTTGGATTGCGCCTACCATGCGCATGGAGATGGCATATGCCTAATGTTATAAATCATTACGCCTTTACCCGAGCCCACCTGGAACGCCAAGGCACTCCCATCTGCCCCAACGACACGCTCATCGCCGCCCACGCGCTGGCGCTGGGTGCCACGCTGGTAAGCGCAGACGCAGCATTTGCCCGCGTGCCCGGGCTGCAGGTGGAAAGCTGGCTGCTGCCAAACTCCGACAAACCTTAAACTTTCCACCATGAAACCCACCGTCTTCGCCCCCGGCCTGATCATTGCAGGCATCAGCCCGCCGCTGAGTTTGCCGGATTACAAGCTGATCGCCTTTGACATGGACTCGACATTGATCAACATCGAGTGTGTCGATGAAATTGCCGCAGCCGTGGGCCGCAAGGCCGAGGTTGCAGCTATCACCGAGGCTGCCATGCGCGGCGAAATTGCCGACTACAAGGAGAGCTTGCGCCAGCGTGTGGCCTTGCTCAAGGGCGTGACGCTGACACAGATGGACCAGATCTACCGTGAGCGCCTGCAACTCAACCCCGGTGCGGCCGAGCTGGTGGCCGCCTGCCAGCAGGCCGGCATGAAAGTGCTGCTGGTCTCGGGTGGTTTCACCCACTTTACCGACCGCATCCGCGACCAGCTGGGCATCGATTTCACCCGCTCCAATGTGCTCGAGGTGCAGGACGGCCGGCTGACCGGCCACATGGTGCATCAAACCTGGGGGGACATCTGTGACGGTGCCGAAAAGCGCAGCATGTTGCTGCAGATGAGCGACAGCCTGGGCATCAACCCCAAGCAGACCATTGCCATGGGTGACGGCGCCAACGACCTGCCGATGATGAGCGTGGCAGGCCTGTCGGTGGCCTACCACGCCAAACCGGCAGTGCGTGAATATGCCAACGTGTCGATCGAATCAGGCGGTCTGGACCGCTTGCTGGAACTGTTCCAGAGCGCATAGCCACCATGTACGCCGCCCACTTCGGCCTGAGCCAGGATCCGTTTTCGATCGCACCGGACCCGCGCTACCTGTTCATGAGCGAGCGCCACCGCGAGGCCCTGGCGCACCTGCTCTATGGTGTGACGGGTGGGACACAGGCCACGGGCGGCACAGGGGGTGGATTTGTCCTGCTGACCGGTGACATCGGCACAGGCAAGACCACCATCTGTCGCTGCTTTCTGGCGCAGATCCCGCCCGACTGCCACGTCGCCTACATCTTCAATCCCAAGCTCAGTGTGCCCGAGTTGCTGCAATCGATCTGCGACGAGTTCCACATAGCCGTGGCACCTGGCACGTCCGGAATTGCCTCGGTCAAGGACTACATCGACGCCCTCAACGCCTTCTTGCTGCAAAGCCACGCCGCCGGCCAGAACAGCGTGCTGATCATCGACGAAGCACAAAACCTGGCCGCTGACGTGCTGGAGCAATTGCGCCTGCTGACCAATCTGGAAACCAACGAGCGCAAGCTGCTGCAAATTGTGTTGATCGGCCAGCCCGAGTTGCGCGAATTGCTGGCACGGCCTGAACTGGAACAACTGGCGCAACGCGTGATTGCACGTTTCCATCTGGATGCGCTGACGCCCGCCGAGACCATGCAGTACATCGGACACCGTCTGGTTGTGGCGGGTCACAGTGGCGCGCTGCCGTTTCAGCCGCGCGCTTTGCGACGCATCCACCAGCTCACCGGCGGTGTGCCCCGGCGCATCAACCTGCTCTGCGGGCGCGCACTGCTGGGTGCCTGGGCGACCGGAGTGGCCAGTGTCGACCGTCAGGTGCTGGACAAGGCGGCCAGCGAGGTGTTTGGCCCTGGCGAAGCGCGAGCCACGAGCCCCAAGTGGCCATACCTGGGCTACGCGCTGGCGGGTCTGACCCTGGTGGCAGCCCTTGTTTTGCCGGGCCTGCAACTCGGGTCAACACCCGAAATCACGAACCCATCCACGCAAGACGCCGCGCCCCTGGCGCAAGTTGCAGCACCAGAAGCACCGGTTTCAGCGACAAAAACCGAGGCAAAGACGACATTGCCGGCAACCCCCGTGGCCGACCTGCAAAGCCTTTGGCCGCATTTGCCCACCGACATCGACAGCGCCTGGCGCGAGCTGGCGTCTGACTGGCATTTGTCCGCCGACAGCGCCGACCCCTGTCAGACCGCCCAAGCGCAACAATTGCAGTGCTACCGCACCAGCAAATTGACCATGCCCCTGCTGCGCCAGCTCAATCGACCGGGCATCCTGACGCTTCAAGCCGTCCAGGGCCCGGCGGTGTACGCACTGCTGACGCAGCTGAACGATCAAACCGCGACTCTGCGCGTGGCAGGGGCCTTGCATCGCGTCAGGCTGGTGGAACTGGCTCAGGTGTGGCGCGGCGACTTTGCCACTTACTGGCAACTGCCACCGGGTTACGACCAGGGTCTGCAACAAGGCAGCTCCGGCCCTGCCGTGCAATGGCTGACCAGCCGTCTGGCGTTGCTTGACGGTCTGCAGTCCGCGACCAACGATGGCGCGCCCATGGTGTTTGATACCGCCCTGGGCGAGCGCGTGCGCGCCTTCCAGCGCGAGCGCGGCATCACGCCAGATGGCTTGCCCGGGCCGATGACTTTCATGCAGCTCGACAGCGCCACCCAGGGTCTGGTGCCCAGTTTTCTCAGCGAGCCCCGATAAGCCCATGTCCTACATCCTCGATGCGCTCAAACGGGCCGATGCCGAACGCGAACGCGGCAGCGCACCCGGTTTGCACAGCCAGCACCAGCTGCCTTCTGGCAGCACAGGCTCACCCAGCCCCAGCCGCGCGCTTTGGCTGATCCTGGCAGGGGTGGTGGCACTGCTCCTGATGGCTGCCGGCATCTGGCTTTGGCGCGTGCCAGACAGCCCGCCACCGGTGGCGAATCAAGCAGCAGTTCAGCCGCTGCCTGGTCCGGTCGCACCCACTGCGCCGACCGCGGCCAGCGCGCCGCCCGTGACACCACCGCCCACGCCAGCCGTCCCTGCTCAAGAGACCGAAGCGCCCGTGACACAGGCTCGACCCATGGCAAAACCAGCCCAGCTCAAGGCTGCCGAAGCACCAGCATTCAAGCCAGCCACAGCAGTCTCGACCACCATCACAAAGGTGTCGCCGCCTGCCGTTCCCGCCGAGGCTGTGGTAGCGGTGCCAGGCCCTGCAGCGCCTGCCGGCAACCCGGCTGCGACGCGTGCCAGCCCGGTTGCCTCAACGACAGCCACAGCTCCCGCCGCAACGCCACTGCTGTCGGAATTGCCGCAAGACCTGCGTAGCCTGATCCCCGGTATCACCATCACTGGCAGCGTGTATTCAGACAGCCCGGCACAGCGCCTGCTGGTGGTCAACAACCTGGTGCTTGCGCAAGGCAGCCATGTCACCCCGGACTTGATGCTCGAAGAAATCCAGCCGCGCAGTTCGGTGTTCAGCTTCAAGGGCACCCGCTTCAGGGTGATGCACTGACGGCTTGTTGATCCTGAAGCAGCTTTACACGGGTTCGGGCACGCTGGGCAGCCCCGCCAGCGCCATCGCCAGCTCGCTCTCGGAGTAGCGCTCGTCAGTGAGTTCACCGGCAAAGTATTTCTGGTACGCGGTCATGTCGAAGTGACCATGACCGCACAGGTTGAACAATATGGTTTCGGACTTGCCCTCAGCCTTGCATCTCAGCGCCTCGACAATGGCGCCCTTGATGGCGTGATTGGCCTCAGGCGCGGGCACGATACCCTCGTTTCGGGCAAACAGCACGCCAGCCTCAAAACACTCGACCTGGTGGTATGACACGGCTTCCAGCAAACCCAGTTCCTTGACGTGCGACACCAGCGGCGCCATGCCGTGGTAGCGCAGCCCGCCGGCGTGAAAACCCGGCGGGGTGAACTGGCTGCCCAGGGTGTGCATTTTTGTCAGCGGTGTCATGTGGCCGGTGTCGCCAAAGTCGTAAGCGTATTTGCCGCGCGTCAGCGACGGGCAGGCTGCCGGCTCCACCGCCACGATGCGCGACTTGGCACCACCACGCAAGCCGTGGCCGATGAACGGGAAGGCAATCCCGGCAAAATTGGAGCCACCGCCGGTGCAACCCACCACCACATCGGGCCAGGCATCGGCCATTTCCATTTGCAGCATCGCCTCCTGGCCGATGATGGTCTGGTGCAGCAGCACATGGTTGAGCACCGAGCCCAGCGCGTATTTGGTGTCGTCGCGCTGCACGGCCAGTTCCACGGCTTCCGAAATTGCAATACCCAGGCTGCCAGGGTGATCGGGCTGCTTGGCCAGCACCGAGCGACCGTAGGCGGTTTCCCTGGAGGGCGAGGCAAAGCAGCGCGCGCCATAGGTTTCCATCACGGCGCGGCGGTAGGGTTTTTGGTCGTAGGACACGCGCACCTGAAACACATCCACTTCCATGCCGTAGATCGAACCTGCAAATGCCAGCGAGGTGCCCCACTGGCCGGCGCCGGTCTCGGTCACCAGGCGCTTGATGCCGGCCTCCTTGTTGTAGAACGCCTGCGGCACGGCGGTGTTGGGCTTGTGGCTGCCGGCCGGGCTG
>JBBINL010000140.1:0-5930 GCA_037443905.1 Burkholderiales bacterium | reverse complement strand
TTAACGCATATCATGCACATCTGGCTTTCCTGATTTGGGAACAATGCGGCGTTGAATTGCAAACCGGCGACTGCAAACCCATGAACAGGGCGCGCGCTGGTTCTATTTGCGCGGCCTGAAAATGAAAGATTGCATCCGGTACGGGGGTGCCATGACTACAATCCGCTCGAGCGTCCATTCAATGAAATCCTTCAACATCTCCGTTTTATTTCGTGATTTTCCGGACCTGTCGCGCGGGTGGGTTGCGCTTTGGTGATCGGGGCGCTGGCGGCCATTGACCTGCCGGGCTGGCAGCGCGGGTGGGTGATTCCGTGAGTCTGTTCAGATCGGCCTCGATCGTCTCCGGGTTGACGCTGCTGTCGCGCATCACCGGGCTGGTGCGTGAGCTGCTGATTGCGGCCACCTTTGGCGCCTCCAGCATGACCGATGCCTTCAATGTGGCGTTTCGCATTCCCAATCTGTTCCGGCGGTTTTTTGGCGAGGGTGCTTTCAGCCAGGCTTTTGTGCCCGTTCTGGCTGCCACCAGGACACAACAGGGTGATGAAGCCACCCGGCTGCTGATCGACCGCGTGGCCACGGTGCTCGCCTGGGCACTGCTGGGCTTGAGCGTGCTCGGCGTGCTGGGTGCCAGCGCTCTGGTTTGGGCCATGGCCAGCGGATTGCAGCAAGACCCGCGCGGTTTTGAGGTGGCTGTGCTGCTGACACGCTGGATGTTTCCCTACATTGGCTTCATGTCGCTGGTGGCGCTGGGCGCGGGTGTGCTCAACACCTACAAGCGTTTTGCCGTGCCGGCCGCCACTCCGGTATTGCTCAATGTCTGCATGATTCTGGCCGCCTGGCTGGGTGCGCCGTGGTTCGAAACGATCGGGTTGGAACCCATCCACGCCATGGCCGGCGGCGTGTTGATGGGTGGTGCGATGCAACTGGCGGTGCAATGGCTGGCCTTGAAGAGGCTGGGGCTCAACCCCAGACTGGCCTGGCGCTGGTCGGCATTGAAGCAGGCCTGGGCCGATGGCGGTACGCAGAACATTCTCAAACTGATGGGCCCGTCCATCCTGGGCGTCAGTGTGGCGCACCTGTCGATGCTGATCAATACCCAGATTGCTTCGCATCTGGCGCCTGGCAGCGTCAGCTGGATCACCTACGCCGACCGGCTCATGGAGTTTCCCACTGCCTTGCTCGGAGTTGCCATGGGTGTGGTGCTGATGCCGCAGCTGGCCTCGGCCCGCGCCAGTGGAAACACGGCGCACTATTCGGCCATGCTCGACTGGGGCTTGCGCCTGGTGGTGCTGCTGGCCGTGCCCTGCGCGCTGGCACTGCTGGTGTTTCCGCTACCGCTGGTGGCCGTGCTCTACCACTACGGTGCCATGACCGATTTCGATGTCAGCCAGGTCACCCATGCGCTGATGGGCTGGGGCGTCGGCCTGGTCGGCATTGTGGCCATCAAGGTGCTGGCGCCCGGCTATTACGCCAGTCAGGACACCAAAACGCCCGTCAAGATCGCTGTGGCAGTGCTGGTGCTGACGCAGTTGCTCAATGTGGTGCTGGTGCCTGTTTTTGCCCATGCTGCGCTGACGCTGTCGATTGGCATTGGCGCCATGCTCAATGCGCTGTGGTTGTTGTGGGGCCTGTTGCAGCGCGGCAGTTACAAACCCCAGCCGGGATGGGGTTTGTTTGTGCTGCAGGTGCTGGCTGCCTGCGTCCTGCTGGGTCTGTTTCTGATGTGGGCCAACAGCCACTTTGCCTGGATCGCGCTGGGTGCCGAAAGTTTCAAGCGCGTCGGACTGCTGGCAGCGCTTCTGGTCGGCTCCGGCCTGATTTACTTTCTGGCCCTGTGGGCAGCTGGCCTGAAATTTCGCCAGCTCTTGAGACGGTAGACAATATGCGCCATGAAACTGTCCCTGAACATTCCTACGCCGCTGGAATATTTTGCCTCACTGGTGCACAGCGATGCCGACTTTCCCCTGCTGGAAGCCGCCATCAGCCTGGCGCAGGACGAGTATCCCGAGCTCAGCGTACAGCAGGTATTGGGTGACGTGGATCAATTGCTGGCACGCCTGAAGCGGCGCATTCCGGCGGATGCCGGCTCGCTGCAACGATTGCGCATCCTCAACCAGTTTGTTTATCGCGACCTGAATTTTGGCGGCAATTTCAACAACTTCATGGACCCCGACAACAGCTATGTGCACGTCGTGCTGCGCACCCGCATGGCCATCCCCATTTCACTGGCCGTGATCTGGCTGGAACTGGCCCAGGGCATTGGCCTGAAAGTGCGCGGCATCAGTTTTCCGGGACACTTCATGGTCAAGGTCAATTTGACCGAAGGCCAGGTCATCATCGACCCCTTGACCGGCAAATCCCTCAGCCGTGAAGAGCTGTCCGAGCGGCTCGCGCCGTTTCAGGAATTGAGTGGTTTTGACGTTGAGCAGGAACTGCCGCTGGGCCTGTACCTGCAGGCGGCACCCGCGCGCGACATCATTGCCCGCATGTTGTTCAACCTCAAGGGCATCCATGCGGCGCAGGAAGACTGGTGTCGCCTGATCAACGTGCTCGACCGCCTGATCGTGCTGCTGCCGCAATCCTGGCCAGAGTACCGCGACCGGGGTCTGGCGCATGCCGAAGCCGGGCACCGGGGACACGCCCTGGAAGACCTGGAAACCTACCTGGCCAACGTGCATCAGGCGGCGGATCGCAGCGCCATTGCCAGCCGGGTGGCAGATTTAAGGCGCGCTACACATTAGTACTGGTTCCTGCCGGTTTTTGCAGCACCGTCTGCAAACCCTTTAATGGCGCGGGTTTCAGGACTTGCCAGCCTGCTTATCCACAGGGTAGCGCACAAAAATTGCGTGCAAGTTTTTTGGGTTGTCACACTCAGTGGGTCACAAACTCGTAGCTCACTTCTTCGCTCTCCACCATGTCGAGCAGGTCATTGAGCAGGTCGTCGTCATCCGTGCTGCTCCAGGTTTCCTCAGGGTCGCTGGCGAACAGCGGCTCGATGGCAATGTCCAGAAACTGCTGGTTGGGCAAGCTCAAAACGTGGCCACCCTCGGAGGTTTTTGCCAACTCCCAGTCGTCCGGAACCGACATTTCCAGCTTGATGGTGACGTTGAGTTTTTTCATGGTGGTCCTTGTTTGCCAAGTTGGCGAGGTTAACCGAATTGCGCAGCTTCCCTGGCGCGCAACTTGGCCGCAATGTATTCGCCATGGGTGACATGCAGCAGGCCGGCAATTTTGCTGATCAGGTGGTTTTCATGGGCGTCCAGCTGCCCGTCGACAAAGGCGACTTGCCACATGGTTTCCACCACCCTGATTTTTTGATCATGCGTGAACTGGTCGTTCATGGCATTGGTGAACTGGAAGTAATCGTTGCTGTGCCTGGCCGTGTCTTCGGCCTGCGCCAGCAGTCGGGCGAGTTCATCGGCGCCGAGCGCAAATTTGGTGCGTAATGCCTTTTCGGTGGCGGCGCGCTCGGCGGCGGATACATCAGCGTCAGAGCGCATCACCTCGACCAGCAGCACCGCCGTGGCCAATTGCAGGCTGCGCGCTTCATCGATCGGCGACTGTGCTTCGTCAGGCAGGAAAAACTGGGACAACAGGGTTTTGAATGAACTCAGCATGGTTCAGGTTCTTTAAACTTGAATGGCAGATGGCGGGTGAATCATCGCACATACATATCCGGCTAGCCTGCGATGCTTGTGCCGCACACCGGCGAGAATACGCGAACCCGCTTTTTTGCCAATCCTATTTGCCCGCAAGCTCATCACTGACAAGATCACCATGGACAATCTACATTTCTATCCCATCGGCAACCCCGGACAAGCCTGGGGTGCGGCAGAGCTGGCCCAGTGGCGCGCGCGCCAGCAGCGCCAGCGCAGTTACGCAGACGATGTGCTCACGCGCATCGAGCAACTCCGTGACCGGTTCGACATCGTTCCCTATGGCGATTTGGCGTATGCTGAAGGGCATTTCCCCTTGCAGGCCATTCGCAGCCGCAATTGGCGACCTGAGCTGTCCACTGTGCTGATCACCGGTGGTGTGCACGGTTACGAAACCAGTGGCGTGCACGGGGCGTTGCGCTTTGTGGAAGACCATGCGGCAAGCCATGTGGGCCGGGTGAATCTGCTGGTGGCGCCTTGTGTCAGCCCCTGGAGCTACGAGCGCATCCAGCGCTGGAATTTTGATGCCATCGACCCCAACCGGTCCTTTCGCGAAGCCAGTCCGGCGCAGGAATGTGCCGCGCTGATGCGCATGATAGCGCCCTTGCGTGGCCAATTTGTGGCCCACTTCGACCTGCACGAAACCACCGACACCGATGCCTCCGAATTTCGGCCAGCGCTGGCCGCGCGCGATGGCAAGGCATGTGAACCCTGCACCATTCCCGACGGCTTCTATCTGGTGGATGACTCGGCCAACCCCCAGCCTGCGTTTCAGCAGGCCATCATCGCGGCAGTGCGGCAGGTGACGCACATTGCCCCGGTGGATGATCCGGGTGGCATCATTGGCTCACCGCTGGTGGCGCATGGCGTGATTGAATACGACATGCAGGGCCTGGGCTTGTGCGCGGGCATGACCGGTGCGCGCTACACCACCACCACCGAGGTCTACCCAGACAGCCCCCGCACCACGCCAGAGCAATGCGTCGCCGCGCAGGTGGCGGCGGTGTGTGCGGGGCTGGCGTTCGTGTGTGAAGGTCAACGGGCATAGATCGCCAGCAGCGTGCCGTTGAGCCTGCATGAGAGCTTTACACCGGAATTCTTTCCATCCATCAGAGTGAGTTTGGCAACTACATATGTGCGGGTGCGGCGGCTTCGTCCATCCAGAATACCTCCCACTGGTGGCCGTCAAGGTCGGCAAAGCCGTGCTGGTACATGAAGCCGTGGTCCTGCGGCGGATTCTGCGTCGTGGCGCCAGCGGCCACAGCTTTGCGCACCACCTCTTCTGCTTCAGCGCGGCTGTCGACTGACAGGGCCAGAATGACTTCGGTGGTCTTCTGCGCGTCGCTGATCGGCTTCTTGGTGAAACCCTGAAAAAAAGGCTCCACCAGCAACATGGCGTAGACGTTTTTGCCGATTTCCAGGCAGGCGCCTTTCTCGTTGCTGAAGCGCTGGTCAAAGGTAAGGCCCAGGGCCTTGAAGAAGGCCTGTGACCGGACCATATCCTTGATCGGCAGATTGACGAAGATTTGGCGGAACATGATGGCAACTCCTGGTTCTGGGTTGATCGGCTCAGATTTTCTGGTTGGCTTGCATCTGCTTGAACTTGTCCAACGCCTGGCTGGGCGGGAGCTCGTCAAGTTCAATCAGTTGGCGCAGTTCGATCACCGCCTCCATGCCCGGTCCGGCGGGGTTGGGAAAACGCCGGCTCCACTCCAGCGCTTCTTCGCGGTTGCGCACTTGGATCAGGGTGTAGCCAGCGATGAGTTCATTGGCGTGAGCAAACGGCCCCTCCACGATGCGTTTGCCCTCAGGGCCAAAGTGCACGCGCCAGCCAGTGCGACTGGGGTGCAGGCCGCTGCCGTCGATCAGCACACCCGCCCGCGCCAGTTCCTCATGGTAGGCAGCCATCTCGGCCATCAGTTCTTCGGGGGCTTCGGGTGTGACCTCAGCCTCGAACGTAGGGCAGGATTTGACGATGATCATGAACCGCATGGAGCTCTCCAGGTTGGGGCGGCCTCTCAGGCAGCCGCAGGCATCAGCGGTTGGAGGACGCTGTTGCGGTTGCCTTCGGTGTCGACGAAAGAAACGTACTCGCCCACGCCGGGTATGGTCATGGGCTCGCCCAGAACAGTGCCGCCTGCCGCCACGATGCGCTGCATGGCGACGCGCACGCTGTCCACGCCAATCACGACCGAAGGGTATTGCATGGGCCAGTCGGCCTTGTAGGGAAACAAGCCGCCGTTGATTGCGCCCATGGACGCATGCGGCGGCAGG
>JBBINL010000139.1:0-6143 GCA_037443905.1 Burkholderiales bacterium | reverse complement strand
AGCAGCCACATCAGCAAAAAGAACGCCATCATGGCGGTCACGAAGTCGGCGTAGGCAATCTTCCAGGCGCCACCGTGGGCGGCGTGCCCACCTTTCTTGATGCGCTTGATGATGATCGGCTGGAGTTTTTTGGCTTCGGTTGCCATGGGCGACCCTCTGCGCGCTATTTCTTCTTGACGAAGGCTTCGAGTTCGCCAAAGGTCGGGCGCTCGGTGGAATAGAGCACCTTGCGGCCAAATTCAATCGCGGTGGCCGGGTTGTAGCCTTGCATACTCGCCAACAGTGTGGTTTTGATGCACTGGAGTTCCTTGCCGGCTTCTTCCACTTTTTGCTCCAGCAAGCCGGCCAGCGGCTCGGCAAACGCGTACGACAGCAAAATACCAAGGAAGGTGCCCACCAGCGCCGAACCGACCATGCCACCCAGCACCGCCGGTGGCTGGCCGACCGAGCCCATGGTGTTGACCACGCCCAGCACCGCCGCGACGATACCAAACGCCGGCAGACCGCCGGCCACCCGTTGCAGCGCCGCCACGGCAGCGTGCTCCTCGGCGTGGTGGGTATCGATTTCGCTGTCCATGATCGATTCGATCTCGTGCGCGTTGAGGTTGCCCGAGACCATCATGCGCAGGTAGTCGGTGATGAACTCGACGACGTGGTGGTCGCTGCCGACAGCGCCGTGTTTCTTGAAAATTTCCGACGAATGCGGGTCTTCCACATCCTTTTCAATCGCCATCAGGCCCTCTTTGCGGGCCTTTTGCAGGATGTCGTAGAGCAGCGCCAGCAAGTCCATGTAGCGCGCCTTGGTGTACTTGCTGCCCTTGAAGCAAGCCCCCAGGCCTTTCATGCTGGACTTGATGACCTTCATCTGGTTGTTGGCAACGAACGCGCCAACCGTTGCCCCGCCGATGGTGATCAGCTCGAACGGCAGTGCGTGCAGCACGACCATGATGTTGCCGCCGTGGGCGATGAACACGCCAAAGACGCATACCATCACGACCAGCCAACCAACAAGAACAAACATAGGCGAAAGGTTTAAAGCGAAGTGCTTGTTGCAACAGCCCGGCGCCTGGCGCCGGACGATCCGGTCTCTATCATATCGTCCTGCCGCAGGCCGTCTTGAGCGCCTCGCAGGCTGCGCCAGCGCTTAATGCAGCAAAATGCCGCCGCTGGTTGCGCCCTTGCCCGCACGCGCGGGCGGCGTGCACAAGCCGCATTCAAAATGGCGCGCGTTTTCATAAGGCTCGGTCACAAAATGGCCGCCGCACTTGCTGCAACGGGTCATGGCCAGCATGTTGGCGTCGACAAATTTCACCAGCCGCCAGGCGCGGGTGATGGTCAGCAGTGGCTCCAGGCCGCAGGTGCTGATTTGTTCGTTGTAAAGCCGGTACGCTTTCATCAGCGCGTCGATGTCTTCGAGCGCGCTGGTCTTGGCGATGTATTCGTACGTGTTCAAAAACAGCGAGGCGTGGATGTTGGGTTGCCAGGTCAGGAACCAGTCGGTCGAGAACGGCAACTGGCCTTTGGACGGTGACTTGCCCGCGACCTCCTTGTACAGGCGCAGCAAGCGCTCGTAAGACAGGCTGGTTTCGCTCTCGAGCACCTGCAGGCGCGCGCCAAGCTGGATCAGCGCGACGGCGCGCTCTACCTGCCTGGAATCATTCAACACACTCTTGGTCGATGCGGTGGCCATGATGGGTGCCCCTTACAGCGCTTGCGCGTACTTGCCCGCCATCAGGATGTTGGCGTGCAGCTTGGTGGTGGCGTCGTTGTCGACCTTGGTGGTGGTGTGGTTGGTCAGCAGGCCCCAAACCATGTCGTCGTCGACCCGGAAGCGGCACAGCAGCATCGGGCTGGCGGCAATTTTCAGGATTTGCGCGGGCGACAGCATGGCAATCAGATCGGCAGATTCTTCCGAGATGCCCAGGCGGAAAAGCGCTTCGGCCTTGTCCTTGCGAATCACGTTTTGAGCCAGCATCAGGTAGGTGAGGTTGGCGTCGCGAATCTCTTGTGAAAGTTGCTCGTCGTTCATGGCGTGCTCCGGGAAAAGGGTTCATTTAATTGGATGGTGTTTACGGCGCAATTGCCTCGTTCACCACCATGAAGCCGATTCTGGGAGTCGGGTCCAAAAACTTGAATCAGTGTTTGGCTGGAGTCGCTGTCAGCCACCGCGGCAGCGCCCTGTCGGAAGTAATCTGACAAGCTGCGCTTGACCAGCCGCTGCGGTCTGCGTTCATGACCGCCAGCGCCGCATCACGGCGCAACCGTTTTCAGCCCTGCGGCAAGTAAAGTGTCATGGGTGCGTCGGCGCAAGCTGTAAAGCCATAATGCTCGTAAAAGCTCTTGGCTTGCGCGTCTTTGGCATCGACCAGCAATGCAAACGCCGCCACCTGCTGGTGCGCCTTCAAGCAGCGATCCACGGCGCACCCAATCAACACCTTGCCCAAGCCGCTGTCGCGCTGGTCTGCCCGGCAGGACATTCTGCCCATGCGAAAGCAGGGGACCGGGTAGCGCGGAAGCCTTTTGCGTTCCTTTTCGCTGAGTTGCAGCACGTCGACCTGAGCGGCACTGAGACTGTAGAAACCCAGAATTTCACTGGGTCGCTCTGAATCCACCAGGACAAAAACCGTAGTCACGCCCTTACGGAAATGTTGCAGCCCAAGCCGGTGCAGGTAGTCATCAAGCGTGGGTGCGCCGCAGTGAAAACTGGCGCGGTCATGCAGCACTGCAGCCAGTGCTTGCTCTTCAAGCACGTTTGACCTGACTGGCTGCCGCCAATGCGCCCTGAAGCGCAGCGTTTGGACTAAAGGCACCGTTGAGCGCAGCTGCAAAGGCGGTGAAGTCCCGCTGCGACAGGGTGATGCGTGATTACCGGTCCAGCAAATCCTGGGCCTTTTCCTTGGCGGCGGCACGCACGAAGCCGGCCATGGTCGCTCCCATCAACGACGCTGCGCGCGCGATGATGTCTTTATCAACAGTGTCCATCGTCAGATCGAAACGAGCGGTGGTGGTCTTCATGGTTCCTTTTGGGCTACGGGATTTTGCCGTAACGAACTTCTCTGATGAATTGCTCCGCGCCGACGCTGTGACAGGCTATCTGCAATGTGTGGCAAATGCCTTTGGGCAGTGGCGTGTGCCAAGCGAGATACCGAGACCATACGGGTTGGAGGCGATAGCCCCAAAATAACTGACAGAAACGTGGCTTGTTCCCGGTTTGCAGTTGTTTCTACGCTGTATTCTTGGCCGCTATGGCATCAATGAAGATGAGTCGCAAATGAAGGCAGTGATTCTGGCCGGTGGCTTGGGTACGCGTATCAGCGAAGAAACCCACCTCAAGCCCAAGCCGATGATTGAAATCGGCGGCAAGCCGATTCTTTGGCACATTCTCAAGATGTATTCGGCCCATGGTGTCAATGACTTTGTGATTTGCTGCGGTTACAAGGGCTATGTGATCAAAGAGTACTTTGCCAACTACTTCTTGCACATGTCCGACGTCACTTTTGACATGGCCAACAACCACATGCAGGTCCATTGCCGACACGCCGAGCCCTGGAAAGTGACGCTGGTTGACACCGGCGAAGACACCATGACAGGCGGGCGCCTGCGGCGGGTGGCTGAGTACGTTAAAGACGAAGAGGCTTTTTGCTTTACCTATGGTGACGGCGTGTCCGATGTTGACATTACCGCCGCCATTGCCTTTCATCGCGGGCATGGCAAGTTGGCGACCGTTACGGCCGTGCAGCCCCCAGGCCGTTACGGCGCGCTAGAGATGGCCGGCCAGCAGGTGCGCGGCTTTACGGAAAAGCCGCGCGGTGATGGTGGCTTGATCAACGGTGGTTTTTTTGTGCTCTCGCCCGAGGTGCTGCCTCGTATTGCTGACGACAGCACACCTTGGGAGGCTGATCCGCTTTCTGGACTCGCCAGCGAGG
Organism: Burkholderiales bacterium; assembly: GCA_037443905.1. GTDB lineage: Bacteria > Pseudomonadota > Gammaproteobacteria > Burkholderiales > Burkholderiaceae_C > Rhodoferax. The sequence continues at coordinate 2,217 of JBBINL010000139.1, read as the reverse complement.
GCGAACTGATGGCGTTCGAGCACCACGGCTTCTGGCAGCCCATGGACACCTTGCGCGAGAAAACCATGCTTGAAGACCTTTGGCAATCGGGCAGGGCGCCGTGGAAGGTGTGGTGATGCAACTCGACGCAGCATTTTGGCGGGGTAAGCGGGTTTTGCTGACTGGCCATACCGGTTTCAAGGGCGCCTGGTTGGCCTTGTGGCTGCAACGACTGGGTGCGCAGGTGATTGGGCTCGCCTTGCCACCCGGCACGACGCCCAACCTGTATGACCTGCTCCGTGCCGCTGATTGGCTTGACAGCCGTTTTGTTGACATACGCGACGCTCAGACGGTGGCGAACATCGTCCAGACGGTGTGTCCGGACGTGGTCTTTCATCTAGCTGCGCAGGCGCTGGTGCGCGCAAGTTACGCGCAACCTCTGGAAACCTTCGCTACCAACGTCATGGGTACTGCCAACGTACTCGACGCCGTGCGTGCCTGCCCTTCAGTGCGTGTGGTCGTTGCAGTCACTACCGACAAGGTCTACCAAAACCGCGAATGGTGCTATCCCTATCGTGAGGACGACGCGCTGGGTGGGCACGACCCCTACAGCGCCAGCAAGGCGGCAGCAGAGATGATCATTGCGAGCTACCGCGCGGCGTATTTGGGGCAAGCGGGCGTGGCGCTGGCAAGCGCGCGTGCCGGTAACGTCATTGGTGGTGGCGACTGGGCACCTGAGCGGTTGATTCCCGACGCGGTGCGGGCGTGGCAGGCGCATACGCCACTGCAGATTCGCAACCCCAATGCCACCCGGCCGTGGCAGCATGTGCTGGAACCACTGGCGGGGTACCTGCGTCTGGCAGAGCAGCTTTGGCAGTGGCCACAACTGGCCGGGGCCTACAACTTTGGCCCCACAACCGATTCTGCGGCCAGTGTCAAAAATGTTATCAAATTGGCATCTAGCCCAGAAGAATATTGCGCTGTCAGCTATTTAAATGGTAGTGATCAGGCGGCACCGATGCATGAGGCCAACTCGTTGGCGCTTGAAACTGCGAAGTCCCGCAGCACGCTTGGTGTGCAGCCGCGTTGGGCGTTGGCCGAGGCCGTGGCCCGCACTCTGCATTGGTATCGCGCACAACACCGTGGTGCCGACGCGAGGACTTTGTGCCTTGCCGATATTGACGCCTACGAGGCTGCGCCATGAGCCGTCTGACAGTGACGCCCTTGACGCCGGCCGGTTTGGCGTTGGTCCAGCGCCAGTATCAGATTGACGAGCGCGGTTTTTTGAGCCGGGTCTTCTGTGCCCAGGAGCTGGCCCAGGCGGGCTGGATCCAACCCATTGCGCAAATCAACCACACACAGACCCGCAGGCGCGGGGCCGTGCGCGGCTTGCATTACCAGCACGCCCCCCATGCCGAGTCCAAGCTGGTGAGTTGCCTGCGCGGCGAGGTGTGGGACGTGGCAGTTGACTTGCGAGCCGACTCCCCGAGTTTTTTGCAATGGCACGCTGAACAGTTATCTGCGACCAATGGGCAAGCGCTCTTGATTCCGGCCGGATTTGCCCATGGTTTTCAGGCTTTGACAGACGACGTGGAACTGCTTTACTGCCATTCCGAGCCGTTTGTCCCCGACCTGCAGGCTGCGCTGAATGTGCGCGACCCGCGCCTGGCCATTGACTGGCCTATACCTATCACCCAACTATCGCAGCGTGATGCCACCCATCCCCATATTGACGACAGTTTTGTGGGAGAACGCCTGTGAAATGCCGTCACTGTGGTGCTGAGTTGCAGCGCTCGTTCCTTGATCTTGGCAGTGCACCGCCATCCAACGCCTATTTGACGGCCCAGGCGTTGCGTGCGCCCGAAATCTGGTACCCCTTGCGTTTGCTGGTGTGCGATCGCTGCTGGCTGGTGCAAACCGAAGACCATGCTGGTCGCGAAGCGCTGTTTAGCGACGATTACGCTTATTTCAGCTCGTTTTCAAGCTCGTGGCTGGAACACGCGCAATCCTATGTCCGGGCAATGCAAGCCCGTTTTGACCTAGGTCCTCAGAGCTGCGTGGTGGAGGTCGCTTCGAACGACGGTTACCTATTGCAGTACGTGCAGGCGGCAGGCATACCCTGCTATGGCATTGAGCCCACCGCCAGCACGGCCAACGCCGCGCGAGACAAGGGTATCGACGTCATTGGTCGCTTCTTTGGCGTGGCGTTGGCTGATGAACTTGTCCAGGCGGGCCGCA
>JBBINL010000138.1:0-6163 GCA_037443905.1 Burkholderiales bacterium | reverse complement strand
ATCGGAAACAGCTTGATCATCCCGTCCGTCATCACCTCCACCGCCAGCGCCGCCAGAATCAAGCCCATGAGTCGGGTCATGACGTTGATACCGGTTTTGCCCAGACCCCGCTCGATCGGATTGGCCAGCGAAAAGCACAAGGCAGTGGCCAGCGCAATGACCACACCATACCCCACCAGCGTGCCGAGTTGCCAGAAGGTCTTGGCCTTGTCGGCATAAATCACCACCGTTGACATGGTGGCCGGGCCGGTGAGCAGCGGAATGGTCAAGGGAACGACGGCAATGCTGGCGCGGGCGGCGGCGTCATGCATTTCTTCCTCGTTGGATCTGGCCTCGGCCGGCTGCGCGTTGAGCATGGCCAGGGCAGACGTCAGCATCAGCATGCCGCCACCGACTTGAAAGCTGGCCAGCGAGATGCCAAAAAACTCAAGAATGTGCAAACCCAGCAACGCGCAGACCGCAATCACCAAAAAGCAGCTGAACGAAGCAATCCAGATGGTGCGACGACGCTGCTCGCGGGTGAAATCCTGGGTGTAGTGGATGAAAAATGGCACGATTGCCAGCGGATTCACAATGGCCAGCAAAGTCACGAGGGGTTTCAGATCCATGGTGTATTGGTGCGGAACGCGGGGCTGCGCTAACGCGCCGAGTGCTCAAGATAGCGTTTGCGCCAGAAGAACACACCCAGGCCAGCGGCGATCAGGCCCATGGAAACCATGGCCAGCCAGAAGCCATTACTTTGGTGCAGCAGCGGGATGAACTCGAAGTTCATTCCGAAAATACCGGCAATCAGGTTCAAAGGCAAAAAAATCGCGGTCAGCACGGTGAGTGTGCGCATGATCTCGTTGGTGCGGTGACTTTGCGCGTTGAAGTGCATTTGCACCGTGGTTTCGGCGTTTTGCTCGAGGCGTTGCACATGGTGCAGCACGCGCTCGATGTGCTCCAGCACATCGCGGCTGCGCACCTGCAGCAGGTCGCGTTGCTGCCGGTTCAGCAGTTCGTCGTGATCTGGCCAGCTTTTCAGGGATTCGATCCAGTCCTGGATGGCGGCGCGCTGGTCTTCGCAGATTTCGTCGAGCTGGTGCAAGAACAGGCGGGCGCCGAGCAGGGCGTTCCAGTTGCTGAAACGGGTTTTTGGGTTGAGCAGTTCGGCCTGCCAATGGTCCAGCTGCTGACTAAGGTCCCGGCGCATCGCCAGGTAGCCGTCCACCATCTGGTTGACGATGCGCAGCATCAGGTCTGCCGGGTTGGCCGGGATGCCACGCGCGCCCGTGGAGCGGATGTCTGGCGAGCCTTGGGCCAGACTGGCTTGCGCGCCGGAGTCACCATTGGCCAGCAAACGCAAGGCGTAGGCATCGCGTAGCGTCACATCGGCGGGGTGCACAGTGAACAAGACGCGATCAAACACGACAAACCCGACCGGGCTGGTGTTGATGCGCCGCAAAATCGAAGGTCCCCCGCGCACAGGCAAGTGATTCAGGCGCTGGCTGGCCAAGGCATCTGTTGGAACGCCGGCCACCGTCAAGCCGCGAAAAACCAGCAAATCGTATTCCGAGGTGAAGTCAAATCGTGAAGGCAGTTGCGCATTGAGCAGGTCAGACAGGTGGAGGTCCAGCAATTGCAGTCTGCACAGGGATTGCAGCGCCGACTGTAGCGGGACTTGCAGGCTGTCCAGCTCGTGGCGCGTGCAGGATAACCACATGTAGCCGCTGTCCGGCAGTTGCAAGCCCGCCAGTGTCTCGGTCAGGTGGTCAGAAGCAGCTTCCGAGACATTTTTGCCACTGATGGAAAAGATTCGCATGGCAAAGGGGCTTGAAATGGATTGTCAAAATGGGCTGCCTGAATCTCTGCGGTTTCTCTGCTATTTTTGCATCAGTCTGGCGGCGTCGCGGGCGAAATAGGTCAGGATGCCATCGGCGCCGGCGCGCTTGAAAGCCAGCAGGCTTTCCATCATGACCGTGTCATGGTCGAGCCAGCCGTTTTGGGCCGCGGCCTTGAGCATGGCGTATTCGCCCGAGACCTGGTAGGCAAAGGTCGGCACCTTGAAAGTGTCCTTGACCCGGCGCACCACGTCCAGGTAGGGCATGCCGGGTTTGACCATCACCATGTCGGCGCCCTCGGCAATGTCCATGGCCACTTCGCGCAGCGCTTCGTCACTGTTTCCGGGATCCATCTGGTAGACTTTTTTGTTGCTTTTTCCCAGGTTGGCGGCCGAGCCCACGGCATCGCGAAACGGGCCGTAAAAAGCGCTGGCGTATTTGGCGCTATAGGCCATGATCCGGGTGTGAATGAAGTGGTTGGCCTCCAGCGCGTTGCGGATGGCTCCAATGCGGCCATCCATCATGTCGCTGGGCGCCACCATGTCAACCCCGGCAGCGGCTTGTGACAGAGCTTGCTTGACCAGCACTTCAACCGTTTCATCATTCATGATGTAACCATCCTCAGACGGGTCCGGGCTGGGCAGGCCGTCCTGGCCGTGGCTGGTGAAAGGGTCCAGCGCTACGTCGGTCATCACGCCCAACTGCGGGAACTCTTTTTTCAGGGTCCGCACCACGCGTGGCACCAGTCCGTCGGGGTTAAAGGCTTCCCGTCCGTCCGGGGTTTTCAGGTGCTGCTCGATGACCGGGAACAGGGCCATGTAAGGAATGCCCAATTTGACACAGTCTTCGGCCACTGGCAACAGCAGATCCAGGCTCAGACGCTCCACGCCGGGCATGGACGACACCGCCTGGCGCTGTTGCTGGCCATCGACCACAAAGACTGGATAAATGAAGTCCTGGGGAGTCAGGACGTGCTCACGCACCAGGTTGCGGGTAAAACTGTCGCGGCGCAGGCGACGCGGCCGGCCTTGGGGGAATGAGGCATAGTGGTTCATGGGGAAAGTAACTCTGAAAAATTGATATTTCGCATCGTAACGACATTTTTTTTGACGTCGTCTTGAAAAAGTGATTTTATTTTGGTAAATTACGCCTCGAGCAGTTTACTGCTCCCCGCTTTTCCTCCCTGAGCGGGGCCTTGATGTGTGACAGCAAATAGGCTTACCACCCCAGCCCTTGTGCTGGGGTTTTTTTTGGAATTCCCGGTTTCATTGGGTCGTGGGTGGTGCCGTGAAGGTTTGAAGATATGGCCATGCTCTGGATCAAGTCGCTTCACATCGTTTTCATCGCCAACGGGGCCGATGGCCTGTTTCTCCTGAAACGCCAGTTGTTGGCATTGCCACAGCTTGTCTGATTTGGCTATGCCGCTTCACAAGACTTCAGCATGGCCACTGGCGCTGGTATACGGCGGGCTGATCGCATACGCCAGTCTGTTTCCGTTTGAGGGCTGGCGTGATCAGGGTGTCATGCCCTGGTTTTTCCTGGCCGAGCCGCTGCCCAAGTACTGGACTGCTTTTGATGTGGTGGCCAATCTGATTGGCTACATGCCCTTGGGATTCTTTTTGGTACTGAGCGCGCTGCGTACCGGGCGGCTGCGTTACGCTTTGCGCCTTGCCATATTGGTGACGGCGGTGCTGTCGCTGCTGATGGAGTCGCTCCAGGTGTACCTGCCCAAGCGGGTGCCTTCCAATCTTGATCTGATGCTCAATATAGTAGGTGGAGCTTTGGGTGCTTTCAGCGCCTGGAGCCTGGAGCAAATGGGTGCTTTGCAGCGCTGGAGCCGTTTCAGGGCGCAGTGGTTTGTCGAAGAGGCGCGCGGTGGACTGGTTCTGCTGGTGTTGTGGCCATTGGCGCTGCTGTTTCCTACCGCCATTCCGCTGGGCTTGGGCCAGGTTGTGGAGCGACTCGAAGCCAGGATCAGCGATCTGCTGGCAAACACGCCATTTCTGCACTGGTTTCCGGTCCGTGAGATCGAGTTGCAGCCTGTGTTGCCTTCCGTGGAATGGCTGTGTGTGATGCTGGGCCTGCTGATCCCCTGTCTGCTGGGGTTTTGCATCATTCGAAAGGCTGGCAAACGCGCCTGGTTTCTGGCTTGGGCAGTCACTTTTGGTGTCATGGCAACGGCGCTCAGTGCCGCCTTGAGTGTCGGCCCGGAGCACGCCTGGGTCTGGCTCAATGGGCCGGTCAAGTCGGCTTTGACCAGTGCTGTGGTGCTGGCGATGGCCTTGCTGTGGGTACCGCAGCGTGCCAGTGCAGCTTTGGCGCTGTTGGCATTGGGGGTGAATCTGAGCCTGCTCAATCAGACCTCGGTGGGACCTTATTTTGAACAAACCCTGTTCCAGTGGGAGCAGGGGCGTTTCATCCGATTTCATGGCCTGGCACAGTGGTTGGGTTGGCTTTGGCCTTTTGCCGCGCTGGTCTATGTGCTGAGCCTGTTATGGCGCCAGCAGTCAAAAAACTAGAATCTCCACCATGACACATTCCATTTCACCCCATCATCCGCTCCCGTCTGACAGCGCCTCGCCAGCCGCTGCCAGCTATTACCAGCGGCACATCTTCTTTTGCCTGAATGAGCGCAGCAATGGAGAGGTCTGCTGCGCCCAGCATGATGCTGCGGCTGCATTCGAGCGCTGCAAGTTGCAAGTCAAGGCCGCCGGCTTGGCTGGTGCGGGGAAGGTGCGTGTCAACAAGGCGGGTTGTCTGGACCGTTGCGCGGCCGGCCCGGTGGCCGTGGTGTACCCCGAGGCGGTCTGGTACAGCTATGTGGATGCCAGTGACATTGATGAAATCGTCGAGTCGCACCTGAAAAATGGTCAGGTGGTGCAGCGCCTGCTGACGCCTGTGGATCTGGGGCGCTAGCGTAGTCTTCTTGCCATAGACGACTCGCTGACGTCTGGCAAGCTTGCGTTGGCAGCCATTCGATTCGAACCCGTTATGGCCTCCTCACTGCAGAGAGGCTGAATTTTCATGAAAAAGCTATTCCTATCCCTGTTCACTGCGGTTTGCCTGTCTGCCGCTGCCCAAAGTCCGCAGCCGCCTGAAATTGCGGCGCGCTCGTATTTGTTGCTGGATGTCACGGCCAATCAAATATTGGCGCAAAAAGACATTGATTCGCCCGTTGAGCCGGCCTCCTTGACCAAGCTGATGACCGCTTATCTGGTGTTCGATGCCCTGCGCAGCAAAAAACTCGACCTCAAACAAACTCTGCCTGTGAGCGAGCGCGCCTGGAAAATGCCGGGATCGCGCATGTTCATTGATCCGAAAATGAAAGTGCCTGTCGAAGATTTGCTCAAAGGCATGATTGTGCAAAGCGGCAACGATGCCACCATGGCGCTGGCTGAGGGCGTGGGCGGTTCGAAGGAGCGTTTTGTGCAACTGATGAATGAGCAGGCCAAGGCCTTGGGCATGAAGTCCACGGGGTACAAAAATCCGGAAGGCCTGACCGAAGCGGGTCATACCACCACTGCGCGTGACCTGAGCATTCTGGCCACCCGTCTGATGCGTGATTTTCCCGATTATGTTGCCTACTATGCGATCAAAAAGTACCGTTATGAGGGCACGCCAGCGGCCAATGACAGCAATCGCAACCTGTTGCTTTTCCGGGATCCGACCGTTGACGGCCTCAAGACCGGGCATACCGACGCCGCTGGCTACTGTCTGATTGCCACAGCCCGGCGTGACGTACCGGGGCTTGGCAAAGCCGGTGCACCCGCCGCTTCACCAGAGGCGATGGGCAGCCGGCGCCTGCTGTCGATCGTGTTGGGTGCCGCCAGCGAAAACGCGCGTGCCAACGAGTCGCAAAAATTGTTGAACTGGGGCTACACCGCGTTTGAAGCGATCAAACTGTTTGAAGCCAATCAGGCTGTGGTCACACCAGCGGTCTGGAAAGGCAAGGCGGCAACCGTGGCGCTGGGGCAGACCTCGGCCATTGTGGTGGCGGTGCCCACCGGCATGGGAGACAAGCTCGAAACCAAGGTGGTTCGTCCTGAGCCCATGGTGGCGCCCCTGAACAAGGGGCAACAGGTTGGAACGCTCAAAATCACCAGCTCCGGACAAGCGGTGTCAGAGGTGCCATTGCTGGTGTTGCAGGGAGTGGAGCAGGCCGGGGTGATCGGACGGGCCTGGGACGCTTTGCGTCTATGGATCAAATGAAAATTTGCTTCCGTCTGCCTGACCTGATATAGTTATGAGCTTTTCGGAATTTCCGAAGGGATTCACGTTTTCGTTTTTCCAAGTTTCAAGCGTTTAGGGACGTTTAGTTTTTAGGAGGCTTAATGCCAACCATC
>JBBINL010000137.1:0-6348 GCA_037443905.1 Burkholderiales bacterium | reverse complement strand
ACACCAGATAAGCCACGCCCAGCCACTTGACAACGGTAAACGCGGTGGCAGACGCGGCAATCAGCGCGCCGAGCCCGACGCCCACGATCAGCAACTGCGTCCAGATGCCCAGCACCAGACCAAAAATGGTGACGTAGCCGTATTTGAAACCGTGGTTGAGCCCCGCGCTCATCGAGGCGATCGCGCCCGGCCCGGGCGAGATGCTGATGGCCCAGGAGGCGGCAAAAAAAGTGAGCCAGGTGGCGAATTCCATGCACCAAAGTCTAGCCGATGGCGGCATCAGGCTGGAACGAATCCGTCATCGCAAACCCCAGTACCCGGCACGATACCGCGCATAAGCCTGAAACAGGGTCCTGGTCACGGCGATGGCCGCGTCGCTGCGCTGCTCGCCATGACAGACAGCATGCCACTAACCTTGCGCGTTTTGCAGCGCGGCAATGCGGTCTTCGATCGGCGGGTGTGTCGAAAACAGCTTGCCAATGCCACCGGCGATGCCAAAAGCGGCCACGCTCTTGGGCAATTCACCGGGCTGCATGCCGCCCAGACGGGCCAGCGCGTTGATCATGGGCTGGCGCCGCCCCATCAATTGCGCGGCACCGGCGTCGGCACGAAACTCGCGGTGGCGGCTGAACCAGGCCACCACCATGGCAGCGGCAAAGCCAAGCACGATGTCGAGCACGATGGTGGACACCATGTAGCCGATGCCGGGGCCGCTGGAGCGCTCGTTGCCCTTATTCAGGAAACTGTCGATGGCAAACGCGATGACACGGCTCAGGAACACCACAAAGGTGTTCATCACGCCCTGGATCAGCGTCATGGTGACCATGTCGCCGTTGGCAACGTGGGCGATTTCGTGGCCGAGCACCGCCTCGATCTCCTCGTGTTTCATGCCCTGCAACAGCCCGGTGCTGACCGCCACCAGCGCCGAATTCTTGAAGGCACCGGTGGCAAACGCGTTGGGCGCACCTTCAAATATGCCGACCTCGGGCATGCCGATGCCGGCCTTGTCGGCGAGCTTGCGCACGGTTTCCACAATCCAGGCTTCATCGACATTGGCCGGCTGGTTGATGATGTGCACCCCGGCTGTCCATTTGGCCATGGGCTTGCTGATGAGCAGCGAAATGATGGCGCCACCAAAACCGATCACCAGCGCAAACCCGAGCAACGCGCCCAGATCCATCCCGTTGGCCGTGAGGTAGCGGTTCACACCCAGCAAACTCGCCACTATGCCGAGCACGGCCACCACCGCCACGTTGGTCAGAACAAACAAAAAAATGCGTTTCATGATTTCCTTTTCACTGAAGCAAACGGATGTTTTCCGTTCATGACAGCCAATGGTAGTGGTGAAGCCCTGAAAATCAAGGCGGGCCGGCCTCAATTCCCCACGTCAAGTGCCTATTTGGCAGGCGCTGCGGTCAGCCCCATGGCATCGAGCGCGCCGGCCAGGTGCGCCACGCTGCGCGGCACGTTGTGCAACTTTTCCAGACCGAACAGGCCGACGCGGAAGGTCATGAAATCAGCCGGCTCGTCGCATTGCAAGGGCACGCCGGAGGCGGTTTGCAAACCCAGCGCCAGAAATTTCTTGCTGTTCTGGATGCCGGCATCGTCGGTGTAGCTCACCACCACGCCGGGCGCCTTGAAGCCCTCGGCCGCCACGCTCCTGATGCCGCGGCTCTCGAACAGCGCGCGCACGGCGCTGCCCAGCGCCACCTGCTCGGCCTTGACCTTCTCGAAGCCGTAGTCGCGGGTCTCCTGCATCACCTCGCGCAGACGCATCAGCGCGTCGGTGGGCATGGTGGTGTGGTAGGCATGCGAGCCGCCCTCGTAGGCTTCCATGATCTGCAACCACTTTTTCAAATCGCAGGCGAAGCTGGTGCTGGTGGTGGCGTCGATGGCCACGCGGGCGCGCTCGCTCAACATCACCATGGCGCAGCAGGGCGAGCCGCTCCAGCCTTTTTGCGGCGCACTCACCAGCACATCGACACCGGTGGCTTGCATGTCGACCCACATCGCACCGCTGGCAATGCAGTCCAGCACAAACAGACCGCCGACTTCGTGCACGGCCTCGCTCACGGCTTGCAGATAATCGTCAGGCAAAATCATGCCGGCGGCGGTTTCGACGTGCGGGGCAAACACCACGTCGGGCCTTTTGGCGCGGATGCTGGCCACCACCTCTTGCACCGGACACGGAATCCACGGTGCCTGCCTGTCGCCACCCACACGGCGCGCCTTGAGCACGGTCGATTCCGATGGAATTTGCCCCATGTCGAAAATCTGCGTCCAGCGGTAGCTGAACCAGCCGTTGCGGATCACCAGCGTTTTTTTGCCGGTGGCAAACTGGCGCGCCACGGCCTCCATGCCAAAGGTGCCGCTGCCGGGCACCAGCACGGCTGAGCGGGCGTGGTAGACCTCCTTGAGGATGCGCGAGATGTCGGTCATCACGTCCTGAAAGCGCTTTGACATATGGTTGAGCGCGCGGTCGGTGTAGACCACAGAAAATTCGAGCAGACCATCGGGGTCGATGTTGGGAAGAAGTCCGGGCATGGAATGCGCTCCTGTGAATGTTCAGAACAATGGCGTGCAGCTTAGCATGAGACGACGGCATTGAACACCGAGCCATCCCGCGTCGCATCCACCGTTTTCAGCAGCCAATCGAGCAAAACCTGGGTCGCCGGCGGGTTGTCATCGCCCTCGGGGCGCACCAGATAGTAGGCACGCAGGCTGGGCAGGGCGCGCTCGCAAGCCACCGCCAGCTCACCTCGCGCCAGCTCCGCGTCGATCAGCAGCCGCGGCACCAGCGCCACGCCCATGCCGTGCACGGCGGCAGCCGCGGTCATGGAAAACAGCTCGAAACGCGGGCCGGACAGGGCATGCTGCGCGACGATGCCCTGGGCCTCGAACCACTGTCGCCAGGCATCGGGCCGGGTACCTTGCTGCAGCAGGGGCAATTGCGCGATGGCCTCAGGGGTCAAGCTGCCCTGCCCCTGCAACAGGTCTGGATGGCACACCGGCAGCACCACCTCATCGAGCAGTTTCACCGCCTGCGTGCCGGCCCAGTGTGCAACCTGCTCGGGCGTACCCGCAAACAGCGCGGCATCAAAAGGCGAGTCGGCAAACATGAAAGACCGGGTGCGGGTCTCGATGTGCAGGGTGAGCCCGGGTTGCTCGCGCCTGAGCCCGGGCAGGCGCGGAATCAGCCAGCGCGTGGCAAAAGTTGGCACGGCGGCAAGGTGCAGCACGCTGCCGCTGCCCTGCATGCTCATCACGTCGAGCGTGTCCTGCTCCAGTGCTTGCAGGCGAATGGCCACCTGGGCGGCGTAGTCACGGCCGCTGTCGGTGAGCGTGACGCCATGGCGGGTGCGCCTGAACAGCGCCAGTCCCAAAAAATCTTCCAGCGCGGTGAGCTGACGCGATACCGCGCCTTGCGTGAGCGCCAGTTCCTGCGCGGCACGGGTGTAGCTCTGGTGGCGGGCTGCGGCCTCGAAACAGGCCAGGGCTTGAAGGGATGGTATTTTTCTGCGCATGCACCGCATGATAGAAACAAATCCATGCCTTTCAGGCGCACGGGGCAGTGCCGCCAAACGGTAAGATGCTGCCACTTTGATCCACATGCCCTTTTTTCCAAGCAAAGGTGAACTCCATGCGTTCTGAATCCACAGCCTGGATGCCTGATTCCGGGGCACCAGGCCAGGTTCACTTGTCCATCGTCATCCCCATTTACAACGAGCGCACGGTGTTGCCCTTGCTGTATCAACGACTGAGTGCCGTGCTGGCGCCGCTGGCCGTTTCCTATGAACTGGTGCTGGTCGATGACGGCAGCCGCGACGACAGCGGCACATACCTGGTGGAACTGGCGACACAACACCCCGAGGTCAAGGCGGCGCGCCTGAGCCGCAATTTTGGCAAGGAGGCGGCGCTGACGGCGGGCCTGGATTTGTCGGTGGGCGACGCCGTGGTGGTGCTCGATGCCGACCTGCAGGACCCGCCCGAGCTGATCGGCCAAATGCTGGCGGCCTTTCACGCCGGCTCCGACATCGTCAGCATGAAGCGGCGCTCGCGCGCCGGCGAGACCTGGCACAAGCGGCTCAGCGCGCATCTTTTTTACCGTGTGCTCAATCGCCTCAGCCATGTCGAGATTCCCGCCGACACCGGCGACTTCCGGCTGATGAGCCGGCGCGCCGTGAATGCCCTGAAGCAATTGCCGGAACGCAATCGTTACATGAAGGGGTTGTTCGCCTGGGTCGGCTTTCCGACCCATGTGATCGAATATGACCGCGAGGAACGCGCGGCTGGCGACACCAAATGGAACATGCTGAGCCTGTTCGGCCTGGCCTTTCAGGGCATCACCTCGTTTTCGGTGAAGCCGCTGCGCTGGGCCACCGCGCTGGGCCTGCTGGCAGCGCTGATCGGATTTTCTTTCGGCCTGTGGATCGTGGTCGACGCCCTGCTCCATGGCAACAAGGTGGGCGGCTACCCGTCGCTGATCGCCGTGATCACCTTCCTGGGTGGCGTGCAGCTGCTGTCGATCGGCGTGGTCGGCGAGTACGTCGGCAAAACCTATTTCGAGGCCAAACAGCGCCCGCTCTACGTGCTGCGCGATGTGGTTCAGCATGCGCGTGCGGCGCCACCAACGCCAGCCGGGCCACAGAACCGCTGCGATGCGCCGCACAGCTAGCTCCTGGTGGTGGGTGCTGGGCGCCATCCTGATGCTGCGCCTGGCGGCCATGGCCTGGTTGCCACTGGCGGGCACCTCGGAGCCGCGTTATGCCGAGGTGGCGCGCCTGATGGTGCTCAGAGAAGACTGGATCACCCCCTGGTTTACCCCTGATAAGCCATTTTGGGGCAAGCCGCCGCTGTCGTTCTGGACCGAGGCCATTGCCTTCAAGTGGCTGGGTGTCACCGAGTTTGCAGCCCGGCTGCCGTCATGGCTGGCCACTGTGGGCAGCATGGGGCTGCTGTGGATTTATGTCAGGCGCTTTTTTGGTGAACGCATCGCCCAGGGCGCGCTGCTGATTTATGCCTCATGTGCGCTGGTCTTCATCGCCTCGGGCGCGGTGATCACCGACCCCTTCCTGGCACTCGCCACCACCTGGGCCATGGTGGCCCTGGCCATGGCGGCCAAAGCACCTGGACCGGCCTGGCGTTATGGTTTTTTTGTCGCCCTGGCACTGGGCCTGCTGGCCAAGGGACCGCTGATGCTGGTGCTGGTGGCAGGGCCGATGTTGCCGTTGTGCATCTGGTATCCGTCCATCAGGGCCTCGGTCAAACAATTGCCCTGGCTTTCCGGCCTGGCCCTGATGCTGCTGCTGAGCCTGCCCTGGTACCTGCTGGCCGAGCTGAAAACACCCGGTTTCCTGAACTACTTTCTGGTGGGCGAGCATTTTTTGCGCTTTGTGGATTCGGGCTGGGCCGGTGACCTGTACGGCGTGGCGCACAAACGCATCAAGGGCGCCATCTGGGGTGATGCGCTGGTGGCGTCTTTCCCCTGGGGATTTGTGGCTCTGGCCCTGCTGCTGCGCCAAATGTTCAATCCGCAATACAGGGCAGCGCTGTGGCTAACCCGGCGCGATCCCGAGCGCGCCTACCTGATCGCCTGGGCCCTGTTCACGCCGGTGTTTTTTTCACTGTCAGGCAATATTTTGTGGACCTATGTGCTGCCTGCGCTGGCACCCTTTTGCGTGTTATTGGCGCTCGGCCTGGCCAGCGCGACAAGCCGTCATGAATGGATCAGTCGCCTGATGGCGGCATTGGCCGGCCTGGTGCCACTGGGTTTCACGGTCTATGTGGCGCTGGGGCTGGTGGATCCCCTGCGGATCAATTCCGAGAAGCATCTGGTGGCCCATGCCATGCAGCAGATGCAGGCCGGGGACCAATTGCTGTACCTGGGCAAGACCCCGTTTTCGGCCACGTTTTATTCGCGCGGACGGGCCGGCGCGACCAGTTTGCAAGACCTGGCCAGCCACACCGGACAAGCCGACAGGCTCTATCTGGCGCTGCCCAGAAACGATCTGGAAATGGTATCGAAGATGATGAATCAGCCGCTCCTGCCCATTTACACCAGCCGTGAATTCGTGCTCACGGTGGTCCCGGGGCAAGTCGGCCCACCATGAACAAAACATGTTTAAAAATCATTTTTGGATGGTATTTTCAGGATTCCAAGAAAGTGCCAAGAATCAAGACATGCGTTAATCGCATGACTGAATGAGAATAAGTCGTTTGCCTTGTCGCCAGGCAGCGCGCTACCATGCGCCATCGACATCACCCTCAGGAGAATTTTCATGGCGCACGCATCCTTCAACTGGCAAGACCCGTTTTTGCTCGAACAGCAACTCACCGACGACGAGCGGG
>JBBINL010000136.1:0-6409 GCA_037443905.1 Burkholderiales bacterium | reverse complement strand
CCGCGCCGCTGTGGCTGTGGGGCGTGCGTGCCGGCTGCCTGCTGGCCGTCGACGCGGCCCAGAGGCTCAGCGAGCCGTGCCACTTTTTATTCTGGCAGCCCCCGTCCAACGGCAAGACCTTGCTACAACAATTCATGCGACTCAAAGCCGCTGGCGACCTCGTCGGTGGTCAGGCCAAGGCGATCATGCAAGGCTTGCGCGAGCAAATCGCGCGTGGCGAGTCGGTTGAAATTGCCGGCTACACGGTGTCGCCCGGACTGGCCCACGGGCTGGAACGCGCAACGCTCAATCCACCCGCGGCCAAAGCTTCTGCGCAACGCGTCGCGTGGTTTGAGATTTCCCCGCGCGAAGACGCCACCTTGAGTCCGGTGGCCAGCGCAGGCATCGCCCAATGGCAGCAAGCCGGCTACAGCGTCACGTCCCATGTGGTGAATGGTCCGGCGTTCTGGCAAACTACAGAGATAGAAGACGCGCCCGCGCTGATCACCGCGACGACATCCGCCTTGGAACAGACCGCCATTTGAATCATCCGAATAATCCAGAATAATCCGAGCCTGGCCCCTTTTAATCATGAACCGCTCAATTGCTTCGTTGTTGGATGCTGATGGCCCGGTTGTCGGTGCCATTCGCAAGCGCCTGCCCAATGCGTTGGCGGTTTACGCCTTTGGCAGCCAGGTGCAGGGTACGGCTGGGCCGCAGAGCGATCTGGACCTGGCTGTACTGGTGGCCGGCTACGCCGACCCCCTGGTCTTGTGGGAGCTGAGCGCTGTCCTTGCCAACACGGTGGCTTGCGAAGTTGACCTGCTCGACTTGCGCGCCGCCTCCACCGTCATGCAATATCAAGTGATCACCACCGGCAAATTACTTTGGTCTATCGGGTTGGACGCAGGTTTATTTGAGTGCTACGTACTCAGCGAAAAAACCGCTTTGGACGAAGTGCGCGCACCGTTACTGGCCGACATCGCAGCCACTGGGGAAATCTATGCCCGATGACATCCTCATCAACAAAGCCGCCACGGTCGAGCGCTGCGTCGCCCGTGCCCGCCAAGAATACGCAGCAGACCCAAGCACGTTCTTGACCAACTACACGCGGCAAGACGCCGCCGTGCTGAACGTCCAGCGCGCTTGCGAAGCCGTGCTCGACATGGGGCAGCACCTGGTGCGCCGCGAACGCCTGGGCGTTCCCCAAAGTGCCCGCGACGTTTTTGACCTGTTGGCGGCTGCGCAGTGGATCGATGCCAGCTTGGCTGACGCGCTCAAGCGCATGGTGGCTTTTCGCAATATCGCTATTCATGAATACCAACACCTGGTTGTGCCCATCCTCGTCAACGTGGTCACCCAGCACCTGGATGAATTTTTGAATTTCACCAAGGTGGTGCTCAAGCGCGACCGCTAGCCATGGGCAATTAATCCGTTAATCCGAGCCTGGCCCCTTTTGACAAAATCAAAATCTAATTTTATTATTGGCTGATGTATCAGCAACGTCAATTGGCACCCGTCTTGCACCATGCGCTGGCCAATTTTCCTGTGGTGCTGGTAACGGGTCCGCGTCAGTCAGGCAAGACAACTTTTCTGCGCCATGAGGCTGGCGATGCGGTTGACTATGTCAGCTTTGACGACCCGCTGGAGCGCGATTTTGCCGGCGCCGACCCGGTCGGCTTTCTGGACCGGTTTGCCACCCGCCCGGTCATTCTTGACGAAGTTCAATACGTGCCACAGTTGCTGGCGTACCTGAAGATGCGCGTCGATCAGGAGCCAGCGCGTTGCGGGCGTTGGTTGCTGACGGGCTCGCAACAGTTTGGCCTGATGCGCGGCGTTAGCGAATCACTCGCGGGCCGGGTTGCCGTTCTCGAACTGCCGCCGTTTTCACACGACGAATACCCGCGACACGCGTTGCCTCAGGTGCTGTGGGACGGTGGCTACCCCGTGGTGGCATTGAACCCGGAGCGGCGCGCCATCTGGCTGCGCAGTTACATAGCGACCTACATCGAGCGCGACGTGCGGCAACTGCGCAATATTGCCGACCTGCGGGTGTTCAACCAGTTTCTCAGCTTGGCCGCAGCGCGCCACGGGCAAGAGTTTCATGCGGTTGAGCTGGCGCGCGATCTGGGTGTCAGCCAGCCCACCATCAAGTCCTGGGGCAGCGTGCTGGAGGCTTCCTACCTGACGTATTTTCTGGCGCCCTGGTTTCGCAACTACGGCAAAAGGGTGGTCAAGGCAGCCAAAATCTATTTTTTCGATTCCGCCCTGGTTAACTTGCTGACGCGCCAGCCCGACGCTGATGCCGCCTTGGCCGGGCCCATGGGCGGCGCGCTGCTCGAAGGCTGGGTGGTTATCGAAGCCGTCAAGGCATTCATGGCACTTGGCCAGAAGCCAGACCTTTATTTTTGGCGTTCGCATGACGGACTGGAGGTTGACCTGCTGATCATGATTGGCGGCAAATTGCAGCCCGTCGAAGTCAAACTCACCGCAACGCCGACGGCTGCGCACATAGCGCCGATCCAGAAATTTTGCATAGTGGCAGGCAACGAGGCCCACGTACAGGGCGTTCTGGTTTGCCAAGTGGACCAAGAGCGGGCTATGCCGCAGGGCCATCTGGCATTGCCGTGGCACCGTTTTGGGCAATGGCTGCAAGCGCGTCTGGCCGCGTCGGCATGACACTCGTATCGAAGATGGGGAATGTTCAAGTTATTTTTTCTCGACGACTTAAATGGAGCCATATCTGGGGCTCGGCAGTCTTGTGTTTTCAACTGTATGATGAACCCATCGCATCTTGATCCAATGAACGCTGCAATGAACAACATCACGCTGGAGCCGGGCAAACGCGGTGGCAGGCCTTGCATCCGTAATTTGCGCATCACCGTGTACGACGTCCTATCGATGTTGTCTAGCGGGATGACACACGCCGAAATTCAAGATGATTTCCCTGAGCTCACCCAGGAAGATATCTTGTCTGTATTGACCTACGCAGCAGACCGGGAGCATCAGGTCCTTTCGCTCAAAGCGTCATGAAACTCCTGCTTGACGAAAATTTGTCTCGTCGGCTGGTTCCATTTTTGCAACACGACACGAACAACCTTGCGTCGGTCGATATCGTGCCCTGAGTCCCGGGATGTGCCAAAAAATTTGAGCCTGGCCCCTTTAATGGAACAAGCGACCCAATTCACCTGCCACGGTGACACCTTGATTGGCATTCTGGCGCTGCCAGCGCACGCGACGCGCACGGGCGTCGTCATCGTCGTTGGCGGGCCGCAGTACCGCGCCGGTAGCCACCGGCAATTCGTCCTGCTCGCGCGTGCGCTGGCCGCTGCGGGCTGCGCCGTGTTGCGCTTTGACGTGCGCGGCATGGGCGACAGCAGCGGGGCGCAGCGCAGCTTTGAAGCCATCGGCGACGACATCGCCGCCGCCGTCGATCACCTGCAAGAGCGCGTGCCCACGGTGCAAAACGTCGTCCTCTGGGGCCTGTGCGACGCCGCCGCCGCCGCGCTGCTCTATTGCCACGACCGCGCCGACGCACGCGTGGCCGGCCTGTGCCTGCTCAACCCCTGGGTGCGCTCCGAAGCCAGCCTGGCGCGCACGCAGGTCAGGCACTACTACACCCAGCGCCTGCGGCAAAAGGAATTCTGGCTCAAACTGCTCACCGGCAAAGTCGCGCTCGCAGCCCTGGGCGGCTTCGTGCACAAGCTCGGTCAGGCCCGGCGTGCTACCGGCGGCGCTGGCGAAGGTGGCGTCATGCTCCCATTTCAGCAGCGCATGGCGCAAGCTTGGCAAGGCTTCAAGGGGAAAATGTTGCTAATCTTGAGTGGCGACGACTACACCGCCAAAGAATTCCTCGACTACACCGGCGCCGACCCCGCCTGGCAAAACTGGCAGCGCCACCCCGGTTTGACGCGCCACGACATCGCAGACGTCGACCACACCTTCTCAAACGCGGCCGCGCGCAGCCGAGTCGAAGACATCACCGCCAACTGGATCGCCCACACCTGGCCGCAGACGGCAGAATAATCCGAGCCTGGCCCCTTCGATAAATCGAGCCTGGCCCCTTTTTCAGATCAACCCGGCATGCGCTCGCAAGTGCTGGGCTGTTTGCGGCAGTCCACATTTCTCGACCATGTCGATCAGCGCCATCGCCGAACATTCTGGCCTCTGCCTTTTTGCGCGCACCCGCTTGAAAACTTCAAGCGCCTCAAAGGGCCGCAACTCCAACTGGTTCATGACGAAGTCGTCCGGGTGCAGGGCCTCTATGCCGTGCTTCGCCATCACGTGGGCAGGAAAATGTTTCAAATTGGCAGTCACAACGGCATCCGCATGACCAACAATCGCCGCCGCCAAAACGTGCCGGTCATCGGCGTCTGGTAACGTCAGACCGTCGATCAAGTAGTCGTAGTCCTCCACCAAACAGTCGGGCACTGCGGCGTTGACCTGATCCAGTAAGAGGCCAATCTTCGACTCAATATCTGGCCTATTGGCAACCAGGTTGCGGCTCCACTCATCGTTAATGCGTGCCGTCCAGCGTCCGTGGTACAGCCCCGCGACCGCCAGGCTGAGCAAAATGTCGCGCAGCAAGTTTGGATACAGCACATTGGCGTCCAAAATTGCCGTGTAGCGCGACGAGCCAGCCATCAATACAGCCCAAGTTCCTGAGAAAGATCGGTCAGACGCTGCAAGGCGTCCTCTGACTTCTGTCGCAAATGCTGCTGCAATTGCATCAAGTCTTGAAACTCAACACGACGGTGGCGCCCGACCCTGCGGCATTTCAAGGTGCCCTCTTCAATCAGTTTGACCACATAGGGGCGTGACACGTTCAAAAACCCGGCTGCCTCCTGGGTCGACAATTCATGTTTTTGCGGGATCAGCATCACCGGCTGCTGCTGCCCCATGAGGCCAAGCAAATCGGCAATGGCTCGCAATGCCTGCGGTGGCAGCTCGATCGTGGGCGCACTTTGTGGATCGCGACCTTCCTCAACCAAGACAATTTTTGGCGCGCGCGAATGGTCCAACGCCGCCATGATGCAGCGTTGTGCGACCTTGGCCATCTCAGCCTCCTGCGCGTTGCTGACCGGCTCCAGAACACTATTGTTTGCCATTTCCACTACCTCTGTTTCCGAATGCGGTGGCCTCTGCCACCCCAAAACCGTTGTTGTCAAAAATTCAGTGTACCCAGTTTAGATAACCAGCGAAACAAACGAATCGGCGATGTCGCAAAAAGTCTGGACCGTGGAATCCAATAATCCGAGCCTGGCCCCTTTAATTCCAAATCGGCCGCTTGGCCTATGCCAAGGACGGTGCCCGATCGTATTCCAGCTTCGCCTACGTCGATTCCTGGCTTCGCCGTCCCGACGCATTCCATATCTCGCCAGACCAGCCGCTGGACCGATAAAAAATCTTGTATCTATAATCGACTATATTCCGATTAACGCTACAAATTCGTGATCCTTCTCCGGCAACTACAGGCGTTTGGCAGCGTGCCGTTTACGCACGGTGCGTTGTTGCCATTGCTGGCTGACTACAAGCGGCCCAACGACAAAATCGCCGACATGGTGTCCAAGGGCATGCTGGTGCAGCTGCGTCGCGGCCTGTATGTGCTGGGGGCCGATCTTCGTAGCGCGCCGCTGTCGCTGCCACTGGTGGCCAACGTGCTGTTTGGACCGTCATACGTGTCGCTTGACTTTGCACTCAGCTGGCATGGGTTGATCCCTGAACGAGTTGTTGAGGTCAGTTCCGTCACGCCGCTCAGGGCGCGCCACTACACCAACTCGATTGGCCATTTTTCATACACCCGCTTGGCTGCCAGCGTATACGCCATGGGCGTGCAGATGGTCAAAAATACTGACGACAGCGCATTTTTGATGGCCTGTCCCGAAAAAGCCCTGTGGGACAAAGTGCTGCTGACGCGCAACCTGCGCGCGTTCGACGTGACCACCATGCACACGTATCTCTTTGACGACCTGCGTCTGGATCCGACGTCGGTAGCAAACTTCGACCTGAACCTATTCAGACAATGCCTGGCTACCGGTCTCAAACCCCGCCAAATGACGGCCTTGTGCCAACTGATGGAAAAGTTGCAATGCGCGTGATCGAACAAATGCTCCAGAAACACGCCGCCGCGACAGACCAAGACGCGACCCATGCGATGCGCGAAGTAATGCAAGAAATCGCCTTGGCCGGTCTGCACCGAGGCGGATTTTTCGACAAAGCGGCCTTTTATGGTGGCACCTGCCTGCGCATTTTTTATGGCTTGCCCAGATTCTCAGAAGACCTCGATTTTTCTCTGCTGAAGCCTGACCAAAATTTCACATTTGAACCCTACTTCAGAACCCTCAAGCAAGAGTTTTCCGCCTTTGGCTTTGACGTAGAACTGACACAAAAGCAAAAGACCGTCACAACAGATATTGCATCGGCGTTCCTG
>JBBINL010000135.1:0-6410 GCA_037443905.1 Burkholderiales bacterium | reverse complement strand
CCCCGCCTGGGTAATGGGCAGCCTCGATGGCAAACACCGGCAAAATCAGAAACAGGCCCAGCATGCGCAGGGCAAAAATGGACGCCAGCGAAAAACTGGCGCGCAACTCCAGCGCCGTCATGGCCGTTGCAGCCTTGGCACTGGCCGTTGCCAGCGGAACTTTCACATCAGACACGGGCTTCTCCGAAATCTCAGGTTCAACCCGACTGGGTTGCAAGCGCCGGATTGTCCCCGATTCTGCACCAACGACTGTCCTGCCAATGATGTCAGGGTGCGGCTATTGGCTATCATGACAGGTTGTCCGGTGCATTTTCACCGTATTTTCCAGGCCTCCACAACGTGAACACTTCTGACACCGGCACCCCGGTCCTTGCTGCAGATAGCCGCCACCTTGGCGCTGTCCTGCCAGCGCAGACCATCAGCATCCGCGGCGCGCGCACCCACAACCTGAAAAACATCGACCTCGACATTCCGCGCAACCAGTTGGTGGTCATCACCGGCTTGAGCGGCTCGGGCAAGTCAAGCCTGGCTTTCGACACGCTCTACGCCGAGGGTCAGCGCCGTTATGTGGAAAGCCTGTCCACCTATGCGCGACAATTTTTGCAGCTGATGGACAAGCCCGACGTGGACATGATCGAAGGCCTGTCACCAGCCATCTCGATCGAGCAAAAAGCCACCAGCCACAACCCGCGCTCCACAGTGGGCACAGTGACCGTGATTCACGACTATCTGCGCCTGCTGTTTGCCCGCGCGGGCACGCCCTATTGCCCGACGCATGGCCTGCCGCTGCAATCGCAAACGGTGAGCCAGATGGTCGACACTGTGCTGGCACTGCCCGCGGACACCAGGCTGATGATCTTGGCACCGATTGCGCGCGAGAAAAAGGGCGAGTTTCTGGACGTGTTTGCCGACATGCAACACCAGGGCTATGTGCGCTTCAGGGTCAACGGCGAGATCTTTGAATTTGACCAGTTGCCAACACTCAAGAAAACCGAAAAGCACGACATCGATGTGGTCATCGACCGCGTCAAGGTGCGTCACGCGGATGCCGCCTCAAACGCCGACCGCACCGATTACGACAACCTGAAACAACGCCTGGCCGAGAGTTTCGAGGCCGCCTTGCGGGTGGCCAACGGGCGCGCCATTGCGCTGGAGATGGACAACAGCGCCAACCTCCACCAGTCAGGACACACGCCGGGCGAGCACCTGTTCAACGCCAGGTTTGCCTGCCCGATCTGTCAATATTCAATTGCCGAACTCGAACCGCGCTTGTTCTCGTTCAACTCGCCCGTGGGTGCCTGTCCCAGCTGCGACGGGTTGGGTGTGCAAGAGTTTTTTGACCCTGCGCGGGTGGTGGCCTTTCCATCCTTGAGCCTAGCCAGTGGCGCCATCAAGGGCTGGGACCGGCGCAACGGCTACTACTTTGCCATGCTGGAGAGCCTGGCCGCGCATTACAAGTTTGACATCGAGCAGCCGTTCGAGTCGCTGCCAGATCCCGTGCAACAGATGGTTTTGTACGGCTCCGGTGTAGAAAACATCAAGTTCAGCTACGACATGGGTTCGGCTGGCAAAAAGCTCAGCAAGAAACACCCTTTCGAAGGCATTCTGCCCAACATGCAGAGGCGCTACCGTGAGACCGACTCGGCCGTCGTGCGCGAAGACCTGGCGCGTCTGCGCAGCATCCGCCCCTGCCCGGATTGTGCAGGCTCGCGCCTGAGGAGCGAGGCGCGCCACGTCCGCATTGGCGAGGGTGACCAGGCGCGCGCCATTTTCGAGCTCAGCCATTTCACCCTGGCCGAGTGCTTTGACTACTTCAACACACTCAAAATGCACGGTGCCAAAGGCGACATAGCCGCCAGGGTGGTGCGCGAGATCAGTCTGCGCCTGAAGTTTTTGAACGATGTCGGCCTGACCTACCTGAGTCTGGACCGCAGCGCCGAAAGCTTGAGCGGCGGCGAATCGCAACGCATCCGCCTGGCCAGCCAGATCGGCAGCGGCCTCACCGGCGTGATGTATGTACTCGACGAACCCAGCATCGGCCTGCACCAGCGCGACAACGACCGCCTGATCGGCACCCTGAAGCACCTGCGCGACATCGGCAACAGCGTGCTGGTGGTCGAGCATGACGAAGACATGATGCGTGCCGCCGACCAGCTCATCGACATGGGGCCTGGTGCCGGGGTTCACGGCGGGCGGGTCATGGCACAAGGCACGTTTGATCAGGTCAGGGCCAACCCGGCTTCGCTGACTGGCCAATACCTCAGCGGACACAAAACCATTGCCGTGCCCAAGCAGCGCACTGCCTGGCTTGCGTGCGAACCCGCCAAACCAGGCGACAAGTCCAAGCCGTCTCGCTGTGCCCCCAGCCCGGCGGCCATCCAACGCGCCGCGCGCGAAGCCGTGCGCCTGGCCACGCAGGGCGAGTTGCAGGCGCTGAAAGTCATCGGTGCCAGCGGCAATAATCTCAAGCAGGTCGATGTGGCGTTTCCGGTCGGGCTGTTCACCTGCGTGACCGGCGTGTCGGGCTCGGGCAAATCCACACTGGTCAACGACACACTTTACAAAGCCATGGCGCACACCCTGTACCGCGCGCATGACGAAGCAGCAGCGCACTCGGCCATCGAGGGCACCGAGTACTTTGACAAGGTGATCAATGTCGATCAGTCGCCCATTGGCCGCACACCGCGCAGCAACCCTGCCACCTACACCGGCCTGTTCACCCCGATTCGTGAACTGATGGCCGAAGTGCCCACTGCGCGCGAACGTGGCTACGGTCCGGGGCGCTTCAGCTTCAACGTGTCCGGTGGACGCTGCGAAGCCTGTGAGGGCGATGGCATGGTCAAGGTCGAGATGCACTTTTTGCCCGATGTGTACGTGCCATGCGACGTGTGCGCCGGCAAACGCTACAACCGCGAAACACTCGAGGTGCTCTATAAAGGGAAAAACATCGCCCAGGTTCTGGATATGACCGTTGAAGAAGCCCACGGATTTTTCAAGGCGGTACCGACCATCGAACGCAAGCTGAACACCCTGCTTGACGTTGGCCTGTCCTACATCCGGCTGGGGCAAGCCGCCACCACCTTGTCGGGCGGCGAGGCCCAGCGCGTCAAGCTGGCGCTGGAACTCAGCAAGCGCGACACAGGGCGCACACTTTACATTCTGGACGAACCCACCACCGGTCTGCACTTTGCCGACATCGACCTGCTGCTCAATGTGCTGCACCAGTTGCGCGACGCGGGCAACACCATCGTGGTGATCGAGCACAACCTGGACGTGATCAAAACCGCCGACTGGCTGATCGACATGGGCCCCGAGGGCGGCAGCGGCGGCGGTACCGTGGTGGGCACGGGCACGCCCGAACAATTGGCCACCAACCCGGCCAGCCACACCGGGCGTTACCTGGCCAGGCTGTTTTGTCAGACTGGTGATTGCCACCAACCCGGCGCACCAACGCCTTCACGGCCATGGTGCCGCAGCTCAAACGCCGCTTTTCCAGACGTGTCACCCGCTACGGCACCGGCGCTTTCCTGAAAGCCCGCGTGGCCACCAGCTGTGCGCGAGGCGAGACCCTGGACTCAAGCCAAATCCGAGCGCGCAGCCTGCAGCAGATCGCGGGTTTTGAGCGCCTCCAAGCGCGCGGCCTGGGCAAAGTTAACACCACTGGAGGCATACAAAATGGCACGCGATGAATTCACGATGATCGGCCCATCCGCGCGCCAGCCCGCCTTGACCGTAGCCAGTGCATCACCGCCCTGGGCGCCCACACCCGGAATCAGCAGGGGCAGGGTTGGCGCCAGGGCGCGCACACGCTTGATCTCGGCCGGGTAAGTGGCGCCCACCACAAGCCCGAGCTGGCCATTCAGATTCCACGGTCCTTGTGCCAATTGTGCAATGTACTCAAATAACAAGGGCTCGTCGGCCACACTGGACAGCCGCTGGTTCTGAAAATCATCTCCGCCCGGGTTGGATGTACGGCACAACAAAAACGCGCCTTTGCCGTGGTACTTCAGGTACGGTTGAATCGTGTCAAAACCCATGAACGGCGATAGCGTGACAGCGTCGGCACCGTAGCGCTCAAAAGCTTCAATGGCGTATTGCTCAGCGGTGCTGCCAATGTCGCCGCGCTTGGCATCCAGAATGATGGGCACACCCGGTGCCGCGCGGCGCATGTGCTTCATCAACTGCTCCAGTTGTGCCTCGGCCCGGTGCGCGGCGAAATAGGCAATCTGGGGTTTGAAGGCGCTCACCAGATCGGCCGTGGCATCGACAATGGCCGCACAGAAGTCGAAGATTTTGCTGGCATCGCCCTGCATGGCCGTTGGAAACCGGGCCGGCTCGGGGTCCAGCCCGACACAGAGCAGTGAGCTGTTTTGGCGCTCGGCTGCGCCCAACTTGTCTAAAAATTTCATCCCTGCATTCTAGAAAAGACCCTGGAGTTTTTTTACCTTTTGCTAAGCAGGCCTTAAGGATTCTGCGCGATGATGCAACTCATCGAAACAAATTTGCCACGAGGTGTCCCATGAATTCAGATCTGCGTGACTTTATCGCCCATTACCTGACCATCATTGCAGGCACGCTGATGGCTGTCAGTTTTTTTGTCTTTGTGTCCACAACCGCCAACCGGGAAGCCATCCCTGGCAATACAGGCATGACGCAAGCCACAACCGATGCCGCAGGCGCTGCCACCAGAATCTAAGCCTCGGGCCGGTGGCCTAAACTTCGGGCTCGTGACTTGATTGAATGACCCATGCGCTCCGAAGAATTTCCTGACAATGACGAAGACAGCCTTTTCACCAGCGCCCAGCGCGCCAGTGCGGCCGCGCGCTCCACCTGGATCAGTGTTGCAGTCAACACGATCCTGAGCATCGCCCAGATTGCAGCCGGGATCATGGCCAAATCCCAAGGGCTGATCGCCGACGGCATTCACACCCTGTCAGACCTGGTGGCCGACTTTCTGGTGTTGTTTGCCAACCATCACAGCCAGAAAGACCCGGATCAGGACCACCCCTACGGACACCAGCGTTTTGAAACGGCTGCCTTGCTGGTGCTTGGTGTGCTGCTGCTGGCGGTTGGTCTGGGCATGCTGTGGTCAGCCGCCAGCAAATTGCAAAACCCGGAATCCATTGCCATGGTGGACATCACCGCCCTGTGGGTGGCTGCGGGCGCGCTCAGCGCAAAGGAATTGCTGTTTCGCTATATGCTGCATGTGGCCAAACGCGTCAAAAGCAGCATGTTGGTAGCCAATGCCTGGCATGCCCGCTCGGATGCGGCGTCATCACTGGTGGTGGGGGTTGGCATCATTGGCAACCTGATGGGGTACCCCATTCTGGACCCGATTGCCGCAGCGCTGGTGGGTTTCATGGTGATCCGCATGGGATGGAGTTTCGGTTGGGATGCGCTGCATGACCTGATGGATCGCGCAGTTGATGAAGTCGAAGTTCAAACCATACGCCAAACCCTTCTTGACACCCCTGGCATCAGCGATGTGCATGATGTGCGCACCCGCAAAATGGGTGACATGATTGTGGTGGATGCACACCTGGAAGTGGATGCAACTCTGAGCGTGGAGCAAGGCCATGATATTGCGGTGGCAGCCCGCAACCGCGTCTTGCAAAGGCACCGGGTCATCAACATGATGACGCATGTCGATCCATACAAACGCCCGGATGCGGACCACGAGCCTCCAAAAATTGTTCTTGTCGATTGATTGCGCACACATGACCATGAAGCGTGCGTTGACGGCGCGCAGGCACAAACCCCTCTCGGGTGTGTCCACCCTTACCGAGGAAAATTGAAGCGTTTTGAAGGCACCAAAAGTCAAATCACCCAGACAAACTGCGCAAATCAGCCTTCTGTACTCCGGGGCTCAACTTCAAGACAGGCGGCAACAACTTGGCTCTTGAAATCATCGCTGTAGCGAGCGTGTCGTCGTTCAGTTGGGCAGACGCTCACGAAATGGTGCGAACTTGTGCGGCACGGACGCTAAGAAAAACGCCCAATCAAGAGACTGGGCGTTTAGGCATAGGAGCCTGACGATGACCTACTTTCACACGGGAATCCGCACTATCATTGGCGCAGAGTCGTTTCACTGTCCTGTTCGGGATGGGAAGGAGTGGTTCCAACTCGCTATGGTCGTCAGGCAAAACTTTTTGTCATCTTGACAGGGTCAGGACAACCAATTTATAGAGCTAATCAGCTGTATCGAATGATACGAACCTAATGTCAATTGCTTGATTTTAGGGTTTTGAATGCGTCAACTTGGCATAACAACCTTGAGTCACATGAAGTGAATCAAAGTTATAGGGTCAAGCCGCACGAGCAATTAGTATCGGTTAGCTAAGCGCATTACTACGCGTACACACCCGACCTATCAACGTCCTGGTCTTGAACGACTCTTCAGGGGGCTCAAG
>JBBINL010000134.1:0-6479 GCA_037443905.1 Burkholderiales bacterium | reverse complement strand
GGCGCCGTGTAGGAGTCGCGCCCCCGCGACGAAGGCTGTCGGGGTTCTACAGACGCGTGGCAACCAGCACGGTCACAGCCAGCACCCAGGCCGCCAGCCACAGCAGGCGCACGCGGTTCGCCTCAACCCGCTTGACGAGTTGCGCATTCTGGTTGGCCAGCGACTGGATCAGCTCGCTGGAGGTCAGCATCTGCTGGTGCAACTCCGCCAACGCCAGCTGCTGCTCGGCCAGCCGGGCCTGCAATGCGGCCACTTCCGGCGGTGCGGACCCCAAGGTATCAGGCATGTGCGGGATCGGGGCATCAGGCACCGGTTTCTTGCCGACGTTCTGCCACAGCTTCTTGGCGCCGCTGGCCACCTTGGGCGCGTTTTCAATCACCTCGCCCCAGGGCACCAGTTTCAGCACGGTCAACCAGCCAATTGCCATTGATTCACTCCTTGCAACAAGGCCCAAGCCTAAACCAAACCACAATCCCCGATAATCGCCGGGTTGACATGGTGCAGGCATTATTTCGATCAGGCAGACCATGGCCCGGCACTTTTTTGCATAAATTTTCTCGAATCACTCCATGACACAGTCGCATTCGCCCGACATTTCCCCCGTTGAAGACATTGTGGCCGAGCTGCGCGCCGGACGCATGGTGATTCTGGTCGATGAAGAGGACCGCGAAAACGAGGGCGACCTGATCATGGCCGCCGAACATGTGACGGCCGAGGCGGTCAATTTCATGGCCCGTTTTGGCCGCGGCCTGATTTGCCTGACGCTCACCCGGGAGCGCTGTGAACGCTTGCAACTGCCCCCCATGACGGCGCGCAATGGCGACAAGAAAGGCACGGCGTTCACGGTCTCGATCGAGGCCGCAGAGGGCGTGACCACCGGCATTTCGGCCGCCGACCGCGCCCATACCATTCAGGTGGCGGTGGCCAAGGATGCCCAGCCCGACGATCTGGTGCAGCCCGGCCATGTGTTTCCGCTGCAGGCGGTCGAGGGCGGGGTGCTGATGCGCGCCGGCCACACCGAGGCGGGTTGCGACCTGGCCGCCATGGCCGGCTGCACACCGGCGGCCATGATCTGCGAGATCATGAAGGACGACGGCACCATGGCTCGACTGCCCGATCTGCAGCTGTTTGCCAAGACGCATGGCCTGAAAATTGGCACCATTGCCGACCTGATTCACCACCGCAGCCGCGTGGAGTCGCTGGTGGAACACCTGGGCTCCAGGCCGCTCAACACCGCTTTTGGCGAATTCACCGCCCACGCCTTCAAGGACAAAACCGCGCACGGCGTGCATCTGGCGCTGGTAAGGGGTCAATGGGATGCGGATGAGGCCGTGCTGGCGCGCGTGCATGAACCGCTGTCGGTGCTGGACGCGCTGGAGGTGGGCCGTACCATGCACTCCTGGAGTCTGGATGCCAGCCTGAGAAAAGTGGCCGAAGAGGACAAGGGCGTGGTGGTGTTTCTGAATTGCGGCGAGAACGGCAAGCAGTTGCTGGCGCAGTTCGACGGCACCGCCAGGGCCAGTCACGGCCCGGCACGCGGCCAGATGGACTTGCGCACCTACGGCATCGGCGCCCAGATTCTGCGCGAATGCGGTGTGCACAAAATGAAGCTGCTGGGCAACCCGCGGCGCATGCCGAGCATGACGGGCTATGGTCTCGAGATTGTCGGCTACGTGACGCCCTGACAGTCATCCCCCGAATCACCCGAACAACATCACAGGAAATCACCATGCTGATTGCAGACCAGGGCACGCTCGATGCCACCGACCGCCGCCTGGACGGCCAACATCTCAGCATCGGTATCGTGCAGGCGCGCTTCAACGCGGGCATCACCAACGCGCTGGCCGCCGCCTGCAAGGCCGAACTGCTCAAGCTGGGCGTGCCTGCGCAAAACATCACCCTGCTGCAGGTGCCGGGCGCGCTGGAGATTGCGGTGGCGCTGCAGGCGCTGGCCAGGCAGCGCAAGTGCCACGCGCTGATTGCGCTGGGCTGCATCATTCGCGGCGAAACCTACCACTTCGAGCTGGTGGCCAACGAATCAGGCGCGGGTGTCAGCCGCGTGGCGCTGGACGCCAGCATGCCGATTGCCAACGCCATCCTGACCACCGAGACCCTGGCGCAAGCCGTGGCCCGGCAGACCGACAAGGGCCGCGACGCCGCCCGCGTGGCGGTTGAAATGGCCAATTTACTGAAAGACATCGCATGAGCGCATCCAGCCACCCGGCCCCTTCCACCCGGCCCCCGCGCCAGCCGCGCAAGGGCCTGACCAGCACCGGCGTGCGCAAGGCCGCCAGCAAGTCCGAGCGCTCGCGCGCCCGCGAATTCGCCGTGCAGGCGCTGTACCAGCTGCTGGTGGGCAAAAACGACGTCGCCGAGGTGGACGCCTTTACCCGCGACCTGGCGGGCTTCAACAAGGCCGACAGCGTGCATTTCGACGCCCTGCTGCACGGCTGCGCCGAGCAGGCCGAAGCGCTCGATGCGCTGATCCTGCCGCTGCTGGACCGCAAGCTCGCCGAGATCTCGCCGGTGGAACACGGCGTGATGTGGATCGGCGCTTACGAATTGCAGCACTGCCTGGACGTGCCCTGGCGCGTGGTGCTCAACGAGTGCGTCGAACTGGCCAAGGAATTTGGCGGCACCGACGGCCACAAATACGTCAACGGCGTGCTCAACGCCCTGGCTCGGCAGCTGCGCCAGGCCGAGGTGGCCGCCGACCAGGGCGCACGCTGACCCGACCCATGCAAACGACCCGCCGCGCGCAACGCATCGAACCCTTCTACGTGATGGAGGTGGCCAAGGCCGCCGGCGCGATGGCGGCGCAGGTGGCGCACAGTGCTGCGCCGATGATTTTCCTCAACATTGGCGAGCCCGACTTTACCGCGCCAGCGCTGGTGCAGGAGGCCGCGGTGCGCGCCATCCACGACGGCCTGACGCATTACACGGCCGCGATCGGCCTGCCGCAGCTGCGCGAGCGCATCAGCGACTGGTACGCCAGCCGTTTTGGCGTGGCGCTGCCCGCCAGTCGCATCGTGGTCACTGCCGGCGCCTCGGCAGCACTGCAACTGGCCTGCCTGGCCCTGATCGAGGCCGGCGACGAGGTGCTGATGCCCGACCCGAGCTACCCCTGCAACCGGCATTTTGTCGCGGCCGCCGACGCCACGGCGGTGCTGATTGCGACCACCGCGGCCGAGCGTTTTCAGCTCAGCGCCGACAAGGTGGCCCAAGCCTGGAACAAGTCAACGCGTGGCGTTTTGCTGGCTTCACCGTCCAACCCGACCGGCACCTCGATCGCACCCGACGAACTGCGCCGCATCCATGAGGTGGTGCAGTCCAGGGGCGGCATCACCCTGATCGACGAGATTTATCTGGGCCTGAGCCATGACGACGCGTATGGCCAGACGGCGCTGGCGCTCGATGACCAGATCATCAGCATCAACAGTTTCAGCAAGTACTTCAACATGACCGGCTGGCGCCTGGGCTGGCTGGTGGTGCCCGAGCCACTGGTGCCGGTGATCGAGCGGCTGGCGCAGAACCTGTTCATCTGCCCCAGCACCATCGCGCAGTACGCGGCGCTGGCCTGTTTTGAGCGCGACAGCCTGCTCGAGTACGAGCGCCGCCGCGCCGAATTCAGGGCGCGGCGTGACTATTTCATTCCGGCACTCAGCGCGCTCGGATTGACCGTTCCGGTGCTGCCCGACGGTGCTTTCTATGCCTGGGCCGATTGCTCGGCGGCCTGCGCCAGACTGGGCGTGAACGGCAGCTGGGAGCTGGCTTTTGCGCTGATGGAGCGGGCCCATGTGGCAGTCACGCCAGGGCGCGACTTCGGCCACGCCGACACCGGGCATTTCATCCGTTTTTCGACCGCCAGTTCGATGCCGCAACTGCACGCCGCCATCGACCGGCTCAAGGCTTTGCTGGCATGAACGCACTGCCGCCTGCCCGGGAAATCTTCAGCTGGCCGGTGCGCGTGTACTGGGAGGACACCGACGCCGGCGGCATTGTGTTTTATGCCAATTACCTGAAGTTTTTCGAGCGCTCGCGCACCGAATGGCTGCGCGCCAGAGGCATCCACCAGCAGGCCTTGCGCGAGGCCAGCGGCGGCATGTTCGTGGTCGCCGAGGCCAATGTGCGCTTTCTCAAAAGTGCCCGGCTCGACGATGAACTGCGGGTGACCTCGGAGCTGCTGACGGCGGCGCGCGCCGCCATGACGATCCATCAGCAAGCCCTGTTGCCAGGGCCGGGCGGCCCCGAGCTGCTGTGCGAAGCCACCATTCGTGCTGCCTGGGTCAACAGCGCCAGCCTGAAACCTGCCAGAATTCCGCAACACATCCTGGACTTGCTGACATGAACCAAGAACTTTCGATCATCCAGCTGGTGCTGCACGCCAGTTTCGTGGTGCAACTGGTGATGCTGCTGCTCATCACCGTCTCGGTGGCCAGCTGGGCGGCGATTTTCCGCAAGCTGTTTGCACTCGGCAAGGTCAAACAGCAGAACGACGCTTTCGAGCGTGACTTCTGGTCGGGCAAAAGCCTCAACGACCTGTACGCCGCGGCCGCCCAGAATGCCCGCAGCTGCGGTCCTATGGAGCGCATTTTTGCCAGCGGCATGCGTGAATACCAGAAACTTCGCGAGCGCCAGATCGCTGATACCGGCACACTGATGGACGGCGCCCGCCGTGCCATGCGGGCGAGCTTTCAGCGCGAGATGGACGTGATCGAAACCCATTTGTCGTTCCTCGCTTCGGTGGGCTCGGTGTCGCCGTATGTGGGGCTGTTCGGCACGGTGTGGGGCATCATGCACGCCTTTACCGGGCTGGCCGCACTCACGCAGGTGACGCTGGCCACCGTGGCGCCGGGCATTGCCGAGGCGCTGGTGGCCACCGCCATCGGCCTGTTTGCCGCGATACCGGCGGTGGTGGCCTACAACCGTTTTGCGCGCGACATCGACCGCATCGCGATCCGGCTGGAAACCTTCATGGAAGAGTTTTCCAACATCCTGCAGCGCAACGTGGGCGCGCAATCGGCCTCGGGCCACTGAAGCGCGGGAGAATAGACCATGCCAGCAGTTGCACACCGGGGGCGCGGTCGGCGCACCATCAACGAAATCAACATGGTGCCGTTCATCGACGTGATGCTGGTGCTGCTGATCATCTTCATGGTCACCGCGCCGCTGATCGCGCCCAGCATGATCAGCCTGCCCAGCGTGGGCAAGGCCACCAGCCAGCCCGACCAGGTGATCCAGATCGTGATCGGCAAGGACGAGTCGCTGCAACTCAAGCTCCAGGACAAGACCTCGGGCGTGGTGCTCAAGGACATCGCCGGCGCGGTCAGGCAGGCGCAAGCCGGTGCCGCCAACCCGGCCGTGGTCATCAGCGCCGACAAGGCTGTCAGGTATGAGGCGGTGGTGCGCGTGATGGACACCCTGCAGCGCGCCGGCATAGCCCGAGTCGGCCTGTCGGTGCAACTGGCGCCCTGAGGCTGCTGGCCATGCACACGGCGGCTGAACGACTCGAATTCGCCCCCCCGGACACACCGGGGGTGGTGCGCGCCTTTGTGCTGGCGCTGCTGGCGCACGGCTTGCTGGTGGCCGCCCTGACCTGGGGGCTGCGCTGGCAGCGCGATGCGACCATCACCCCTGCCGAGGCCGAGCTCTGGGCCGCTGTGCCCGTGGCGGCCGCGCCCAGGCTGCAGGAACCCCCGCCCGAACCGCCCGTACCCGTCAAGCCGCAAGTGGTGACCAGACCCGCGCCGCCACCGGTGGCCGAGCCGCCCAAGGTGGACATTGCGCTGGAACAGGAAAAGCGGCGCCTTCAAAAACAGAAGCAGCTAGAGCTGGAAAAACAGCAGGAGCAGATCAAGCAGGACAAGCTCAGGCAGGCCAGGTTGCAACAGGAAAAACTCAAGGAAGAAAAAATCAGGGCCGACAAACTCAGGCAAGCCCAAGCCGAGAAAGAGCGACTGGCGCAAGAAAAAGAACAGGCCGAGCAACAAGCCAGACAGCTCGAGGCCCAGCGCCAGAAAAATCTGCAGCGCATCGCCGGCCTGGCCGGTGCCAGCGGCGCGCCCGGCGCAAGCGGCAGCGCGCTCAAGTCGGCCGGGCCATCACCCAGCTACGCCGGGCGCATCATTGCCCGCGTCAAACCCAACATCGTCTTCATCGAGGCCATGACGGGCAACCCGACCGCAGAAGTCGAGGTGCACGCGGCGCCCGACGGCAGGATTCTGGCGAGCAAACTGACGAAATCCAGCGGTCTGAAAGCCTGGGACGACGCCGTGCTGCGCGCCATCGAAAAGACCGAAATGCTGCCGCGCGACACCGATGGCCGCGTGCCGTCACCGCTGGTGATCAGCTTCCGGCCGAAGGATTGATGTTGCAGGAGCACACCTTCGCGGCGAGGGCGCCGCTCCTACAACCGTGCCGTTCCCGCAAAGACAAAGGCACCGGTATTTTGCAGGAGTCGCGCCCTCGCGACGAAGGCT
>JBBINL010000133.1:0-6485 GCA_037443905.1 Burkholderiales bacterium | reverse complement strand
GCGGCCGAGGCTTTTTGCGCCGCCAGACGGAAGCTGCCTGCGGGTGCCGCCGCGGTGCTCGTGGTCGGTGCCTCAAGAACCGCCACCGCGCCGCCGGCGCCGCGCTGCGGCAGCCAGCCTGGCTTGAGTGTGCCAACCACAAAATACGCTGCCAACAACACCGTGACAGACTGCGAAAATAATAACCAGAATCTTTTCATGTCAATGCAGGCGCTTGGCCTGGTGAAATTGGGAAGACGAATTTTCAATAAATTGTAGGCTCCCATGTCAGTTTCAAGGGTTGCATGCCGCTGCAAGTCCATAGTGATTGAAATCGGATCGAATCTGGGTCGAGCCGCCTTGGTCCGCGTATCATCCCTTTGATGAAAATGAATTGGCGCCGATATGTGTGAAAGAGTTGACCTTCTAAAGGCATTTGATGCGTTGCTTCAGCCCGAGCGTTTCCGAGATTACGGTCCGAATGGCCTGCAGGTGGAAGGTTGCGAACGCGTCAACAAAATTGTTTCAGGCGTCACGGCCAGCCGGGCTTTGATCGAAGCCGCCATTGCAGCAAATGCAGATGCCATTTTTGTTCATCACGGCCTGTTTTGGCGCGGCCAGGACGGGCGCATCACCGGCTGGATGAAGCAGCGCCTGGCCTTGCTGCTGGCGCATGACATCAATCTGTTTGCCTACCATTTGCCGCTGGACGCGCACCCCGAGCTGGGCAATAACGCTCAGTTTGGTTTGAAATTGGGCTTGCTGATGGAGTCGCGTTTTGGTGAGCAGGACTTGGGCTGGCTGGGGAAGCGTGCCGATGGGCTTGCATTTCAGTCTGCAGAAACATTGGCAAAACATATCCAGCAGGCATTGAATCGCCCGGTTGTGCTGGTGGACGGGGCGCATCGACCGATTCACAAAATTGCCTGGTGCACAGGCGGCGCGCAAAACTATTTCGAGGCGGCCGTGGCTGCAGGTGCCGATGCCTTCGTCAGCGGCGAGATTTCCGAGCCCCAGTCGCACTATGCGCACGAGTTCGGTGTGGCTTATCTGGCTTGCGGCCACCATGCCAGCGAGCGCTATGGCGCCCCCGCAGTGGCCGCGCATGTGGCCGCCCAACTGGGCTTGGCGCACGAATTCATCGACATTCACAACCCGGCCTGACATGACGACAGCACCACTTTCCCTGCCCGTGGCCATCACCATGGGCGACCCTGCAGGCATTGGTCCTGAAACCATTGTCAAGGCGTTTCGTGATGCGCCTCAAGTCACGCGAGGCTGTTTT
Organism: Burkholderiales bacterium; assembly: GCA_037443905.1. Classification (GTDB taxonomy): domain Bacteria; phylum Pseudomonadota; class Gammaproteobacteria; order Burkholderiales; family Burkholderiaceae_C; genus Rhodoferax. The sequence goes on along the minus strand of JBBINL010000133.1, from coordinate 5,221 downwards.
GTGGTGGGTGATGTGGCTACCCTGCGCCGGGCGGCGAGCGTTGTGGCGGGTACCGGAGTGGCGCTGCCCGTGGCCGTCTTGTCCGAGGTAAACGAGTCGCTGCATTCCCCGCCGCGATGTGTGCCGGTATGGCAAATCACATCGGCGGCCCTGCAAGAAGCGCAGGCAGTTCCGTTCGGCCAGGTCAGCGCCAGCGCCGGGCAGCTGGCGGGCGATTGTGTGATCTGGGCGGCCAAAGCGGCCTTGCGCGGCGAGGTGGCGGCCATGGTGACCGCCCCCTTGAACAAGGCCGCGCTGGCGCTGGCAGGTGCACCTTATGACGCGTATCCGGGCCATACCGAGTTGCTGCAGGCGCTGGCGGCTGAACATTTGAAGACCCCCGTGGCGCAACTGCCGGTGCGCATGATGCTGGCCAATGATGAACTGCGCGTGGTGCTGGTCAGCATTCATGTGTCGCTGCGCCAGGCTTTGGCGGCAGTCACTTTTGATCAGGTGCTGCAAACCCTGCTCATCACCCACCACGCCCTGCAGGTCGTGCTGGGTCGCGCGCCACGGATCGGCGTGGCTGGCTTGAACCCGCATGCCGGCGAGGGCGGCCTGTTTGGCCGCGAAGAGATTGACATCATTGGCCCGGCCGTGCTGGCGGCGCGTGCCCAAGGGGTGCTGGCCAGCGACCCGATCGCCCCGGACACTGTCTTCATGCGTGCCAGGGCGCAACCCGGCCAGTCTGGCGAGTTCGACGTGGTGTTGGCGATGTACCACGATCAGGGCCTGATTCCGGTCAAATATCTTGGAGTGGACAAAGGCGTCAACGTCACGCTGGGCCTGCCACTGGTGCGCACCAGCCCGGATCACGGCACCGCCTTCGACATTGCCGGCACCGGGCGCGCCGATGCGGCCAGCCTGATCGAAGCCATTCGCATGGCGCGCCAATTGTGCAATGGCCGTCCCATGGCTTGTTCAGGCGCCAGCGAGGCCAACGTGTGACAAGGGGCTCCGTTAGAATCTAGGGTTGTTACCAATATCCATCTTTTCCATTGAGGAACCTCATGAGTGAATCGCTTGCCGCAAGCGGCCCCATCGATCCAAGTAAAAGAACCTGGCTGATTGCATCAGGATGTGCCGGTGCCGTGGGCGGTATCGCCGCAGCCGTTCCCTTTGTCAGCTCATTCCAGCCCTCCGAGCGTGCCAAGGCTGCGGGTGCTGCGGTTGAGGCCGATATTTCGGCACTCAAGCCGGGTGAAAAAATGACGGTGGAATGGCGCGGCAAGCCAGTCTGGATTGTGCGACGGACACCGGAGATGTTGGCCGCTTTGCCGACGCACAACGACCAGTTGGCTGACCCCTTGTCGCAGCGCAAGCCTACCGAACAGGCGCCTGACTATGCCCGCAAGGATGAAACCCGCTCCATCAAGCCTGAATATCTGGTGGTGGTCGGCATCTGCACGCATCTGGGTTGTTCGCCCTCGGACAAGTTCAAGGCGGGTCCGCAGCCTTCCTTGCCCGACGATTGGCAAGGTGGTTTCTTCTGCCCTTGTCATGGCTCCACCTTCGACCTGGCAGGTCGTGTTTACAAAAACAAGCCTGCGCCTGATAACCTCCAAGTGCCGCCGCACATGTATCTTTCAGACACCAAGTTGCTCATTGGTGAAGACAAAAAAGCCTGAGGACGAAGAACATGGCTACTTTTCACGAAATTTCCCCCAACGCTTCAGCGGGTGCCAAAACCCTGAACTGGATTGACAACCGCTTTCCGCTCTCCAAGCTCTTCAAGGAGCACATGAGCGAGTATTACGCGCCGAAGAACTTCAATCTCTGGTACATCTTTGGTTCGTTGTCATTGCTGGTGCTGGTGATCCAGATTGTGACCGGAATTTTTCTGGTGATGCACTACAAACCCGATGCTGCGCTGGCTTTCGGTTCGGTCGAATACATCATGCGCGACGTGCCCTGGGGCTGGCTGATCCGCTACATGCACTCCACTGGCGCATCCGCCTTTTTTGTGGTGGTGTATTTGCACATGTTCCGTGGCCTGATGTATGGCAGCTACCGCAAACCGCGCGAGCTCATCTGGTTGTTTGGCTGCGGTATCTTTCTGGTGCTGATGGCGGAAGCCTTCATGGGCTACTTGCTGCCCTGGGGTCAGATGAGCTACTGGGGCGCGCAGGTGATCGTGAACCTTTTTTCTGCCATTCCCTTTGTCGGCCCTGACCTGGCGTTGCTGATCCGGGGTGACTTCGTGGTGGGCGATGCCACGCTGAACCGCTTCTTCAGCTTCCACGTCATCGCCGTGCCGCTGGTGTTGCTCGGTCTGGTGGTGGCGCACATCATTGCCTTGCATGAAGTTGGTTCCAACAACCCGGACGGCATCGAGATCAAGGCCACCAAGGATGTCAACGGTATTCCGCTGGACGGCATTCCTTTCCACCCTTACTACTCGGTGCATGACGTGTTTGGCGTGAGTGTGTTCCTGTTCGTGTTCTCTGCCATCGTGTTTTTTGCCCCTGAAATGGGTGGTTATTTCCTGGAATACAACAACTTCATCCCGGCGGATCCGTTCCAGACCCCGTTGCACATTGCCCCGGTCTGGTATTTCACACCGTTCTACACCCTGTTGCGGGCCGTGACCACCGAGATGATGTACGTGCTGATCGGCTGCGTGCTGGTTGGCGCGGTGCTGGCGGTTGTCAAAGTCAGGATGCCCAGCCTGTTCAAAGCGGCGATCGTGGGCGGGGCGCTGGTGGTGGTGGCCATGATGATGTCTATCGACGCCAAGTTCTGGGGCGTCGTTGCCATGGGTGGCGGGGTTGTGATCCTGTTTTTCCTGCCCTGGCTGGACAACAGCCCGGTCAAGTCGATCCGCTACCGTCCGACCTGGCACAAGTTCCTTTATGCGGCTTTCGTCATCAACTTCTTTGTCATCGGTTACCTTGGCACGCAACCAGTGTCGGTGATACTGGGTCGCATTGCACAGTTTGGAACCTTGTTTTATTTCGGTTTCTTCATCCTGATGCCTTGGTGGAGTCGGCTGGGGACGTTCAAACAAGTACCCAGCCGTGTCAATTACACGGCCCACTGAACAGGAGAAAAACAATGAAAATCACGAGATTCGCTCAAAAAATCATTTTGTCAGCGGCCTTGGCCTTGGGTCTTGCTGGTGTCGTGCAGGCCAGTGAGGGTGGTGTTACCTGGGACAAGGCGCCCAATCGGATCAATGACATGGGTGCCCTGCAAAATGGTGCCAAGGTCTTTGTCAACTACTGCCTGAACTGCCACTCTGCCGCCTTCATGCGCTACACCCGCCTGACCGACATTGGTCTGACGCAGGATCAGATCAAGGACAACCTGCTCGTCACCAACAGCAAGATTGGTGAAACCATGAAGGCCGCCATCGATCCGCATCAGGCCAAAGCCTGGTTCGGTGTGAATCCGCCCGACCTTACTGTGATCGCCCGTTCGCGAGCCGGTGCGGGGGGAACGGGAGCGGACTACCTTTATTCGTACTTGCGCGGCTTTTACCGGGACGACACCAAACCCACGGGCTGGAACAATCATGTTTTTCCGAATGTGGCCATGCCGCATGTGTTGTGGGAAATGCAAGCCAGCATGACGCCCGGCCAATACGACCAGACCATTGGCGATCTGGTGAACTACCTGCAATGGATGGCTGAGCCGGCGCAAACCACGCGCAAGAATATTGGCATCTGGGTCTTGCTGTTCCTGGCTGGTTTGACCTTGATCACCTGGCAACTGAACAAGGCTTACTGGAAAGACGTCAAGTAGGCTGATGACCACGGGTTGGTGCAAAGCTTGCCGGCTTTGTGGGCAATCCCCCCAGAGTGGGTGGCACGACAGCCTCCCGCTCTTTTACTTTTTTAGGAGCCTCCACCATGATGGTGCTTTACTCGGGTACGACTTGCCCTTTCTCACATCGTTGCCGATTTGTCCTGTTTGAAAAGGGCATGGATTTTGAAATTCGGGATGTTGACCTCTACAACAAACCCGAAGACATCAGCGTCATGAACCCCTACGGCCAGGTGCCGATCCTGGTTGAGCGAGACCTGATACTTTACGAATCCAACATCATCAATGAATACATTGACGAGCGCTTTCCCCACCCGCAATTGATGCCCGGTGACCCGGTTGATCGGGCGCGCGTGCGGCTGTTCCTGCTCAATTTTGAAAAAGAGTTGTTCACCCACGTCATCACGCTCGAATCACGCCATGCCAAAACCAACGAAAAAGCACTGGAAAAAGCCCGTGCACACATTCGTGACCGGCTCACCCAGCTCGCCCCCGTGTTCCTGAAAAACAAATTCATGCTGGGCGACGGCTTCTCGATGCTCGACGTGGCCATTGCGCCGCTGCTCTGGCGGCTCGACTACTACGGCATCGAGCTAAGCAAGAATGCGGCGCCCTTGCTCAAATACGCCGAGCGCATCTTTTCACGCCCGGCCTACATCGAGGCGCTCACACCGTCAGAAAAAGTCATGCGCAAGTAAACGGCGGTGCAGACGCATGAAACCATCGACTGAAATCAGCTCGTCCCAGCCCTATCTGATCCGCGCCTGGCATGAATGGTGTACCGACAACGGCCTGACGCCTTACGTGACCGTGGCGGTTGATGCTGCCGTCCAGGTGCCGCGTGAATATGTCCAGGACGGCGAAATCGTGCTCAACATCGGCTATGACGCCACCACCGGGCTGCAAATCGGCAACGACTATCTGTCCTTCAAGGCCCGCTTTGCCGGCGTTGCCCGCGACGTGATGGTGCCCGTTGACCGGGTGCTGGCCATCTTTGCCCGTGAAAACGGACAAGGCATGGCTTTCCCCAAAGCCAGTCGTCATTCGCCTGAGGAGCAAGACGCTGACACGTCGCTGGTGTCCAAGGAGCAAGCCCGGGACAGTGCCGGCACAGAGTCGGTGCCGTCGCATCTGTCCAGCGTCCCGGCGACAGCTTCAGTCGATCTGAAGAAGCCGGCAAAAATGCCGCCAGCTGCCACCAAAACAGGTTCGCGCCCCACACTGACACGCATCAAATAAGCACGCAACGGGCCTGAATTCTGCGTGAAGTCGCCATGTAAAATGCAAACCGTGCCGATTTAGCTCAGTTGGTAGAGCAACCGCCTTGTAAGCGGTAGGTCGTCAGTTCGAATCCGACAATCGGCACCATTTCACTGCTTGAAACAGTGTCAGAACGAGTCGAAAAACCTGCCTTCCT
>JBBINL010000132.1:0-6608 GCA_037443905.1 Burkholderiales bacterium | reverse complement strand
CGCCAGCGGCGAGTTCAAAGGCATCACCGTCTCGGGTGGCTGATTCGACAGGAATTGTCAAATGCCCGATCGGGGTGTTTGACAGCGGCGTCGGGGGCTTGAGCATCCTCAAGGCCTTGCGCGCCGAACTGCCACATGAAGACTTCGTCTATGTGGCCGACAGCGGTTTTGCACCCTATGGCGAGCGCGACAAAGATTTTGTGCTGGACCGTGCGCGCACCATCACCCGGCATTTGCTCAGGCAGCAGCCAGCCATCCAGGCGCTGGTGATGGCCTGCAACACCGCCACGGCCGCCGCCGTGGCTACGCTACGCCAGGAGCACCCACAGTTACCCATCATCGGCGTCGAGCCCGCGCTCAAACCCGCCCTGGCCTCGAGCCAGACCCGACGTATCGGCGTGATGGCCACACGCGGCACGCTCAACAGCCAGAAGTTCCAGACCCTGCTCGCCAGCCTGGCAGAGCGTGCGCAATTCATCTGCCAGCCGTGCGATGGTCTGGCCGATGCCATCGAGCGCGACGACAGCGCGCAAATCAGCGCCTTGTGTGCCAAATACACCCGGGCCATCGGCCAGTTCGGCAGCCAGCCTGGCCATGTCGACACGCTGGTGCTGGGCTGCACCCATTACCCCTTTGCCAGCACTTGTTTGCAAGCCCTGGTCGGGCCTGAAGTGCGCCTGCTGGACACCGGTGATGCCGTGGCGCGGCAAACCCGGCGCAAGCTGTCCAGCCTTGCCAGGGACACCGCAACGGGCCAATGCCTGTTGCTCAGCACCGGCGACCCCGACCTGCTGCAAAGCGCTGCAGCGCGCTGGCTGGATCTTGACGTCCCGGTGCAGTCATTGCCTTTCTGAGCGTCAACGATAGCGGCAATTTCGGTCATGGTGAACAAGACGTCGTGGATATCCAGAGCCCCAGGGACTTCCTGGATTGCCACGCTTGGCTCGCCATGACGAACTGACCATGGATAATCGCGCCCCATGAATCCACTGCTTTGCCTGCTGCAACCCTACCCGTTTGAGCGACTGCGTCAGCTCTTTGCCGACATCACGCCAAATCCGGCATACACCCCGATCAGTCTGGGGCTGGGTGAGCCCAGGCACGCCACGCCCGAATTCATCAGGCAGGCCATGGTGGATTCCATCCAGCGCACGCCCAGCGGCCTGGCCAGCTACCCGGCCACGGCGGGCGAGCCCGCCTTGCGCGAAGCTTTTGCCCAATGGCTGCACAGACGCTACGGCCTGAGCGTGAACCCGCAAACGCAGATGTTGCCGGTGAACGGTTCACGCGAGGCATTGTTTGCGCTCACCCAGACCGTGGTCAATCCGGGCGCGGCTCAAGCCTCGGGTCAGAAACCGTTGGTGGTGTGCCCCAATCCGTTCTACCAGATCTATGAGGGCGCCGCATTGCTGGCCGGCGCCGAGCCTTATTACGTGGCGAGTGACCCGGCGCGCAACTTTGCACCCGACTGGGACAGTGTGCCCGAGTCGGTGTGGGCGCGCACGCAGCAGTTGTTTGTCTGCTCGCCGGGCAACCCGACCGGTGCGGTGATGCCACTGCTGGAGTGGCGAAAGCTGTTTGAATTGAGCGATCGCTTCGGCTTTGTGATTGCCTCGGACGAGTGTTATAGCGAGATTTATTTCCGCGACGAGCCACCGCTGGGCGGCCTGGAAGCATCTGCCCGGCTGGGTCGCAGCGACTTCAAAAACCTGATTTCTCTGACCAGCCTGTCCAAGCGCAGCAATGTGCCCGGCATGCGCAGCGGTTTTGTGGCGGGCGACGCGGCCATCATGAAGCAATTTTTGCTGTACCGCACCTACCACGGTTGCGCCATGAGCCAGGTGGTGCAGGCGGCCAGCCTGGCGGCCTGGGGCGACGAAGCGCATGTCATTGCCAACCGGGCACTTTACAAAACCAAGTTCGAACAGGTCACCCCGGTGCTGTCCAGGGTACTCGAAGTCGCCCTGCCCGACGCCGGTTTTTACCTGTGGGCCGATGTAGCCGGCGATGACACGGTTTTTGCCCGCGAGTTGTACGCTCTTTACAATGTGACGGTGTTGCCGGGCTCCTACCTGGCGCGCGAGGCGCAGGGCCACAACCCCGGTGCCGGGCGTGTTCGCATGGCACTGGTGGCCGACACCGCCGAGTGCCTGCAAGCCGCCGAACGCATCGCCGAGTTTGTCAACGCCCGCAAGCCCTGATTCCAGTTTCGCAAATTTAGCCTTTTCTGCCATGACTCAACAACTGCAAAAAATCCTCAACGACGCCTGGGACGACCGCGCCAGCATCTCGGCTGCCTCGGCTCCCAAGGAAGTCACAGACGCCGTCGAGCACGTGATTCAGGGGCTCAACTCAGGCCAGCTGCGCGTGGCTACGCGCGAGGGTGTGGGCCAGTGGACAACGCACCAATGGATCAAGAAAGCCGTGCTGCTGAGCTTTCGCCTGACCGACAACGCCATCGTTCACGCTGGTGAACTGGCTTTCTTCGACAAGGTGCCCACCAAGTTTGCCCACATGACCAGCGCCGGCCTGCAGGCCACCGGGGTGCGCATTGTGCCGCCCGCCGTGGCGCGCCGCGGCAGCTACCTGGCCCGCGGCGTGGTGCTGATGCCGTCTTTTGTCAACATCGGAGCCTACGTGGACGAAGGCACGATGGTGGACACCTGGGCCGCCGTGGGCTCGTGCGCGCAGATTGGCAAGAACGTGCACTTGAGCGGCGGCGTCGGCATTGGCGGCGTGCTCGAGCCGATGCAGGCCAACCCCACCATCATCGAGGACAACTGCTTCATCGGCGCGCGCTCCGAGATTGTGGAAGGCGTCATCGTCGAAGAAAACTCGGTGATTTCGATGGGCGTTTACATCGGCCAGAGCACACCCATTTACGACCGCACGACCGACACCGTGAGTTACGGCCGCATTCCGGCGGGTTCAGTGGTGATCAGCGGCAACCTGCCCAAGGAAGGTGGCAGGTACAGCCTTTATGCCGCCATCATCGTCAAGCATGTCGACGCGCAAACCCGCGCCAAGACCAGCCTGAACGATTTGCTGCGGCCCTGAGCAACAGGGCCCGTCAGCGCCAACATTACACAAGGCATCCCCATGGCACTTCTTGACCACCTCAACACCGACGCAATGGGCACCATGGAGCGCATCCTGCGTTTGATGGTCGACAAGCGCGCCTCGGACATTTACCTGTCGGCCAACTCGGTCGCCCTGATCCGCATCCAGGGCGAGTGTGTGCCCATCAACAGCCAGATCCTGCCGCCCGATGCGCCGTTGAACCTGCTCGCTGAAATATTGCCGTCATCATTGATTGAAAAGCTGCAGGACACGCATGAACTCAACATCGCCTGGTCGATGCCAGGTGTGGGCCGCTTCCGCATCAGCGCCATGTGCCAGCGCAGCACCTATGCGGTGGTCGTGCGCCTGATTGCCCACGAGATTCCCGACCTGGCCACGCTGGGCTTGCCGGGCATCATGGCCGACCTGATGCTGCAAAAACGTGGTTTGATTCTGGTGGTGGGCGCCACAGGATCCGGCAAAAGCACCAGCCTGGCGGCCATGATCGACCACCGCAACGCCCGCATGACCGGCCACATACTCACGATCGAGGATCCGATCGAATACCTGTTCACAAGCAAGCACTCCATCATCAACCAGCGCGAGGTGGGCGCCGACACCGAAACGGCGGAAATTGCCCTGAAGAATGCCTTGCGTCAAGCCCCCGACGTGATCCTGATTGGCGAGATCCGCGACCGCGAGACCATGTCGGCCGCCATCGCCTATGCTCAAACCGGGCATTTGTGCCTGGCCACCATGCACGGCAACAACAGTTACCAGGCGCTCAACCGCATCCTCAGCTTTTACCCGGTCGAGGTCCGTATGACCATGCTCGGTGACCTGGCGTCCGCCCTGAAAGCCGTGATTTCACAGCGCTTGATCCGCAATGTTGCCGAGACCCGAAGCCCGGCGGTCGAGGTCTTGCTGAACACCAAACTGATTGCCGAACTGATTGAAAAAGGCGATTTTTCCGGCGTCAAGGAAGCCTTGGAAAAATCGATGGCCGAGGGCAGCCAGACTTTCGAGGAGGACATTGCCCGCCTGATCTCCGAGGGCATCATCGAACGCAAGGAAGGTATGGCCTATGCCGACTCACCCACCAATTTGATGTGGCGTCTGCAAAACGACTTCAAATCACGCCCCCCATCCGGGCAAACCGAGGTCAATGATGACGTCCCAACTTTTACCGAAATCAGGCTTGACCTCAACCATTGAAGCTGCCCATGAACCGCACCCTTGAGCTGGCCTGTGAGCTGATCGCCCGCCCCTCGGAAACGCCGAGCGACGCCCACTGCCAGCAACTCATCGGGGCGCGTTTGCAGGCCATCGGCTTCCAGCTCGAAACCCTGGTCAGCGGTCCGGTGGGTGCTGAGGTGACCAACCTGTGGGCCAAACGACCGGCAGGCGACGCAGCCAGCACTTCGCACAGCAGCAAACTGCTTGTTTTTGCCGGCCACACCGATGTCGTGCCCACCGGTCCGGTCAAGCTGTGGGACAGCGACCCTTTCAAACCCACGCAACGCGACGGCAAACTGTTTGGCCGCGGTGCGGCTGACATGAAAACCGCTCTGGCAGCATTTGTCGTGGCCACCGAGGAGTTCGTTTCGGTCCAGCCCGAGTCGCCACTGGCGATCGGTTTTTTGCTGACCAGCGATGAAGAGGGACCCGCTGTGGACGGCACCGTCAAGGTCTGCGAGATGCTGCAGGCCCGTGGCGAAGTGCTTGACTACTGCATCGTGGGCGAACCGACTTCGGTCATGCGCAGCGGTGACATGATCAAGAATGGCCGGCGCGGCTCGCTCGGCGGCAAACTCACTGTCAAGGGCACCCAGGGGCACATTGCCTACCCGCAGCTGGCCAATAACCCCATCCATCTGCTGGCGCCGGCTCTGGCCGAGCTGATTGCCATCGAATGGGACCATGGCAATGAATTTTTCCCGCCCACCAGCTGGCAGGTCAGCAACATCCACGGCGGCACGGGTGCCAGCAACGTGATACCCGGCACGGTGGTGGTGGACTTCAACTTCAGGTTTTCCACTGAATCCACGCCTGAATCGCTGCAACACCGCTTGCAAGCCGTGCTTGACCGCCACGACCTCGCGTACGACCTGGCCTGGACACTCAGCGGTCTGCCGTACCTGACGCCGCCGGGTACGCTGGTGGATGCGGTGGTGAGCGCCATCCACGCCGAAACCGGCCTGACCCCCGCGCTGTCCACCAGCGGTGGCACCAGTGACGGCCGCTTCATTGCCAAAATCTGCCCGCAGGTGATCGAATGCGGACCACCCAATGCCAGCATCCACAAAATCAACGAGCATATTGCCCTGACCGATGTGCTCCCGTTAAAAAACATCTACCGCCGCACGCTGGAGAACCTGCATGCGCAATTGCTGGCATGAGCCAGCGCCACGCCCATGGCGGTGACATCACCCTGCTCGCCTGCGTGAACAAGGCAGCACAGCAGCTGACCGAGGCCGGCGTGGTTTTCGGTCATGGCACCCAAAACGCCCTTGACGAAGCCGCCTGGCTGGTGCTGTGGCAGCTTGGACTGCCGCTGGACACGCCGCTGCAAGACAAGGTCGAAGCAGACAAACCGGCACCTGCCCGACAGGTCACGCCCGCCGAGCAGGTCAGCATTTCGGCCTTGATCAGCAGGCGCATCCAGACCCGCCAACCCGCCGCCTACCTGACCCATGAAGCGTGGCTGCAGGGCGTGTCGTTTTACGTGGACGAGCGCGTCATCGTGCCGCGTTCGCTGATTGCCGAACTGCTGGTAGAAGGCAGCCTGGACTACTGGTTGAACGAATCCACCCACAGGGTGCTGGACTTGTGCACCGGCAACGGCAGCCTGGCAGTGATTGCCGCATTGGTTTACCCGGATGTGATGGTGCAGGCATCAGACATCAGCGCCGATGCCCTGGACGTGGCCAAAATCAATGTGGAACGCCACGGCTTGACGCAGCGCATCACCCTGCATCAGTGCGACGGCCTGCCGCAGACCGGTGGCCATTACGACCTGATTCTGTGCAACCCGCCTTATGTCAATGCGGCCAGCATGGCCGCGCTGCCGCCAGAATTCAAGGCCGAGCCTGCGCTGGCACTCGACGGCAACATGGCCGGCGGCCAGGATGGCATGGATTTCATCCGTCAGTTGTTGCACGCAGCGCCGGCACACATGAGCAAAAGCGCCATTCTGGTTCTTGAAGTCGGCCATGAACGCGCCCATTTCGAGGCTGCTTTCCCCACCCTCGAGGTGATCTGGCTGGCCACCAGCGCCGGTGAAGATCAGGTGCTGCTGGTCACGCGTGAGATGCTGCTGAAATGCCTGTGAATCGATGGGCAGGCATTTGAATGTGGTGGGATGCATTCATGGTGAGGGCGTCGCACCGCCTGAGAAAGCATCGTATCCATGTAGGGGCAGCACCCTCGCGATGAAGGTTTCACAAATTCATTCAAAAGATTAAATTTATCAAGCAACCCATTGATTACATTAAAAAACGTCACCCTGCGCCGCGGCGCAAAAGTTCTGCTCGACGGCGCGTCCGTCA
>JBBINL010000131.1:0-6673 GCA_037443905.1 Burkholderiales bacterium | reverse complement strand
ACGCGATGGCCGAAGTGCTGTGGCCCGCCTTCGTGAAGGCGTTTTGCGCTGTCAAGGAGCTGGAATACGCCACCTACAACCGCGTCATCAGCTCCTGGGAGCGCGAGCACCTGCTGCTGCTGGTGTGAGGGCGCAGGCATGACACCACAGGCACATATGCTGTCCCGCGCCGGCCTTGACACGGTGGCTTTGGCGCGCATGGCGCAGCAGGAGCGCGCCGATTACGTGGCGGCCAATCCCTTGTCGCAAGCGATGGCGCAACGCAGCGCGGCGCATTGGCTGTTTGGCGTGCCCCTGCACTGGATGAGTGATTGGTCAACGCCCTTTGCCTTGCAGGTGGCCCACGCCCAGGGCGCGCAGGTGACTGATGTGGATGGCCACCAGCGGGTCGATTTTTGCCTCGGCGACACCGGCGCCATGTTTGGCCACGCGCCAGCGGCGCTGGTGCGCGCGGTGCAGCACCAGGTGGAGCAGGGCTGCACCACCATGCTGGCCACCGATGACGCTGCCTGGGTTGGCGTCGAGCTGGCGCGCCGCTTTGGATTGCCAATGTGGCAAAGCGCGCTGTCAGCCAGCGACGCCAACCGCTTTCTGCTGCGCTGGGTGCGTGCCGCCACCGGGCGCAGCAAGTTGCTGGTGTTCAACGGTTGCTACCACGGCACCGTGGATGACGTGTTTGTCGATCTGGTCAACGGCCAGCCGCGCCAGCGTGACAGCCTGCTGGGCCAGGTGCACGACCTCACCCGGCACACGCGGGTGGTCGAGTTCAATGATCTGCCGGCACTTGAGGCGGCACTGCAGGGCGGTGACGTGGCCTGTGTGCTGGCCGAGCCGGTCATGACCAACATCGGCATGGTGCTGCCCGAGCCCGGTTTCTGGTCAGCTGCGCAAGCCTTGATTCGCCAGCACGGCGCGATGCTGATCCTGGACGAAACCCATACCTTCAGCAGCGGTCCAGGCGGTTACGCCCGCGCGCATGGTCTGCAGCCCGATGCGCTGGTGCTGGGCAAGCCCATCGCCGGGGGGCTGCCTTGCGCGGTTTACGGCTTCAGTGCCGAATTGGCCGCACGCGCCATGCAGGCCAAACGCGGCGCTCCGCCCGGTCACTCGGGCATCGGCACCACCCTGAGCGGCAACATGCTGGCCATGGCTGCCATGCGCGCCACACTGGCCGAAGTCGCCACAGACGCCGCGTTCGCCCACATGATCGCCTTGTGCACCGAACTGGCTGACGGCTTGCGCACGTGCATTGCCCACCACAGACTGCCGTGGTGCGTGACCCAGGTGGGCGCGCGCTGCGAGTTCCAGTTCGGCCCGCTGCCGCCACGCAACGGCAGCCAGGCTGCGGCGCTGTTCGATGCCGAACTGGAGTCGCTGCTGCATCTGGCGCTGCTCAATCGCGGCGTCATGGTCACCCCGTTTCACAACATGCTGCTGTGCAGTCCGGCCACCTCGTCAGCCGATGTGCAGCGCATGCTGGCGGTATTTGACGCGGTGCTGGCGCAGCTGGTACCTGCCAGCGCTTAACCACCGGGTTGACGCCTGATGCCGGACACCCAGCAAGACAGCAGCTATGCCACGCTGCGCCAATGGGTCACGGTGGGCCGCTTTTTGCCCGGTGAGCGCTTGAAAATCCGCGAAGTGGCTGCGGCCATGGGCATCGGCACCATGCCGGTGCGCGCGGCGCTGCTGCGGCTGGCCGCCGAGGGCGCCTTGACGCACAGCCCGAATTGCGGCGTCTCGGTGCCCAGACTGTCCAGGGCCGAGTTTGACGACGTGCTGCAAAACCGCCTGTTGCTCGAAGGCGAGGCTGCCGAGCGCGGCGCCCTGCGGCTCGGCGCCAGTGACACGCACGTCTTGCAGGCTTTGCTGGCGGACATGTCGCATGCGTTGACGGTCAAAGACGCCAAGACTTATCTGGATGCCAACGAGGAATTTCACCTGGTGCTGTACCGCGCGGCCGGGTCGCCCCTGCTGCTGAACCTGATCACCACGGTCTGGCTCAAGGTAGGGCCACTGTCGAACCAGCTCTTTGATGATCCTGCCGCCCTGGGCGTGCTCAACGATGCCCATGAAGACCTGATGCTGGCGATCAGCGCGGCCGATCCCGCGGCGGCACGGCGTGCGGTGGAGCGCGACCTGTTTGTCGCCGGGCAATTTTTGCGCCGTCAGTGTCAACCAGGGTGATCACAGCGGCCTCGCCCTTGCTGCGGCGTGCCTTTATGCGTTCACTGGCGTTTTGCAGCAGGCAGTTGCGCCAAGTAGTCGGCCACGGCCTGAAAATCATCCGCCGCATAGGTTTTCAGCAGCATGGCCATGGCCGGGTTGGAGTTTCCGCGTTTACCGTCCCGGATGAGTTCCATTTCGCGCAACAGGTAGGTATAGTGTTGTGACGCCAACATGGGCGCATAAATAAACGGATTGCCATCGGCCGCAGCACCGTGGCAGCCGGCGCAATCCCTTTCAAACAACTCTTTGCCCTTGGCCACGGTGGTACCGGGGCCCATGGCGATCGTTCCCGTCACGGGCAGCGCTTGCAGGTGGGCGGCGATATCGGCCAGGGTTTGCAGACTGAGCAATTCTTCAGTCACCAGGGGTTGCATGGTCGGATTGGTGCGCAAGCCGCTGCGAATGTCGAGAACCTGCTTGATGATCACCGCGGCATGCTGACCGGAAAGCCGGGGCGTGTTGCTTGCCCGTCGGCCGGACGCGTTGGTCCGGTGACAAAGCGCACAGGCCTGCTCGGTAAATTCGGCCTCGCCACGCGCGACGTCGCCCTTGAGAGCGAGAACCCGACCGAGCAGGTCCTCTGACTCGGGTGCAGGTGTGGCGTTCTGGGCTTGGCCAGGCAGCGCAAACGTGCCGATCCATGCGGCAAAAACAAGCAACAGGATGAACTTGCTGGTTGGGTGCATGACAATGTGGATGGGTTGGGAAGGTTACAGAATGTTACCGGAATTTCGGGTTCGAACTGACAGCCGCAAATTCGCGTGCCGGGTAAACTGATCTGATGTCCAAGCCGCCTGTCAAACCCATCCGCGCTGAACGCCTTCCCGAGTTGCTGCGACGCATGCCCAAGGCCGAGTTGCACATGCACATTGAGGGCTCGCTCGAACCTGAAATGATGTTCGCTCTGGCCCGGCGCAACGGCTTGAGCGTGCCCTACGCGGACGTGGCTGCGCTGCGCCGCGCCTACGTTTTCAACAACCTGCAGGAATTTCTGGATGTTTACCACGCGGGCACACAGGTGTTGCGCACCGAGCAGGATTTTTACGACATGGCCTGGGCCTACCTGCAGCGTGCCGCAGCAGACAAGGTGCTGCACGCCGAGATTTTTTTCGACACGCAAACGCACACCGGCCACGGCCTGGATTCCGATCTGGTCATCAAAGGCTTGCACCGCGCCTGCGTGGATGCCCGGCAACAGTTGGGCTTGAGCGCCTCGTTGATCCTGTGCTTTTTGCGTCATTTGAAGCAGGCCGAAGCCTTCGAGGCGCTGGAGCAGGCGATGCCGCATCTTGACAAACTGGTCGGCGTCGGGCTGGCATCCAGCGAGTTGGGTCATCCGCCGGAAAAATTCGCCAAAGTGTTTGACAAGGCGCGTGCACTTGGCTTGCGGCTGGTGGCGCACGCTGGTGAAGAAGGGCCGCCGGCCTACATCCGGGGCGCGCTGGATGCGTTGAAAGTGGAGCGCATCGACCATGGAGTGCAAGCCCTGCGCGATCCGGCGCTGGTGGCGCGACTGGTGCAGGAGCGCATACCGCTGACGGTGTGCCCGCTGTCCAATCTGAAATTGCGGGTGTTTCCGAGCCTGGCAGAGCACAACCTGGGCCGCATGCTGGCGGCTGGCCTGGTGGCCACGGTCAACTCCGACGACCCGGCGTATTTTGGCGGCTACATCAACCAGAATTTCACGCAGACGTTTGCCGCACTGAGGCTGAGCGCGCAACACGCTTACCAGCTGGCATACAACAGTTTTGCCGCCAGTTTCATCGACCCGTCTGCCAGGCAGGCTTATCAGGACCGTCTGGCCGAGGTCTTTGAAACTTTCGAATGAGCCTCAGACGGACTGCGCCGGCACCCAGCGTTGCAGGCGCGGCAGCATCACCCGATAGGGTGCCAACAGCACTGCGGCCATCAGCCACTTGATGCTCAGGTCACCGCTGGCCAGCATCAGCCAGTTCATGTCGGAGCCGTAAAACGCCAAAAAGAAAAAGATGCCGGTATCGACCACCGAGGCAAGGATGGAGCCGATCAACGGCGCTTTCCACCACGACATGGCGCGCAATTTGTTGAACGCCGCAATGTCGAGCAGCTGGCCGACAATGAACGCCGCGCCGGAGGCCACCGCAATGCGCCATGGCGCCAGCGCCAGCGAGACCAGCACGGCGATGGCAAAACCGGCCCAGGCCACGCGCCGCGCGGCGCCACCGCCGACGGCACGATTGGTCAGGTCGGTCACCAGAAAAGCCACCGGAAAAGTAAAGGCGCCCCAGGTCAACCAGTCGTTGAGGGGAAATTGCACCAGATAATTGGACGCGGTGATGACCACCAGCATCGCCAGAATGGGTCGCCAGAGCTTCAGGAGCGGGATATGCATGGAATTTTTCATGCGCAAATTATCGCAGCAGTCCATGCTGATCTGGAACGTGAAAGTTGGGTAAGCTCTACAGCCTATGCAAGCCTACCGCGCCGCCATCCTGCGCTTTGCCACTGACCGTGAACCCCGTCAAGCCGCGCTTTATGAGCAGGACGGCATGCTGGTGGTCGGCCCCAACGCGCAAGGAACGCAAGTGGTGCAGGCCGTCGGGCCCTTCCGTGAAGTGCGCGCTCAGTTTCCGGATCTGGCCGTGACGCATTGGCCGGGTCGCCTCATCGCCCCCGGTTTTGTCGACTTGCACTCGCATTACCCGCAAACCAACGTGATCGGCTCGCCCGCCGAGGGTTTGCTGCCCTGGCTCGAAAATTACACTTTTCCGGAAGAAGAGCGTTTCTCGTCGCCCGGCTACAGTGCCGAAGCTGCGCAGTTCTTCATTGCAGAGTTGCTGCGCCAGGGCGTCACCACCGCGCTCACCTTTGCCACCTCGCACCCGGCCTCGGTCAACGCCTTGTTTCTTGAGGCGCAACAGCAGCACCTGCGCCTGATCACCGGTCTGTGTCTGATGGACCGGCACGCCCCGGCGGAAGTGCTGAACCAGCCGTCCGCCATGGGTGCGGCTGACGCCACCGAGCAAAGCCTGCTCGACACCGAAGCGCTGATTCAGCAGTGGCATGGCGTGGACCGGCTGGGCTACGCCATCACGCCGCGCTTTGCCCCGAGCTGTACCGGGGCCCAGTTGCGCGGCGCGGGTGAACTGGCCGCCCGCTACCCGACGGTGTGGATCCAGTCGCATGTGGCCGAAAACAAGGCCGAGATTGCCTGGGCGCGTGAACTCTTTCCCGCATCGCGCAGCTACCTGGCCACCTACAGTGACTTCGGCCTGCTGCGCCAGCGCGCCATCTACGCCCATTGCATCCATCTGGATGACGACGACCGGGCCCTGATGCGTGAAACAGGTGCCGCCGCCGCGGTGTGCCCGACCAGCAACCTGTTTCTGGGCAGCGGCTTTTTTGACTACGCCGGCGCTGACCGGGCGGGTATCCGCTACGGGCTCGCCTGTGATGTCGGTGGCGGCACCAGCTTCAGCCCGTTTCACACCATGCTCGCCGCTTACACCGTGGGGCGGGAAGGGCAGACCAAGCCGGGTCTGTCGCTGTCGCCGCAGCATTTGTGGTGGCAGCACACGGCAGGCGCCGCCCAGGCGCTCGGCCTGTCCGGTGTGGTGGGCAACCTCTTGCCCGGTTGCGAAGCCGATTTTGTGGTCCTGAACCCGCAGGCCACGCCGCTGCTGGCGCGCAAGACGGCACTGGCGGCGAATCTTGACGAGCTGCTGTTTGCAATGATCGTGCTGGGCGACGACCGGCTGGTCGAGCAAACGGTGATTGACCAGGCGATTGATACCCGCTGACTTGGGCGGCCTAATCAGCCTGGCCGGTTTCCCCGGTTTGCGCCAGCAAGACGGTGATGGCGGCGGCGTTGTCCTTGACAAAGGCTTGCAGGCGGGCCTGGCCTTCGTCGCCCTGGCCTTGGGGCGTGTAAAGAATGATCACGGCAGAGTCATCGCCGCGTCCGAGCAGCCGGTAAAGTGCACCATAGGCCTTGGCCAGCATGTCGCTGGATGTGAGCGTGCCGTTGATCCAATAGATTTGCCAGACCGTCAGGCGCACTGTGTCAGCCAGTCCAGCTCTGCCAGACTGGCGCAATTCGGCCACGCGCAGCTTGACGGGCGCGCCGTTGAGGCTGATCTCACGGGTGCTGCCGGACACCTGCGCCCACAACGGATCTTTGGAAGTCACCAGGACATTTTGCGAGCTGACGAGCTTGCGCTGGTAGTCTTGCTGGCGGTAGTAGCCCAGGTACAGGCCAACGCTGCCGAGGTCCGAGCTGTAGCTGGCATTGACCTCGGCTGACGGGTTTTGGAAAGCGGGCTTGAAGACGGCGACTGGCACCGGCACGAGCGACCAGGCCGGCGACAGCGTTGCGGGTGCCGTCAGCTTCGGCGTGGCGCTGTTGTTGGCTGCATCCAGGGCCGATCGGCCCAACAGCGGTGCCGCAATGAGCAGGGCCAGCAGC
>JBBINL010000130.1:0-6738 GCA_037443905.1 Burkholderiales bacterium | reverse complement strand
CCTCTCCACCGAAGACCTGATCACGCCGACCGACATGGTCGTGACCTTGAGCCACAGCGGTTACATCAAGAGCCAACCCTTGAGCGAATACCGCGCACAACGCCGCGGCGGGCGCGGCAAACAGGCCACCGCCACCAAAGAGGACGACTGGGTCGATCAGCTCTTCATTGCCAACACGCATGACTACATTCTGTGCTTCTCCAACCGCGGGCGCATGTACTGGCTCAAGGTCTGGGAAGTACCGCAGGGTTCGCGCGGCTCGCGTGGGCGCCCGATCGTCAACATGTTCCCGCTGCAGGATGGCGAAAAAATCACCGTGGTGCTGCCGCTCACTGGCGACAAACGCAGCTTCCCGGCGGACCAATACGTCTTCATGGCCACCAGCATGGGCACGGTCAAGAAGACCCCGCTTGACGATTTTTCCAACCCGCGCAAGTCAGGCATCATTGCGGTAAATCTGGACGAGGGTGATTATCTGATCGGCGCTGAAATCACCGATGGTCATCACGATGTGATGCTGTTCAGCGACGGCGGCAAGGCGGTGCGTTTCAACGAGGAAGAGGTCACGGCCCACGGCCGCCAGTCACGCGGCGTCAAGGGCATGAGCCTGGAAGAAGGACAAAGCGTGATTGCCATGCTGGTGGCGCAAGACGAGACGCAAAGCGTGCTGACCGCCACGCAAAATGGCTACGGCAAGCGCACCAGCATTGCCGAATACACTCGCCACGGTCGCGGCACCAAGGGCATGATCGCAATCCAGCAATCCGAGCGCAACGGCAAGGTGGTTGCCGCCACGCTGGTGCACGCCGACGACGAGATCATGCTCATTACCGACACCGGGGTACTGGTGCGCACCCGGGTGAGCGAGATCCGCGAACTTGGCCGTGCCACCCAGGGTGTCACGCTGATCGGCCTGGACGATGGTTCACAATTGAGCGGGCTGCAGCGTATTGTTGAAAATGATGCCAATCCGTCCAGCGAAGAGGCCACGGACAAAGACAGCGATGCGCCCGTTTAATTTTTCCGCCGGACCCGCCGTCATGCCTGACGCGGTGTTGCGCCAGGCCGCTGCAGAGATGCTCGATTGGCATGGCAGCGGCATGGGTGTGATGGAAATGAGCCACCGGGGCAAGGAATTTGGTGAAATCTACGCGCAAGCCCAGGCTGATCTGCGTGAACTGCTGGCCGTCCCGGCGCATTTCAAACTGCTGTTCATGCAGGGCGGCGGCCTCGCCGAAAACGCCATCGTGCCGCTGAATCTCTCCCAAGGCCAGACGACTGACTTTGTCGTGACCGGCAGCTGGAGCCAGAAGTCATTCATTGAGGCACGCAAGTACTGCAACGCCCATGAAGCCGCCAGCACTCAGGCCAGCGGCCACACCTCGCTGGCCAACCCTGCCAGCTGGCAGCTCAGTGCCAGACCAGCTTACGTGCACATCTGCAGCAACGAAACCATCAACGGGGTGGAATACCACAGCCTGCCCGACCTTAAAGCAATGGGTTGCGATGCGCCGTTGGTGGTCGACTTTTCATCGCACGTCGCATCGCGCCCGGTGGACTGGTCGCGCGTCGGGCTGGCCTTTGGCGGCGCACAGAAAAACCTGGGGCCGGCAGGCCTGACACTGGTGGTGGTGCGTGAAGACCTGCTCGACCGCGCCCTGCCGATCTGCCCCAGTGCCTTCAATTACAAAACAGTGGCCGACAACCAGTCGATGTTCAACACACCGCCCACTTATTCGATCTACATCGCCGGGCTGGTCTTCCAATGGCTCAAGGAACAGGGCGGCATTGCGGCGGTTGAAGCCCGCAATATCGTCAAGGCCGAAATGCTGTACGACGCGATTGATCGATCCAGCCTGTACCTGAACCGGGTGGCCAAAGATTGCCGTTCGCGCATGAATGTGCCTTTTTACCTGCGCGATGAAAGCCTCAACGAAGCCTTTCTGACCGGTGCGCGCGAGCATGGCCTGCTGCAACTCAAAGGCCACAAGTCGGTGGGCGGCATGCGCGCCAGCATCTACAACGCCATGCCCTTGGCAGGCGTGCAGGCGCTGGTGAGCTACATGCGTGATTTTGAGGCACGGCACGGCTGACACCCGATCTGGCTACATTTCACTCGCAACGACGATGCTTCCCTGATTTGAACCGTTCCATGGCCAAAACCCTTCCAGAACTGCGCACCCAGATAGATGCCCTTGACCTGGAGCTGCTCAGCCTGCTGAACCAGCGCGCCAGCCTGGCACATGAGGTCGGTGAAATCAAACGCCTCGACGGCTCTGCGGTGTTCCGCCCTGACCGGGAAAGCCAGGTGATTGCCAATCTGCAGTTGCACAACCAGGGTCCGCTGAAAGACCAGAGCCTGGGGCTGATCTGGCGCGAAATCATGTCGGCCTGCCGGGCGCTGGAAGCACCACAGCGGGTGGCTTACCTGGGGCCGGCAGGCACTTTCAGCGAGCAGGCGGCGATCCAGTTTTTTGGCGGCAGCATGTCGCGCGTGTTGTGCGTCAGCATCGACGAGGTGTTTCGTGCCACCGCCGCAGGAAGCGCCGAATTTGGTGTCGTGCCGATCGAGAATTCATCCGAGGGCGTCATTTCCCGCTCGCTCGACCTGCTGCTCAATTCGCCGCTGCACATCATCGGCGAGACCAGCTTTCTGGTGCGCCACAACCTGTTGCGACTGGAGCCCTCGCTGCACGACATCGAGGCGGTTTACGCCCACCCGCAGGCGCTGGCGCAATGCCAGGACTGGCTCACCACCCACCTGCCGCATGCCGATCGCCGTGCCGCCGCCAGCAATGCCGAAGGTGCCCGCCTGGCCGCGACCAACCCCGCCTGGGCGGCGATTGCCAGTGAACGCGCCGGCAGCGAATTCGGCCTGCACATCGCGTCCTACGCGATTCAGGACGATGCCTTCAATCGCACCCGTTTTGCCATCATTTGCCTGCCCCACATCATGGCTGCGCCAGCCGCTACCGGCAACGATTGCACCAGTCTGATCGTGTCGGTCAAAAACCGCCCGGGAGCGGTGCATGACCTGCTGGTGCCGCTCAAGAAACACGGTGTCTCGATGACCCGCTTCGAGTCGCGACCGGCACGCTCGGGTCAGTGGGAATACTACTTTTACATTGATCTGCAAGGTCACCCGAGCCAGCCCCATGTGGCGGCCGCGCTGGAAGAATTGCGCAGCCTGTGCGCGTTCTACAAAGTGCTGGGAACTTACCCGGTGACGGATTAAGCATGTTTGAACGGTTGGGATTGATCGGCTGCGGCCTGATGGGCGGCTCGTTTGCGCTGGCACTCAAGCGCGCCGGCCTGGTGAAACACGTGGCGGGCTTCAGCCCGTCGTCGGCAAGCATCCAGAAAGCACTCGAAATGGGCGTGATCGATGCAGCCGTTCCGTCTGCCCTCGCAGCGGCCAACGGTGCCGACATCGTCCTGCTGGCGGTGCCTGTGGCCGCGACCGAAGCTACCTTGCTACGCATCGCACCTGCAGTCACGGCGCAGATGCTGATCATGGATGTGGGCTCCACCAAGGGTGATGTGCTGGCGGCAGCGCAACGCGCTCTGGGCGAAAACATCGGCTCTTTCGTGCCGGCGCACCCGATTGCTGGCAAGGAAATGGCAGGCGTGGCGCATGCCGATGCCCATCTTTACCAGGGCTGCCAGGTAATTCTGACGCCCAGCGAACAGACACAAAGCCCTCAGTTGCAGCAGGCCCACAAGGTCTGGCGAGCACTGGGCTCCAAGGTCGTTCAAATGACACCCGCAGCGCATGATGCGGCTTTTGCGGCGGTCAGCCATTTGCCGCATCTGCTGGCATTTGCCATGATAAATTCCGTGATCGGACAGCCCCTCGGAAAGCAATTTCTGGCGCTGGCCGGCCCAGGTTTTCGAGACTTCACCCGCATTGCCGCCAGCGACCCAAAGGTCTGGCGCGACATTTTGCTGGCCAACCGGCAGGAGTTGCTGACCCAAAGCCAGCATTTTCAGGCGCAATTGAGGGCTTTTGAAGCGCTGATGACCAAGGGCGACGACGCGGCGCTGCAAGCACTGATCGAGCAAGCCAGCAACGCGCGCAGCCAGTGGCATCTCAAGCACCATACCTGACCATGCTCAATACCGACTTCATCGACCTGCCGCCCCTTCAGTGCGCAGGAGGCACCATCACCTTGCCGGGTTCCAAAAGCATCTCGAATCGCGTGCTGCTGCTGGCCGCGCTGAGCCGGGGCCGCACCACTTTGCACGAGGTGCTCGACTCCGACGACACGCGCGTCATGCTGACGGCCCTGAAGACCCTGGGTTGCGGTATCGCGCAGTCGGGACACACGGTGGTCATCGACGGTCTGGGCGGGCAACCCAAACAGCGCCAGGCCAAGCTGTTCATGGGCAATGCGGGCACCGCCATCCGTCCGCTCACCGCCGCGCTGGCGCTGATGGGCGGAAGCTTCGAGTTGAGCGGCGTGCCGCGCATGCACGAGCGCCCGATCGGCGACCTGGTCGATGCACTGCGCCAACTGGGTTGCCAGATCGACTACACCGACAAAGACGGTTATCCGCCTCTGCGTATCGGAACGCCCGGGCTCTCGCTCAACACCCCGATCAAGGTGCGCGGCGATGTGTCCAGCCAGTTCCTGACCGCACTGCTGATGGCACTGCCGCTGGTGGCCCGTCAGGACATCGTGATCGAGGTCGTGGGTGAGTTGATTTCCAGGCCCTACATCGAGATCACGCTGAACCTGCTGGCACGCTTTGGCATTCAGGTGCGCCGTGACGGCTGGCAGCGCTTCATCATTCCCGCAGGCAGCCAGTACCAGACACCAGGCACCCTGTTTGTCGAGGCCGACGCATCCTCGGCCAGTTATTTCATCGCGCTGGGGGCCATTGCGCCTGCTGCGAAAGGCTGCAGGGGCATCCGTATCGAAGGTCTGGGCGCCGACTCGATTCAGGGAGACATCCGCTTCATCGATGCCGCCCGGCTGATGGGCGCCCGTGTGCAAAGCGGCCCCAACTGGCTGGAGGTGTCACGCGGGCATTGGCCGCTCGCGGCCATTGACCTCGATTGCAACCATATTCCAGACGCCGCCATGACGCTGGCGGTGATGGCACTGTATGCCCGGGGAACCACCACGCTGCGCAACATTGCCAGCTGGCGCGTCAAGGAAACCGACCGCATTGCCGCCATGGCGCGGGAGCTGCGCAAGCTCGGCGCCACCGTGGTTGAAGGGGCTGACTTTATCCAGGTGATGCCGCCTGCCAGCCCGGCAGACTGGAAAGCTGCCCGCATCCACACTTATGACGATCACCGCGTGGCCATGTGTTTTGCGCTGGCCGCGTTCAACCCGGCGGGCCAGCCGATACGCATCGAGGATCCGAAATGTGTCGGCAAAACTTTCCCTGACTATTTTGAAGCCTTGTTTTCGCTGGTGCACACGGATGCCGGGCACATTCCGGTGATCTGCGTTGACGGCCCGACCGCCTCGGGCAAAGGCACGCTGGCGGCGCAACTGGCTGGCCAGTTGGGCTACCACCTGCTGGACTCGGGCGCGCTCTACCGCATCACGGCGCTGGCGGCCACCCGCGCGGGACTGGCGCTGGATGCCTCTGGCGAAGAGGCCATTGCCAGCCTGGCACAGGGCCTGCACATTGAATTCATCGGTGCCCAGGTGCTGCTCGACGGCGCAGACGTGAGCGACGAGATTCGCACCGAAGACGCCGGAATGAACGCTTCCAGGGTCTCCGCGTTGCCAAGGGTGCGCGCCGCACTGGTGAATCTGCAGCACAGTTTTCGCCGCCTGCCCGGGCTGGTGGCCGATGGCCGAGACATGGGCACCGTGATCTTCCCTGACGCGACGCTCAAGGTGTTTTTGACGGCCAGCGCCGAGCAGCGTGCAAAAAGACGTTTCAAACAATTGATTTCAAAAGGAAAATCAATTACACTCCAAAGTCTTCGTGCTGACCTGGAAGCGCGTGATGCACGGGATTCGTCCCGCAGCGTTGCGCCTCTCAAGCCAGCCGCAGACGCCAAGCTGCTCGACAATTCCAGTTTATCGGTTGAAGCATCAATCCAACTGGTGTTGTCATGGTGGCAAGGCAAACAGCCCTTCTGAGCTTTCTCAAGGGCTCTCATCGCAAAGGCTCTGGCCGATGCACCGGCCCTCATCCGTCTTGTCGCGCTGCACAGGCGCTCTGCAGTTGAGGTTCAAAAACTTAACCCCGCGGTTTATCCAGCCGCATTGAAAATGTCTGAATCTTTTGCCGACCTGTTTGAAGAGTCCCTGAAACGCACGGAAATGCGCACGGGCGAAGTGATCACTGCTGAAGTGGTTCGTATCGAGCACAGCTTTGTGGTGGTCAACGCCGGCCTCAAGTCTGAAGCCTATGTGCCGCTGGAAGAGTTCAAGAACGATCAGGGCGAAATCGAAGTCAAGGTTGGCGATTTCGTCTCCGTGGCCATCGGCTCGATCGAAAACGGCTACGGCGACACCATTCTGTCGCGCGACACCGCCAAGCGTCTGGCGTCGTGGATGAGTCTGGAAAAAGCCCTGGAAACCGGCGACTTCGTCACCGGCACCACCAGCGGCAAGGTCAAGGGTGGCCTGACCGTTCTGGTCAACGGCATCCGTGCCTTCTTGCCTGGCTCGCTGGTCGACACCCGTCCGACCAAAGATCTGTCGCCGTATGAAAACAAGACCATGGAATTCAAGGTCATCAAGCTCGACCGCAAGCGCAACAACGTCG
>JBBINL010000129.1:0-6834 GCA_037443905.1 Burkholderiales bacterium | reverse complement strand
GCCTGGCTTGCCACGCCCTGTGCGACCACGGCGATGCCCATCGCGTGCGCCACCTTGCACAGGCCAGTGAGAAAATCCTGGTTACCCGCGTTGCGCGCGATGTCGTGAACGTAACCGGGGTGCACCTTGATGTAATCCAGCCCCACATCGGCGAGTTTGCCGCTTTCGGCAAAGTGCTGGCCAACATATTCGATGCCAATCCGGCAGCCCATTTGCTTGAGTTTGTGCGCCATTTCGCGGAAAGCGTCAAATTGCTGGTAGACGCCATACTCGGGCACTTCGAACAGCAGTCGCTGGCAGCATTCAGGACAAGTTTTGAGCAACTGGGTGAGTGCATGATGGAAAGTCAAGTTGGCCACGGTCTGGGCTGACAGGTTGATGGCGAGCTCACCAGCGCTGGAGCGCAGGTGCTCAATGGCAAGTGTGACCATGCCGAGGTCGATGGACGCGGTCAGATTGAGTTGGGCGGCCATGGGCATGAAGTCGCCCGCTGTCATGAGGGTGTCCGATGCGTCCATGCGCAGGCGGAGCATGCCTTCCTGGTGCAGCAGGCGGGTGCCGTCGGCAGACCTCACCGCAAAGTAACAAAGTGACAAGCGGCCACTTTTGGCAGCGTCGCTGAGCAAGGTGCGCCATTGTCCGGCTGGCAGCGCTGTTCTGGCTTGGCTATCATCTGCCGCAAGCCGGCTGTTGGTGCCCTGGCTGGCAGCCTTGGCCAGCGTTTCGTCAGCGCGGGCCAGCAGCTCACTGATGTTCTGGCCATGGTGGTAGCGCACGGCACCGAGGTGGAACAGGTCGGGCACCTGGTCGCGCCATTTCGGCAACACGTTGTGCGTGAGTCGGTCATGGATGTCGCGTGCGGCTTCGGCGGCGCTGGCATAGCTGGGGCAGACCAGGCCAAACTCGGCACCTTTGACGCGGCCGGCGCGCTGGCCAACGGGGTCGTTGCCACTGGGGTCAAGCGCCTCAGCCACGTCCTTGAGCAGCGCGTCGGCCTGTTGCCGGCCGAGTTGGGCGTTGAGTGCATTGAGGTCGGGTAAGCGCACCAGCACCAGGGAACCGGTCGTGCCGGATTGGTCGCCCTGCACTGCTTCGCGCAGATGCGACAGAAAGTGGTAACGGCTGGCCAGGCCGGTGACGGCATCGAAGTTGACTTTTTTGCGCAGTGCTTCAATCCGCGCCGCTTCTTCGTTGAACATGGCCTTGAGCCGGGTCACCATGTCGTTCATGGCGCGTGCCACGCTTTTGAGTTCAGGGGTGCGGGGTTCGGCAATGCTCAGGAAGCGGCGCTCGGCAATGGCTTTGGCCTGTCCCACCAGTGCGCCCAGTGGCCGGGTGATGCTGCGCATCAGCAAGGTGCCAACTGCGCCCGTGATGGCGGCACCAAGCACAAACCAGAGCAGCAATTCAACGGCGCCGTTCCACAAGCTTTGGTAGGCATAACTGTCATGGCTGGCCAGTGTCAGCGTGCCGTACTGTTTCCATCCGTCCTGAATCAGCGCCTGCCCAGGCGTGGTGTGGATGGGGATGAGTTTGATGAACCAGCCGGGCGCACCCTGGGGCTGATTGTTGGCCACTTGCTCCACCAGCGTCTGGCCAGTGGGCGAGACTATGCGGATAAATCGGTAGTGACCGGCATCGAACTGTGCCGCCACCAGCAGGCCCACCAGGGTCTCGTCCTTTTCCAGCTGCGTCAGTGACAGCGCCAGCGCGTTGGCGTTGTCGATGTTTTTGACCTGCAGTTGCTGCTCCAGGTAATGCCGTGCCGACAGCACGCTGACAACCATGCTGCCACCAAAGGCGATGGTCATGACCAGCAGGATGGCAATCCAGAGTTGTTTGATGAGTGACATGATGGGCTCGCTTGGAAATGATAAGGGTTGAGCTTCAGAGGCCGTCCTGGCGCATGCGCTCAAGCACGTCCCGCCAGCGCGACAGGCGGGTGGTGGGGTCGGCGGCCGAGGTGGTGGCACCGCCGACCCACAAGCCTTCCCCGTTGAAGCTGAACACAGGCGTCAGGTCCGTGCGCTGGGAGGCCGGGCGCACGCTGCTGATCAGGTTGTCCAGAATGTGTGGCTCGGCCGTGGGCTGCGGGTAATAGCCCAGCACCATGTGCGCGATGGAGGCTGTTGAGCCGCTTTGGGCTCTCACATAGATTAGCCGAAGATGCTCATTGCCAACGCCCAGCATTTGCAGCGTGATGTATTTGGCAATGGAAAAATCTTCACAGTCGCCGGCGCCCCGGCCCATGAACTCCAGCGGGGTGGCCCAGTAGTCGGCTGCTTGCCACACTGCGATGTCGTCCTGAAACAACAGGCGCTGGTTAAAAAAAGTGTTCACCTTGATGAGCTTGTCCTGCTCGGGCAAGGGGCGCGATTCTTCGATCAGCTGGCGCCATGCCGCCACGGTCTCTGACGCATGAATGCCATAACGCTGTAACGCCAGGGTTTTCGTCTTGTCGAAATCAGGGGTGGCGAATGAAGCTGCAAGAAATAACGACAAACCCAGAAAAACTGCCCACGTCATCCTGCACGGGTCGTACCACCGCAGTGCCCCGTTGAGGTATGCCGGAATGATTAACATTCGCTATTGACTTAGGAAAAAAACCCAAAACAAGCCATAATAATTTTTCTTACAAGCGTCCTTGGGGCGCATCTTCCAAATTGTCACGAAATTTATTCGGAAAGCTGATGAATTCTAAAGATAAAAAATTTTCACTGTTGGCGCTGGCTGTGTTCTTGGCTTTTGGGGTCCAGGCGCAAACCCTGCCCGATCCGATGGTACAGGCCGTGCGCAAGGCTGTGACCACCAATCCGGAAGTGCAAGCGCGCTGGAATGGTTTCAATGCGGCCAACAACGAGCGCGATGTGGCGCGTGGCGGTTATTTTCCGAGTATTGACCTTATCGCTTCCATCGGGCGCGAGGAGCGTGACACGCCCCTTAACAACTATGGCAGCTACAACTTCAATGCGGCGCAATTGACCCTGAACCAGATGTTGTTTGACGGCATGTTCACGCCCAACGAAACCAAACGTTTGGGCTATGCCAAGCTGACGCGCTACTACGAGTTGCTGGAATCTTCCGAGAACGCGGCCCTGGAGGCGATCAAGGCCTATGTCGATGTGGTGCGCTACCGAGAACTGGTGGACGCGGCCACGCAAAATTATGTGGAACACAAACAAACCACCCAGAAAGTGGAAGAACGCTCCAAAGCTGGTGTGGGTCGCCGGGTGGACGTTGAGCAGGCCAACGGTCGTCTGGCATTGGCCGAGTCCAACCTGCTGACGGAGTTGACCAACCTGCACGATGTGAGCGCGCGCTATCTGCGCATCGTGGGTGAGAAGCCGTCCGCCAGTTTGCCTGCTTTGCCCAATCCGCTCAAGTTGGGGGTGATGCCAGATTCCACCACGACCTTGATGCGTGACGGCCTGCAGGGCAGCCCGACCCTGAATGCCGCGGTTGAAAACGTGCGCGCCTACAAAACGGCCATCGAGTCCAGCAAGGCGGCTTACTGGCCTCGGCTGGACTTGCGTGCCTATTCCCGCGACGAAAACAACACCGACGGGGTCAGCGCAGACACGCGAATCAATGGCGTAGAACTGGTGCTGAACTACAACCTGTTCCGGGGGGGTGCCGACAAGTCGCGTGAACGCCAGGCGGTGGACCAGGCGGCACAGGCCCGAGACTTGCAGGAGAAAGCTTGCCGCGATGTGCGCCAGACCTTGTCAATTGCCTACCGGGATGTGCTCAGCCTGAAAGAGCAAATGACCTACCTGTCCCAGCGCTTATTGGCAACAGAAAAAACGCGCGAGGCCTATCGTCAGCAGTTCGACATTGGTCAGCGCACGCTGCTGGACTTGCTGGACAGCCAGAACGAGTATTTTGAGGCCGCGCGGTCATATATCAATTCGCGACACAGTCAGCTGATTGCTCAAGCGCGCACCTTCGCCGGCATGGGCCAGTTGGTGGCCAGCATGGGAGCTCAACGAGACGATGTTCCCAGCGCGCAGGATGCGGGCCAGGACCGCGTCGGCATCGACCCAGCCGAGCTGTGTCCCATGGAAGAGTCGCTCGTGCAGAGCCTGGACCAGATCAAGGCTGGGCTGGTAATTCCGCCACCCGTACGTGCTGCTATTCACGCTACAGTCGCACCCCAGAAAGTTGTTGCAACCAAGGTGACTTTGTCAGCCGATGCACTGTTTGACTTCGACAAGTCGGCGCTCAAGGCAGGAGGCACGGCCAAGCTCGATGAGTTGGTGGCCAAGATCAAGGGCATGCAGCTTGACGTGGTGATTGCCACCGGGCATTCCGACAGCGTTGGCCCTGAAGAATATAACCAGCGACTGTCCGAGGCGCGCGCTGAAGCCGTCAAGGCGTATCTGGTGAGCCAGGGCGTGGATGTGAAACGCGTGCAGGCCATTGGCAAGGGCGAGTCTGAACCGGTGGCAGACAACGCCACCGCCGAGGGGCGGGCCAAAAACCGCCGTGTGGATGTGTCGGTGCAGTCACTGGCCGCGCCCACACCTGCCAATTAATATCTGACCCGGCCGTAGTGGCGGGGTGTTTCAAAGCAGGTCCTTCGGGGCCTGTGCTGTTCTGAGCGTTCAGTTCAGCAGCGGTGTATCGGGCAGTTCATTGGGGTTGCGCTGCCCGCTCCGCATGGCAAAGTGCTGCTGCAACAGCGTAGACACCTCTTGCACCGCCTGCGTCAGTCCGCCTTCAAAATCACCTGCCTTGAAGGCCGCGCTCATGCGCTCTACCAGGTGCGCCCAGGTGTCTGGGGCAACCCGCTCATTCAAGCCCCGGTCGGCCACAATTTCGATGCGCCGTTCGGCCAGCAACAGGTAGATGAGCACGCCGTTGTTGTGCGCTGTGTCCCAAATGCGCAGCTTGCCAAACAGGGCCAGCGCCCGCTCATGCGTGATCTGCGCCATGCTGGCAGGCTGCCAAAGGTAGCTCAGCGGCAGGCCAGCTTCAACGTATATGCGAATTTCTCCGCTGTGCCCTGCCTCGCTGTGGGCTACCTGCGCGGCCAGCTTGTCCAGCAGCGCGGGCGGGACGGCGCGCTGCGGCGCATCGTCGCTTTGCCAGCGATGCCTGAAAATCCGGATCAATCGCTTCCACATCACCAGTCTCCCGAGGCGCCACCGCCGCCAAAATCGCCACCCCCGCCCGAGCCAAAGCCGCCGCCAAAGCCACCTCCCCCGCCGCCAAAGCCACCGCCATGGCCCCAGCCGGCGTTGCCACCACCTGGCCAGCCCCAACCGCGCTTGCCGGGAATGTTTTGCACCAAGGAAAAGATCATGGCGGCAACGCCCACCAGGCCGGCTATCAGCAGACTGGCCGTCAGGCCCATGGCGATGATGCCCGCCACGCCGCCTGTGGCCAAAGCACCCAGCCGGTTGCCCAAAATGCCTCTGGTGACGGCGCCGATCACCGGCACGGCGATGAACATGAAGATGCCGAGTTGCATCCAGTCAAAACCGCCAGCATTCCGGCTGGCCGCGGATGGCGCGGGCAAGGCTTCGCCGCTGATCAGTGCCATGATGCGCGTCAGGCCGGCCTCGATGCCTCCGGCGTAATCGCCCTGTTTGAAGCGCGTCGTGATGGCCTCGTCGATGATGCGCTTGGCCGCGAGGTCGGGGATGGCGCCTTCGAGCGACTTGGCGACTTCAATGCGCAATTTGCGGTCTTGGACGGCCACGATCAGCAGCAGGCCGTCGCCAATGTCCTTGCGGCCAATCTTCCAGGTATTGGCCACCCGGTTGGCATAACTGGCAATGTCTTCGGGCTGCGTGCTGGGCACCAGCAACACCACCACTTGCGCACCGCGTTCCTGCTCGAACGCGGTCAATCTGGCTTCCAAGGCGCTGCGCTGCGCTGGTGCCAGGGTGCCCGAGGTGTCGACCACATGCGCGGTCAGGTCCGGCACCGCTTGTTGCGCCTGTGCCAAGCCTAGCGTCAACCATAGCGTCAAGAACAGCAGCCACAGCGCCCCAAGCCGGCGCAGCATCGTCAGCCCATGGAGTGGCAGCTGTAGCCAGACCCTCATTTCTTGTTGAAATCAACAACCGGCGGGCTTGAAATGGCGGCTTCGTTCTGCACCGAAAAATTGGCCTTGGGCGCATAACTGAAAACCATCGCGGTCAGGTTGCTCGGAAAGCTGCGCGCCAGCACGTTGTAGGCCTGCACTGCCTGGATGTAGCGGTTGCGTGCCACGGTGATGCGGTTTTCGGTGCCTTCGAGTTGCACCCTCAAGTCGCTGAAGGCCTGATTGGCCTTGAGGTTGGGGTACTGCTCCACCACCACCATCAAGCGGCTCAAGGCCGAGCCCAGTTCGCCCTGCGCGGCCTGAAACCTGTTGAAGGCGGCCGGGTCGTTGAGCGTCTCGGGCGTGACCTGGATCGAGGTCGCCCGGGCCCGTGCCTCAATCACCTTGGACAGCGTTTCCTGTTCAAAAGCGGCCTCGCCCTTGACGGTGGCCACGATGTTGGGCACCAGGTCGGCACGGCGCTGGTACTGGTTCAGTACTTCGCTCCAGGCAGACTTGGTTTGCTCGTCGAGCCGCTGGAAATCGTTGTAGCCACAACCTGTCAGCGTCAATACCGTCAGCAAAATCAGAAGCCAGCGTTTCATAAATATCTCCACACAAAAAATGAATCCAAGAATCCCGGTCAAAAGATGGGGTTGGCTTGCTATTTTCCAAGGATCGGAAACAGCTTGATCATCCCGTCCGTCATCACCTCCACCGCCAGCGCCGCCGCTCCACTTTTTCGCCTCGACGGCCTGAACGCCGGCACGCGTCATGGAGGTCTCGGTCTTGGTCAGATACAG
>JBBINL010000128.1:0-6996 GCA_037443905.1 Burkholderiales bacterium | reverse complement strand
CCATGAAGGGCGAGATCACCGAGGTGGCGATCATGGTCGCACCTTTGGGCAAATGCGCGACCAGGGGAGCGGCCATCAAGTCGTACAAGGCGCCCGGGCCGGGGTAGATACCCAAGGCCACAGCCACCACGGCAACTGCGATGATGGCTTTGATCAAACGGTCACGCAACTCGACAAGGTGGGCCACAAACGGTTGCTCGGTGCCGGCCAACTCGTCGTCTTTTTGGGAGGAATCTGACATTAATTGAGTTTGGTGGGACGAAAACGCGCAACCCGGGCCGCACCCGATAGGGCTTTGGTGCGCACGCCGGCGCGGGCTTTGAACCAATTGGGTGTGGCACCTTGCTTGAGACGCCAATTTTTCCTGGGATGACGGTACTCAGGCACGGCTTCAGGCAGATTGATTTGGTAATCGGAGGCGGGCTCGGCCGCCACACTGGTGGCCTCGGCCCAGGTTTTCTCAAAATCTGCCGCACTGGTTTGCATCGACTGGCTCACGTCCTTGGCCGCGGTTTCAACCGTTTCCTTCATTTTCCTGAGTTCGTCGAGTTCCATGGAGCGGCTGACCTCGGACTTGACGTCAGACACATAGCGCTGCGCTTTGCCGAGCAGGGTGCCCACGGTGCGCGCCACCCGCGGCAATTTTTCCGGACCGATGACGATCAGCGCCACGGCACCGATCATGGCCAGCTTGGAAATGCCCAGATCAATCATGCGAGCCGCGCGTCAACCGACTCAAGACTTTTGCTTGGCTTCGACGTCGATGGTCGTTTTTTCGGCCGCCGGGGCAGAGTTGGTCACTTGCGATGCCGCAGGCTTGTCCTCGTTGGACGAGCCACCCTCTTTCATGCCTTCCTTGAAACCCTTGACCGCGCCTCCCAGGTCGCTGCCAATGTTTTTCAGTTTTTTGGTGCCAAACACCATGATGACGATCAACAGAACGATCAACCAATGCCAAATAGAAAATGAACCCATCTTGTTCTCCTGAAGAATCATTGAATTTTAAGGACCGCACCGGGTTGGCACGCCATAAAAGCAAAATTTAACCCCGCAACCAGGGCCTCGGACCACCCATCACATGCACATGCAGGTGGTGCACCTCCTGGGCCCCTTCGGCACCGGTATTGGCCAGCATCCTGAAACCACCCTCGGGGTAGGGATTACAGCCTTGCTGCAAAGCCAGCCTGGGAATCAGCACCATCATGCGCCCCATCAGTGCCGCATGGTCGTCGGTGAGCAGCGCCATGGAGGGTATGTGCAGTTTGGGGATGATCAGAAAATGCACTGGCGCCCATGGGTGGATGTCGTGAAAAGCATATAGCTCTTCGTCCTGATAGACCAGTCTGGACGGGATTTTCCCCGCCACGATTTTGCAGAACAGGCAATCCGGATCACTTGAAACCACGTCTTCGATCATGCTGATATCTCCATGGGCAAACCTTTGTTCATGCGCACCATACCCAACACAATCCGGTACAGGAACCAGACTGAAATAGCCAGCCAGGCCAGCCAGCCTGGCAGAAGCAGCAGCAACCACAGCGGCGCAGTGAGCAGATACAGCATCCCGGCGATGATGACTGTGCGAATGCGCCAGCTGAAGTGCGAGGCGTGCCAGGTGCCCACCGCATCGCCACGTTTGACCAAGTCGATCACCAGCGCCATGATCAGCAGCAACGGGCCGAACTGGCCGCCCGGAATCAAGGCGCCCACGGCCACGATCAAATGCAGGATATAACTGACTGTACCCCAGGCATTGAGTCCGTTGAGCGTTTGCACATCGAGCTCACCCCATTGAGCATCTTCGTTCGGGGTTCCGGGAGTCGTGAAATCCTGGGTCATGAGATTTATCCTTGCGCTTGCGCCTCGCGCGCCATCACCTTGCGCATGGCTTTTTCTTCCAGGCCGCTGGTGCCTTCGCGGCGCTGGAGTTCAGCAATCACATCCGCCGGAGTCAGGCCGTAGTGTGCCAGCGCGACCATGCTGTGAAACCACAGGTCGGCCACTTCATAGACGATCTTGCTTTTGTCACCCCCATGGTCGGCATCCTTGGCCGCCATCACCACTTCGGTGGCTTCTTCGCCGATCTTCTTCAAAAAAGCGTCCGGGCCTTTGTGCAGCAATCGCGCCACGTAGCTGGCCTCGGGATTGCCGCCACGCGCTGGCAGGCGCGACTCGATCACCGCGGCCAGGGCCGCCAGGGCATCAGCAGAATTTTTGGTGGGACTCATCAGCTTTGATAAATGGTTTTCGGGTCTTTCAGGACCGGATCAACAACTTTCCAGGCGCCATTTTCATACACACTGTAAAAACAGCTGTGGCGCCCAGTGTGGCAGGCCAGGCCCGGCGTGTGGCCAGCTTGGGTGACTTTGAGCAAAATCACATCCTGGTCGCAATCAACGCGGATCTCATGCACGGTTTGCACATGGCCAGATTCTTCACCCTTGTACCACAGCTTGTTACGCGAGCGGCTGAAATACACGGCCCGGCCCAACTCTGCCGTTTTTTGCAAGGCCTCGCGGTTCATCCAGGCCAGCATCAGCACGTCGCCCGTGCCCTGCTCCTGCGCAATCGCCGGAACCAGGCCTTGTGCGTCCCATTTCAGAGTGTCCAACCAGTTCATGCACCCATTGTCGGCGATTTAGCCGACCAGATATCAGATTCTGACCGGGATACCGCGCGCCGCCATATGGGCTTTGGCCTGGGCCACCGTGAATTCGCCGTAATGAAAAATGCTGGCTGCCAGCACGGCATCGGCCCCGCCCAGTTGAATGCCATCGGCCAGATGATCCAACGTGCCAACGCCGCCCGAGGCAATCACTGGCACACTCACTGCGTCGCTGACGGCACGAGTCAACTCCAGGTCAAAACCCGCTTTGGTGCCATCTCGGTCCATGCTGGTGAGCAAAATTTCACCCGCGCCAAAGTCTGCCATCTGGCGTGCCCAGGTCACCGCATCCAGCCCGGTGTTTTTGCGCCCGCCGTGGCTGTACACATCCCAGCCTGCACCCTGCGGCTGGCCCTGGGCATCCAGCCGATTCAAGTCAGCACCCACACGGCGCTTGGCATCGATGGCCACCACAATGCACTGCGCACCATATTTGCCCGAAGCATCGCGAATCACCTGCGGATTGGCGATGGCCGCTGAATTGAAACTTGTCTTGTCGGCACCGGCATTGAGCAGGCGACGCACGTCGTCGACCGTGCGCACACCACCGCCCACGGTGAGTGGAATAAAGACCTGGCTGGCCACCGCCTCGATGATGTGCAAAATCAGGTCGCGCCCGTCGCTGGTGGCGGTGATGTCGAGAAAGGTCAGTTCGTCGGCGCCCTGTTCGTTGTAGCGCGCGGCAATTTCGACCGGGTCACCGGCGTCGCGCAGTTCGACGAAGTTGACGCCTTTGACGACGCGACCACCGGTCACGTCCAGGCAGGGGATGATGCGTTTGGCTAGCAATGCGATGCCTGCTGCTCAGCCATTGAGCTCATCGGCGAGCTCCTGCGCGGCTTCAAAATCGAGGTCGCCGCTGTAAATGGCGCGCCCGCAAATCACGCCTTCAATGCCCTCGTCCTCGACAGCGCACAAGGATTCAATGTCTGCCATGCTCGACAAACCACCGGAAGCGATCACCGGAATGCTCAAGGCCTGCGCCAGCCGCACGGTGGCGTCAACGTTGATGCCGGTAAGCATGCCGTCACGGCCAATGTCGGTGTAGATGATCGATTCGACGCCAAAGTCTTCAAATTTTTTGCCCAGATCAACCACATCGTGGCGGGTGAGTTTGCTCCAGCCGTCGGTGGCGACCTTGCCGTCCCTGGCATCCAGGCCCACAATGATATGGCCGCCAAAGGCAGTGCAGGCATCCTGCAAGAAGCCGGGGTTGCGCACCGCCGCAGTGCCTATGATGACGTAGCGCAGGCCGGCATCCAGATAGCGTTCGATGGTGTCGAGGTCACGAATGCCGCCGCCAAGCTGCACATCGACTTCGCTGCCAATGTCTTTGAGAATTTTGCGGATCGCGATTTCGTTTTTTGGGTGTCCGGCAAAGGCACCGTTCAGATCCACCAAATGAACCCGTCGCGCGCCCTTGTCCACCCAGCTGCGCGCCATGACGGCAGGTTCTTCACTGAAAGTGGTGGCGAGCTTCATGTCACCCTGTTGCAGGCGCACGCAATGGCCGTCTTTGAGATCGATCGCTGGAATTAAAAGCATGATGCTTCAGAAGAAGGGAGTGAATGGACTTCGGATGGCTCAGCCCGAGCGGTGGGAAAAAGAATGTCAGGGATTCCAGTGAAGGAAATTGCGGTACAGACTCAGGCCATGCTCAGCGCTTTTTTCAGGGTGAAATTGGGTGGCAAAAATATTATCACGGGCAATAGCTGAACTGAAGCGCAGGCCATAGTCGGTCTCACCGACGCTGTGGCGCAGATCAGACGGTTTGGCATAAAAGCTGTGTACAAAATAGAAATAACCGCCATCAGGCACGTCGCCCCATACCGGGTGCGGTGGCCCGCCATGGTTGTTGCGCCAAACCTGGTTCCAGCCCATTTGCGGCACCTTGTAGCGGCTGCCATCAGGTTGGAATTGTCCGGCCAAGTCAAATTTATTGACCTCGCCGTGGATCAGACCCAGGCCAGGCGTGTTGCCCTCCTGGCTGTGGTCCAGCAGCATTTGCATGCCGACACAGACGCCAAAAAGGGGCTTGCTGCACGCAGCCTCAAGCACTGACTGCTGCAAACCAGATTCACGCAGTTCGCGCATGCAATCCGGCATGGCGCCCTGGCCTGGCAACACCACCCGCTCGGCCTTGTGCACCACGTCGGGGTCACGGGTAATCAGCACCTGAAAACCCGTGCCGGTTGCTGCGGCCTGCACCGCTTGCGAGACCGAACGCAAATTGCCCATGCCGTAGTCAACCACGGCAACTACTTTTTGGGAGACATGTGTGACCAATGAACTCATATCTTCCAAAGCATGACCGGCAATTGCCAAAGCCCCATTTGCATTTGAATTCGAACTAGAGCGAACCCTTGGTGGAAGGAATGCTGCCCGGGGCACGCGGATCAAGCTCGAGGGCCACGCGCAAAGCACGGGCAAAGGCCTTGAACACTGTTTCAGCCTGGTGGTGGGCGTTAACGCCTTTAATGTTGTCGATGTGCAGCGTCACCAGGGCGTGATTGACAAAGCCCTGGAAAAACTCATGCATCAACTGACTGTCGAAATTGCCAATCATGGCGCTGGTAAAAGGCACATCCATCACCAAGCCGGGACGACCAGAAAAATCAATAACCACGCGGCTTAACGCCTCGTCCAGCGGCACATAGGCATGGCCATAACGGCGAATACCTTTTTTATCACCTGCCGCTTTATATACCGCCTGACCCAGCGTGATGCCGACATCCTCGACGGTATGGTGGCCGTCAATGTGCAGATCACCATCGGCATCAATGTCAAGATCAATCAGGCCGTGGCGGGCAATCTGATCAAGCATATGATCAAAAAAACCAATTCCAGTGTGCAGGTGCGACTGACCGGTGCCGTCCAGGTTGACGCGCACGGTGATTTTGGTTTCAGCCGTCTGGCGAAGAACCTCAGCGCAACGCGGTGCGCCATTTGCCAGTACTTCAGGCAGCTCAGTCAGTGGGTAATTGGTCATGAAAACTCGAGATTCATCAAAAAAACAGGCACTTTAATACTTGATACCAACAAACAGATCAGTCACGAAAATTTACATATGCATGATTTTCCCTCAAACAGCATCAAGACCCTGCTGAATTTACCTCATTTGAACCTCCGACCTTCTTGAGGGTCGACTGAGCGTCCAAATTTCGGGTTTCGACCACCCGATTCGTGACAGAAGAACAAGGGCCATAGCAGTCAATATTCCGTATGAGACAGATCTCAACTGTCATAATATTTTTGCTCCATGAAAAGTGCTCCACTTCTCAATCGCTAATCATTTTGATCATCACCATGACAAAGACCTTCGACTTTGACATTGCAGCCCTGGGTGAAGCCATGATCGAATTCAATCAGATCCAACCAGGTCAGCCGCACTACCTGCAAGGATTTGGAGGCGACACCAGCAACGCCGTGATTGCTGCTGCCCGGGCAGGTTCAGCAAGCACCTATCTGACACGACTTGGAAATGATCAATTTGGTGATGAGCTCCTTGCCTTATGGCAGCGTGAAGGTGTTGACTGTGCTGCCATCGAGCGTGAATCAAAAGCTCACACTGCGGTTTACTTCGTCAACCATGGCGTCAAAGGCCACTCCTTCAGCTACCTTCGCGCTGGCTCCGCCGCCAGCAGGATGACCCTGGAATGGTTGAACAGAGGCCTTGTACGTGAGCGCATTGAAAGTTCCAGGTTTCTTCATGTGTCAGGAATTTCTCTTGCCATTTCAGACTCGGCTTGCGTCACAGTTCTGGCGGCAATGCGTATGGCGCGTGAAGCAAATACAAAGGTCTCCTTCGACTCTAACCTCAGACTGAAATTGTGGCCTCTGGTGCAGGCAAGACCAGTCATTGAACTAGCTGTCTCACTTTGTGACTTATTTCTTCCCAGTATTGAAGACATGACCACACTGACGGGGATGACCTCAGCCGAAGACATCATTCGCTGGGGTCACCAGCACGGTGCCAAAGCGGTTGTCCTGAAACTGGGCAGCGACGGTGCACTGGTTAGCGATGGAAATATTTGCAAACAGATCCCCGGACAAAGTGTTAAGGTAGTGGATGCAACTGGAGCAGGTGACTGTTTTTGCGGCAACCTGCTTGCTCGCTTGACGCAGGGCGATGACCTCTTTGCAGCAGCCTCCTATGCAAATTTGGCAGCTTCCTTGTCGGTACAGGGCTTTGGTGCCGTAGCGCCCATGCCCACCAGGGCCCAAGTAACAGGCAAAGTCAAATCTTGACCAACGGTCAAGTAACAGCAATCTCCATTGTTTCCCGACTTACGGGTTTGTTGCCACGTGCCCTTGAGTGTACCTTTCCCACT
>JBBINL010000127.1:0-7119 GCA_037443905.1 Burkholderiales bacterium | reverse complement strand
ACACGGCGTAAATCGTCCATAGCAGACCGGCACCGATCAGCGCCGAGGCCGACTTGTTGATTTTGATGGGGTGCTCTAGCGCGATGGCGGCGTACGCCAAGACAAACACAATAACCAGGGCAGTCAGCATGGGTTGTCACCTCGAATTTAGTTGTTGACATCAGCTGTGATTATGACGGCATGTGATTGACCCAAACTGACGCACGACTTGCAATGGGGCGATCTGCTTTGATCAAGACATGGCCATTTCTTCAACAAAAAAGCCACCCGAAGGTGGCTTTTTCAAGTGTTCGGTAAATCCGATTACTTGGAGGCAGCTTCCGAAGCGGGAGCAGCAGCCGGGGCGGCAGCTTCAGACGCCGGAGCAGCCGGAGCAGCAGGTTCAGCTGCAGGAGCCGGGGCAGCCGC
Organism: Burkholderiales bacterium; assembly: GCA_037443905.1. GTDB lineage: Bacteria > Pseudomonadota > Gammaproteobacteria > Burkholderiales > Burkholderiaceae_C > Rhodoferax. Next base: position 6,711 of record JBBINL010000127.1, on the reverse strand, counting down.
GGGAGCAGGTGCAGGTGCGGGAGCTTCTTCTTTTTTGCCGCAAGCGACCAGAGCAGCCGCAGCGATCACAGCGATAAGAACGAGAGATTTGTTCATTGGTAGTACCTGATTAAAAAATTTCCTGAAAATGCATTGTGGTGCCCCACAAAACCCGGCCGATCAACCTGAAGTCCAGTCGGCTTGGGCGCAAATTTTAGGATTTATCTAATGGTTTTCACGGTTGACTAAAAAAACTAATTATGTTTGCAACAATCTATCCGGCTGGTGAAACCCCCCTCATTTCTGCACCTCCAGCCAGCCGGCGGCGCACCATGAAGTCAGCAATGTGAGCGCTTGCGCACTCAGCCTGGCCACGTCCCGGCCTGACAACAAGCGGGCATTGGCCAGGTTGCGCATCTGGGTCGCATCCCGACCCGAGGCACTGAAACTTTCACCATTGATGAAAATATGGTGCGTATCAAACATCATGCGGGTGCGACGATCGAGCCGGATGCCCCGGGTTTGCATGGCTTGCCTGTCTTTCACGGACAAGGTGCGCGCCTCGAACCAGACATTCGGTTTGGGCTCGGTCATGTACTCACCCAGACCTCGCCCCAGGGCAAGGCTGTCCTGTAACGCGTCCTGCAGCGCATCCTGGGCAAACTCCAGCATCCTGGCCGGGATTTCAGCAGGCTGGTCCACGGCGGGCTGATCCGGATCACGGTACAAGCTCACGCCCACCTCTTCCTCGGCTTCCTCGGCCAGACGCTGCAGCAGTTCACGCGCCAGCTCGGCCCGATTGGGGATGCGAAAACCCACGGAATAGGTCATGCATTCACCCACGGCTATGCCGTCATGGGCATAGCGCGGGGGCAGGTACAGCAGGTCGCCGGGCTCCAGCAGGTATTCCACTTCAGGCTGAAAGTGAGCCAGAATCTTCAGCGGCACATCGGCTTGCAGGCTCAGGTCTTTCTGGCGGCCAATGCGCCAGCGCCGCTGGCCTAGCGCCTGCAACAAGAAAACATCGTAGCTGTCAATGTGCGGCCCGACACCGCCGCCATCGGTGGCAAAACTGATCATCAGGTCATCCAGGCGGGCATCGGGCACAAAGCGGAACTGGTTCATCAACGCGTGCACACGGTCGTTGTGCAAATCAACGCCCTGCACCAGAATCGTCCAGCCCGCTTGCCTCAAGACTGGCAAGGCGCGGCGCTGAAACGGGCCGTGCCGCAAGCGCCACCCCGGTTTGCTGCCAGGCTCTTGAATCACCATTCGGGTCTGGGCATCTTCATGGGCTGCCAGTTGAAACAATTGCGCACGATCAAGCAAAGGCTTGAAGTCGGCAATCGCCTGGCGCACCAGCAGAGGCTTTTTTTGCCAGTAGCGTTTCATGAACTGTTGGGGGCTGATGCCGCCTAACAAAGGCAGCGCTTGGGTGACATCCATGGGGTTCTCCGTTGCGTCTATTGTCTGCGACAATTCTCGTATGGAAATCACACAACAATGCGTCGTCGCCATGAGCTGGACGCTCACCGACTCTTTGGGTGAGGAATTGGACGTGCTCGAAGAGCCGGTGGAGTTTTTGGTGGGGGGCAGCGACTTGTTCGAGGTCATCGAGACCGCGCTGCAAGGCCACACGGCCGGCGCCACCTTGAACCTTCACATCGAGCCCGAGCAGGGCTTTGGCGAATTCAACGAGCAACTGATCTTTCTGGAACCCCGCGAGCTCTTTCCGCCCGAACTCGAAGAAGGCATGACCTTCGAGGGCTCTGCCCTGCCCGCCGGCTGCAACCCCGACATGCCGCAAGACGTGCTTTACACCGTGACCGACATTTACCCGGAGCACGTGGTGCTGGACGGCAACCACCCGCTGGCGGGCATGGCGCTGCGTTTGACGCTCAAGGTACACGCCGTGCGTGAAGCCACTGAGGAGGAAATTGACTGCGCAAGCGCAGGTACCGGTTTTTTCACGGTCACGACGCCGCACGACATGGCACCTGGCAGCAACTTGCTGCAGTAGTCATGGATCAGGCTTTACCGGTGGAGCCATAGCCGGCTTCACCGCGCTCAGTGGCCGGAAATTCGTTCACCACCCGGAACTGCGCCTGCACCACCGGAACGATCACCAGTTGCGCAATGCGCTCCATCGGCTCGATGGTGAAAGTGACATCGCTACGGTTCCAGGCGCTCACCATCAACTGACCCTGGTAGTCGCTGTCGATCAGTCCGACCAGATTGCCCAGCACAATGCCGTGCTTGTGTCCCAGTCCGGAGCGCGGCAGGATCAGGGCGGCAAAACCCGGGTCTTTCAAATAAATGGCAATGCCGGTCGGCACCAGCTGCCAGGCATTGGCAGCCAGCGTCAGGGGGGCGTCGAGACAGGCGCGCAAATCCAGCCCGGCACTGCCGGATGTGGCATATGCGGGCAGCTGATTTGCCATGCGGGCATCGAGCACCTTCACATCGATCTGCATCATGTTCGCGCTCCTGCACCTGTTCTGTGGAAAATTTCAGCGATCAGCTTGCGTGCCAGTGACAGTTTTGAATCGCGTGACAACTCCCGGGTGCCGGTCTCATCGACCAGCAGCAAGGCGTTGTCATCCTGGCCAAAGGTGTCGGGGCCGATGTTGCCCACAAGCAGCGGAACCCCCTTGCGCTGGCGCTTGGCCTGGGCATTGGCCAGCAGGTTGTGGCTTTCAGCAGCAAAGCCGACGCAATACAGCGCACGGCTCTTGCCTCTCGCGGATTGCGCCAGGGTGGCCAGAATATCGGGGTTCTCGACAAACGTGATCGCTGGCGGTTGGGCGCTGCCGTCTTTCTTGATTTTTGAAGCAGCGGCTTGGGCTGGACGCCAGTCGGCCACCGCCGATGTGGCGATGAAAATGGACGCTTGCGGGGCATGCGCCGTCACGGCTGCCAGCATGTCCACGGCCGATTTCACATTGATCCGGTCCACACCGCGCGGCGTTGGCAGGCTCACCGGCCCGGCCACCAGCGTCACGCTGGCACCGGCCTCGCGCGCGGCACGGGCAATGGCAAAACCCATCTTGCCGCTCGACAAATTGGTGATGCCCCGCACCGGGTCAATCGCTTCGTAGGTGGGGCCGGCTGTGACCAGCACATGCTGACCCTGTAGTAGCTTGGGTTGAAAAAAAGCAATCAGCTCGTCCAGAATCTCGACTGGCTCCAGCATGCGGCCATCGCCCGTTTCACCACAAGCCTGGTCACCGCAGCCCACGCCCAGCACCCGTGCACCATCAGCCGCCACTTGCGCCACATTGCGCCGGGTGCTGGGGTGCTGCCACATTTCACGGTTCATGGCCGGCGCTATCAGCAAGGGCACCCGCTCAGCCGGTCGCGCCAGACACATCAGCGTGAGCAAATCATCGGCCTGGCCGTGCGCCAGCTTGGCGATGAAATCGGCGCTGGCGGGCGCCATCAGGCAGACATCGGCCTCGCGGGTAAGGTTGATATGCGCCATGTTGTTGGCTGCCCGCGTGTCCCACTGCGAGCCGTACACCGGTCGCTGGCTCAAGGCCTGCATGGTGACCGGGGTCATGAATTGCCTGGCGGCCTGCGTCATCACCACCTGCACGGTGGCACCGGCCTTGATCAACAAGCGGCACAACTCGGCCGACTTGTAGCAGGCAATGCCGCCCGAGAGACCCAACACGATGTGTTTTCCAGCTAAATCTTTCATGCGCAGCAATGTAACAGACGGTGATGTTTGCAGGAACACGGCCCCTATAATCCTGCTTTACCAGCTTCCCGAGTTCACAGCTCACTCTGACATGACCAAATTTGTCTTCGTCACCGGCGGTGTAATTTCTTCCCTTGGCAAGGGAATTGCCTCCGCTTCACTGGCTGCGATCCTGGAATCGCGCGGCCTCAAAGTCACCCTGATCAAGCTCGACCCCTACCTGAATGTGGACCCTGGCACCATGTCGCCGTTCCAGCATGGCGAGGTGTTTGTGACCGACGATGGCGCCGAAACCGATCTGGATCTGGGCCACTATGAGCGCTTCATCGAAACCCGCATGAAGAAAGCCAACAACTTCACCACGGGTCAGATTTACAAAAGTGTGCTCGAAAAAGAACGCCGCGGCGACTATCTGGGCAAGACCGTGCAGGTGATCCCGCATGTCACCAACGAGATTCAGGATTTCATCAAGCGCGGCGCCGGTTATGGCACCCCCGAAGCCGTCGACGTGGCGATCGTCGAAATTGGCGGCACGGTGGGCGACATCGAGTCGCTGCCTTTTCTCGAAGCGGTGCGTCAGCTCAGCCTGCAAATGGGCCCCAACATGACCGCATTCGTGCACCTGAGTTATGTGCCCTGGATTGCGGCCGCCGGCGAGCTTAAAACCAAACCCACCCAGCACACCGCCAAGCAGTTGCGTGAAATCGGTATCCAGGCCGACGCCCTGCTGTGTCGCGCGGATCGCCCGATTCCTGAAGAAGAGCGGCAAAAAATCTCGCTCTTTTCAAACGTGCCCATCTGGGGTGTGATCTCGATGTGGGATGTCGACACCATCTACAAAGTCCCGCGCATGTTGCATGAACAGGGTCTGGACGGCCTGATTTGCGACAAATTGCGTCTGAACACGCCACCCGCCAAACTCGAGCGCTGGGACAACCTGGTTTACGAGACGGCGCATCCACAAGTCGATGTCAACATCGCCATGGTGGGCAAATATGTCGACTTGAGTGACAGTTACAAGTCGCTCAACGAGGCACTGCGCCACGCCGGCATGAAAAACCATGCGCGCATCAGGATCGATTACATCGACTCTGAAACCATCACGCCCGACAACTTGGCACGGCTGGCCAAGTTCGATGCGATCCTGGTGCCAGGCGGTTTTGGCATTCGCGGCGTCGAGGGCAAGATTTGTGCGGCCCGCTTCGCCCGCGAAAACAAGGTTCCGTACCTGGGGATCTGCCTGGGCATGCAGGTGGCCACCATCGAATTCGCGCGGCATGTGGCGGGTCTGGTCGACGCCAACAGCACCGAATTCGACGCCGCGACGCCGCATCCGGTGATCGCCCTGATCACCGAATGGAAAGACGCGGACGGCAGCATCAAGACGCGCAGCCATGACTCCGACCTGGGCGGCACCATGCGCCTGGGCGCGCAAAGCTCCGATGTTGTCAAGGGCACACTGGCCCACAAAATTTACGGTGATGTGGTCACCGAGCGTCATCGTCATCGCTACGAAGCCAATGTGAATTACCTTGATACCTTGCGCAAGTCAGGCCTGGTCATCTCGGCCCTGACCCAGCGCGAACACCTGACCGAAATCGTGGAATTGCCGCAAGAGGTGCACCCCTGGTTCATGGGCGTGCAGTTTCACCCTGAGTTCAAGTCCACCCCCTGGAACGGGCACCCTCTGTTCAATGCCTTCATCCGGGCGGCGCTGGACCACCAAAGCATGCCCAGCACCTTGAAAGCGGTCGCCTGATGAAGCTGTGCGGGTTTGAAGTTGGTCTGACTCAGCCCTTTTTTCTGATTGCCGGACCCTGCGTGATCGAATCCGAACAATTGCAGATGGACACGGCCGGCACCCTGAAGGAAATCACGCAGAGTCTGGGTATTCCATTCATTTTCAAGAGCAGCTTTGACAAGGCCAACCGCTCCAGCGGCGCGACTTTCCGCGGCCCTGGCATCGACAAAGGCCTGGAGATTCTGGCCAAGGTCAGGCGTGAGCTGGGCTTGCCAGTGCTCACCGATGTCCACTCGGAAAATCAGATTGCGCAGGTGGCCTCGGTGGTTGACGTGCTGCAAACCCCCGCCTTCTTGTGTCGTCAGACCGACTTCATTCGTGCCGTGGCGCAGTCCGGCAAACCCGTCAACATCAAGAAGGGGCAGTTTCTGGCACCTGGCGACATGAAGAACGTGATCGACAAGGCGCGCGCAGCCGCCCGCGAAAAAGGCCTGCCAGAAGACAACTTCATGGCTTGCGAGCGCGGTGTCAGCTTCGGCTATAACAACCTGGTCAGCGACATGCGCTCGCTCGCCATCATGCGAAACACCGGTGCACCAGTGGTGTTCGATGCCACCCACTCGGTACAACTGCCCGGCGGCCAGGGAACCAGCAGTGGTGGTCAGCGTGAAATGGTGCCGGTGCTGGCGCGTTCAGCGGTGGCGGCAGGGGTCGCGGGCCTGTTCATGGAAACACACCCGAATCCGGCCAAAGCCCTGAGTGACGGACCCAACGCGGTGCCGCTCAAACACATGAAATCCTTGCTTGAAACCCTGCTGGCGCTGGATCAAGTCATCAAACGGCATGGATTCCTTGAAAACAACTTCGCAGCCTGAGCCATTGATCAAGCCGTTTTCATTCAACTTCAATAAGGGAAACCCATGAGTGCCATCGTCGATATTGTTGGTCGTGAAATCCTGGACTCCCGTGGCAACCCCACGGTCGAGTGCGATGTCTTGCTGGAATCCGGCACCATGGGCCGCGCTGCGGTGCCGTCGGGTGCCTCCACCGGCAGCCGCGAAGCCATCGAACTGCGCGATGGCGACAAATCTCGCTACCTGGGCAAGGGTGTGCTGAAGGCAGTCGAACACATCAATACCGAAATTTCTGAAGCAGTATTGGGACTCGACGCGTCCGAGCAGGCGTTTCTGGACAAGACCCTCATCGACCTGGACGGCACCGACAACAAGAGCCGGCTGGGCGCCAACGCGATGCTGGCGGTATCGATGGCAGTCGCACGCGCTGCGGCCGA